>JBHJOJ010000232.1:0-2279 GCA_050329835.1 Kineosporiaceae bacterium | reverse complement strand
GCCGAGGTGCGGGCCCGCACCTCGCGGCGGGCGCTGGTCGTGCTGCTGACGACGGTGGACGCCGCGACCGCCGACACCGGCCTCATCGCGGCGGCGTCGGCGCTGGCCCGGCGGCACGTCGTCGTCGTGGCGTCGGTCACGGACCCGGCGGTCACCGAGATGGCCGCCCGGCGCGGGGACGCGGCGACGGTCTACGAGGCGGCGGCTGCCGTGCGGTCCCGGGTGGACACCCGGACCGTCACCGAGTGGCTGGAACTGGCCGGGGTCGAGGTCGTGGCCGCGGACCCGGAGCACCTGCCGCCGGCCCTGGCGGACCGGTACCTCGCGCTCAAGGCCGCCGGGCGGCTGTGAGGCGAGGACATGGTCGGTTCGGCGGCCACCGAGAGTCGATCACGGCGGCGATCGACGGCCGTACCCGCCCCAGGACCGGCTAGACCTGGCCACTGGTGCTCCCCGGGCCCGCCTGGTTGCCGTCTCCCGGCCTGCCGGGCCGGCTCACGGGTACCGGGTGACGTAGACCGGCACCCCGACCCGCGCGGTGTCGGCGGCCTCGCCCACCCCGTTGACCACGTGGTCGATGGTGCCGGCCGTGAGGTTCACCGTCATGACCCGGTTGAGCTGGACGCCCGGGGTGACCGGCACCTCGAAGCCGTTCTCGGTGCGGATGGTCGGGTCGTTGCGGTTGAACACGTAGACGCCGCCGCCGAACAGCACATGCCGCTCGACGTCGTCGGCGACCTGGTATCCGGCCCAGCCGAGGACGTCGCCGTTCATCCACTCCGCCTGGGACGGCGGGTCGTACGGCAGCTCGTTCTGGTAGAGGACGACGGTCCCGTCCTCGCCGTTCCAGATCGTGTTGTGCTGCTGGAAGTGCTCGACGAAGAGGCCGGTCGCCGTCACGCGGTCGCCGTTGACGACGACGCCGTTGCGCCCGGTGCTCGTGAACCACCGCTCGGTGTCGCCGGAGAACCCCTCCACCCCGTGGTCGGCCCGCCACACCCAGGTGTGGTCGACGAGGACGTCGTCGCTGTTGATCTCCATGCCGACCTCGGTGCGCCCGACGTACGGGCCGCCGACCCGGAGATAGACGTCCGACAGGGTCGTCGGGTCGAGCCGGCCCCGCCGCTCGCGGCCGTCGCCTCGCCCGCGGTCACCGTCCGGGGACCCGACCCGCAGCAGCACGGGCGACTCCACCGTCCCCGCGTCGATCGTGACCCCGGCGACCACGACCCCCGGGACGTCGGCCACCGTGAGCGGGACGGCGCCGTCGACCGCGGTGAGCGTCGGGTGCCCGAGGCCGAGCACGACCGTGCCCGGCCGCCTGACGCGGATGCTCTCGCCGACGTCGTACGTCCCGGGCGTCAGGAGCAGGTGGCGGCCCCGGGCGAGCTCCCGGTTGATCCGCTCCACGGAGTCCGTGGGCGAGGCGACGAAGAACCGGTGCAGCGGGATGCTTCGGCCCGGCGTCGGGCCCTCGTCCCACGAGACGCCGCGGGTGTCGCGGTGGGCGCGCGGCACCCGGACGTGGGGACGGCCCGAGTCGTCGGCGACCAGGTACGGCTTCTCGCGGCTCACCGGGGTGGTGTCGAGGGTGGTGTACGGCGGGGTCGGGAAGGTGTCGCCGGACGGCGCCCCCTCGACCCCGCTGAAGACCTGGTTCCACACGCCGTTCGACCAGCTCGCGATCTCGCTGTTGCGGGTCAGCCACTGCTGCTGAGATCCGTTGATCACGTCGCCGATCCGGGAGTCGGCGATGAAACCGCCGCTGGCGAACTGCGGGCCGGCGGTGCAGTAGTCCATGAGCGACAGCGGGCCGCCGGTGACGTCGAGGCGTCGCATCGAGACCGCCTGCGACACCGCCCAGAAGTTCGCGGACGACCGGCACCCGTCCTGGCCGGCGGCGTTGATGTCGAGGGTGAGGTTCGACAGGGTGCGCCAGAAGTTGACCAGCGCGACGCAGTCGCTCACGCCGTCCGGTCCCTGGCAGCGGTTGTAGACCTCGATCTTGCCGTTGATCGTGACGTCACCCGGCGCCGCGCCCAGGCCCGCGACCTCCGTGTAGTAGCCGACCCGGATCTGCAACGGCTCGGCGTCGCTGCCGTACACCCCGGGCAGGAAGAGCAGCGCGTGACGCCCCGCCCCCATCTCGTCGTCGACCTGCCGGGCGCTGACGGCGTCGATCGCCGCCTGGATCTCGGCGGTCGGCATGGCGGGGTCGAACACGGTGACGTGCGGACCGAGGTCGAGCGCCGCGACCGGCCCGCCGGGGCGGTCGGCGG
>JBHJOJ010000231.1:0-14685 GCA_050329835.1 Kineosporiaceae bacterium | reverse complement strand
GAGGACCCCCGGCCGGACCCGGTGCCCGCGGCCGGGCCGGGGCCCGGGACGCGGCTCCTCGACCCCCGGGGTCTGCCCTTCACCTCGGACCGGGTGCCGGCCGGCGTCGACATCGACCTGTCACCGGGGGTGCCCGATCTCTCGGCGTTCCCCCGGGCGGCCTGGCTGCGCGCCGAGCGCCTGGTGCTGGCGCGCGCCGGGACCGCGGACCTGCGCTACGGCGACCCGCGCGGGGCGCCGGTCCTGCGGGCGGAGCTCGCGAGGTGGCTGGGCCGCACCCGCGGCGTCGTCACCGACCCCGACGGCGTCCTCGTCGTCGCGGGGGTGGCGCAGGCCCTGGCCCTGCTGGCCCACGTCCTGCGCAGGCACGGGGAGCGGCGGATCGCGGTCGAGGACCCGGGGTCCCGCGGTGCCGCCGACGAGCTGGCCTACTGGGGCCTGGCCCCGGTACCGGTGCCCGTGGACGACGGCGGGCTGGTGACGGCCGCGCTGCCGGACACCGTCCGGGCGGCCCTCGTCACGCCCGCCCACCAGTTCCCGACGGGCGTGGTGCTGGCCCCGGAGCGGCGCCGGGCGCTGCTGTCCTGGGCCGCGCGCGACGGGCGGGTGGTGATCGAGGACGACTACGACGCCGAGCACCGCTACGACCGCGCTCCCGTCCCGGCGCTCCAGGCCGGCGCCCCCGACCTCGTCGCGCACACCGGCAGCACGTCGAAGACCCTCGCGCCGGGGATGCGGCTGGGGTGGCTGGTGCCGCCCCGCCACCTGCTCGACGACCTCGTCGCGGCCCGCCGGCACAGCGACCTCGGCAGCCCGGCGCTGCCCCAGCTCGTCCTGGCCGAGATGCTGGGCTCCGGCGCGTACGACCGGCACCTGCGGGCCGTCCGGGCCCGCCAGCGGGCACGCCGGGACGCCGTCGTGGCGGCGCTCGCGGACCACCTGCCCGGGGCGCGGGTCACGGGCGTGGCGGCCGGTCTCCACGTCCTGGTGGCGCTGCCCGGGACGCCCGCGGCGTCGGACGTCGAGCTGGCCGAGCGATCGCTGGGCCGCGCCGGCGTCCTGGTCCACCCGCTGTCCTGGCACCGGCACCGACCGGGGCCGCCCGGCCTCGTCCTCGGCTACGCCGCACACCCGCCCGACCGGCTCCGGGGAGCGGTGCGACGCCTGGCGGGAGTCGTGGGACGGGCGACGTGACAGTGGACCGGGCCGGGTGTGATCACAGCAACCACTCCCAGCGACCGCACCCGGGCGTCGTGATCGTGACTAGACCCCTGTTTCGTTGATCCACTCGACCTGTGGATCAGCGAAACTGGGGCCTATTCGTGATCATGCGTTCTGCCCGCTGGAGCGCTGGGGTGCTGGGCTGCACCTCAGGCGGAGCGCTCCCGGCCGCTGACGGTCGGGAACGGGCGGGTCGAGAACACCACCTCGACCGGGACGTCGAAGAACTCGGCGATCCGCAGGGCCAGGTGCAGCGACGGGCTGTACTCGCCGCGCTCGAGGTAGCCGACCGTCTGGTAATGCACGCCAAGGGCCTCGGCGAGCTGGCGCCGGGTGACGCCCTGCTCCGCACGGAGCAGGGCGATCCGGTTGTGGACGGCCTCGCTCACCGGACGTAGTGCGCGGCCTGGTGGCGGGCGGCCGCGACGGCGGCTCCCGACTGCCGGCGGACCGTCCGGCGCAGCAGGATCGGCGCGAGACACAGGCCGGCGACCGCCCAGGCACCGAGGACGGCGAAGGTCTCGGTGGTGCGCCAGGTGCCGGTGATCTCCAGGGTCGCCGCAGCGTCGGGCAGGAACACCGACCGCATCCCGATACCGACCCAGTAGACGGGGAAGACCTGGGCCAGCACCTGCACCCAGGACCACAGCGCCGCCATGGGGAAGTAGATGCCCGAGATCGCGGTGACGCCCACGAACGGCAGCATCCCCCAGGTGCCCACGCGCCGGCTGTCGGGCGACAGTGCCCCGAGCGCGAGGCCGAGCGGCAGCGTCGCGACGACCGCGAGCGCGACGAGTGCGACGAAGCGGAGCCACGCCCCGGCGGTGGCCGGGACGGGAACATCGAGCAGGAGCAGACTGGGGACCAGGACCATGAGAAGGAGGGGGAGTATCGACAGGGCGTGGTACACGACCTGCCCGGCGACGTACCCGACCAGCCCGTGCGGCGTGGCGCGGGCCCGCAGCAGTGTCCCGTCCTCCTTCTCGGTGGCGAGGGCGAAGCCGGGCCCGATCACCGTCCCGAGCACGAGGAAGCTCCCGAGGATTCCAGGGAGCGCGATGGCCGGGTAGGACAGGTCGGTGCCGTCGACCGTGCCGGTCCGGTTGATCCACAGGTACCCGAGCACAGCCACCCCGACGACAAGGTAGAAACTCTGGTCCTGGCCGCTGCGCAGGCTGAGGACGAACTCCGTCCAGCCCCGCCGCAGGCCGACCCGGACGGCGTGCCCGACGGGGTTCACGCCACCACCTCCAGTCCCTGCGGACGCTCCGGCGCCGGGTCCGGCCCTGTGCCGGCCGGGCCCTCGTCCCGGTGCACCATCGCCAGGTAGGTGTTCTCCAGGGTCGCCCGGCGGACCTCGAGGTCGGCGAGCGCCTCGCCGTGCTGGTGGACCAGCCGGCGGACGAAGGCGGTGGGGTCCTCGTCGGCGTGGACGAACTGGGTGCCGCCGACGCTCCACCGGACCTGCGCCTCGCGCCCGACCGACCGGGCGAGGGCATCCGGGCTGCCGTCGGCGACGATCCGCCCGTGCGACAGGATGAGGATCCGGTCGGCCAGCTTCTCGGCCTCTGCGAGGTCGTGCGTGGTCAGCAGCACGGTGGTGTCCTCGAGGTCGGACAGCCGATGGACGAGGTCGTGGAAGTCGCGGCGGGCCTCGGGGTCGAAGCCGGCGGTCGGCTCGTCGAGGAACAGCAGCTCGGGCCGGCCGACGATCCCGATCGCGACGTCGAGCCGGCGGCGCTGCCCGCCCGACAGGGTGACGATCTTGCGCCCTGCCAGGTCGGTGAGCCCGACGAGGTGCAGCAGCTCGTCGACGTCGTAAGGCCGCGGGCGCTCGGGCGTCGAGTACGGGCGGTAGTAGTCGCCGAGGTGCGCGAGCAGCGCCCGGGGGCTCCACCGGGCGTGGTCGCGCCAGGACTGCAGGACGACGCCCACCCGCGCCCGCCACCGCTCGTCACCGCGGGCCGGGTCGGCGCCCAGCACCGTGACGTCGCCGGCCGAGCGCGCCCGAAAGCCCTCGAGGATCTCGATCGTCGTCGTCTTGCCGGCCCCGTTCGGCCCGAGCAGGCACACCACCTCGCCGCGGTGCAGGTCGAACGACACGCCGTCGAGCACGTCCGTCGACCCGTATCTCATGCGCAGGTCGCGGACCTGCACCACCGTCTCGTCGCTTCGCATCGCCCCTCCCGCCGTGACCGCTGTCGAGATAGTAGAACTGCTATCTCGACAGCACAACTACTACAAGGTCCATTGCGGGAGGATGGCCGGGATGACGACCGAGCTGATCCGGGACGCCACCACCGCCGACGCCGCGGCCTGTGCCGAGATCTACGCCCCGTACGTCACGGGGACCGCGGTGTCCTTCGAGTCGCGAGCGCCGTCGCCGGCCGAGATGGCGGCCCGGATCGCGGCGGCGTCCGCGACCCACGCCTGGCTGGTCCTGGAGGCCGCCGCGACCGTGGTCGGGTACGCCTACGGCACGCCGTTCCGGAGCCGGCCCGCCTACCGGTGGACGTGCGAGGTCAGCGTCTACGTGGCCGCCGGCACGCGCCGGTCCGGGGCCGGGCGGGCGCTGTACGCCGCGCTGCTCGACCGCCTCGCCGCCCGCGGCTACCGGACCGCGATGGCCGCCATGACGCTGCCCAACGAGCCGAGCGCCGGCCTGCACCGGGCCATGGGGTTCGTCGAGGTGGGCACCCTGCGCCGAGTGGGGTGGAAGGACGGCGCCTGGCGGGACGTGCTGTGGGTGCAGCGCGACCTCGGCGGCGGCGACGACGGCCCGCCGGGCGGGGAGCCCGGCTGATCCGGGCGGGGGCCGGGAGGTCGCGGGAGGATGGCTGTCGTGGGACAGGACGCGGGACGAGACGTGGAACGGGACCTGGAGCAGGGCGGCGAGCGGAACGTCGTCGGCGGGCCGCTCGAGGCGTGCGGGGGCGACCCCGTGACCGGGTTCTTCCGGGACGGGGCGTGCGCGACCGGCCCGGAGGACCTCGGCAGCCACACCGTGTGCGCCGTCGTGACCGAGGAGTTCCTCGACTTCCAGCGCCGGACCGGCAACGACCTCACGACCCCCCGGCCGGAGTTCGCCTTCCCCGGGCTCCGTCCGGGCGACCGGTGGTGCGTGGTCGCCGCCCGCTGGCTGCACGCCTACCGTGCCGGCGCGGCCGCCCCCGTCGTCCTCGCCGCCACCAACCGGGCCGCCCTCGACGTCGTCCCCCTCGCCGCCCTCCTCGAGCACGCCGTCGACGTCCCCGACGACCCCCGCACCCTCCTCACCTGACTGTGTGGGTCCCGCCCCCTCTCTCCCATGCGCCCCGTCCGCTCCGCTCGGCCTGCCACAGCACGTCAGATGATCAGGCCAGCCACCGCTTGGCCTGCCCGAAGGACGTCTCGTGATCATGTCAGCCGGCGCGGGGCGGCCGCGGCGGGAAGGGGCGGTCCGGTGGACCGGTGACGGCCGCCCGGGCGGAGGTGTCACCATGCCGAGGTGCCGGGATCTCCGCGGGACGGCGTACGTGACCCGACTCCGGCACGTGCGGACCACGACGGGGCGCTGCGGTCCTCGCAGCGCCGGCCGCCGAGCGACGCCCGCGCCCCGGCCGGCCGGGCTGCCCGCCGCTGGGGGACCGGGATCACGGTCCTGCTGCTCGTGGTGGTCGTGGCCGTGGTCGTCGGGTGGCTGCTCGCGCTGATGCGGCTGCAGGACGTGGCCACCGCGACCGGGCGGGCCGTGGAGCTCGGCACGGCCGACGCCGGGGCGGGGCCCGTCGTGCCCGACGGCCCGCCCGTGGACCCGGCCACCGGGGCGCGCCCGGGGGCCGAGCCGCAGCCCGCCGGCGCCGGGCCCGATCCGGCCTGGGTCGCGCAGGTCGCCGCGGACGCCGGCATCCCCGACCGGGCGCTGCAGGCCTACGCCGCCGCGGAGCTTCGCACCGACGAGGAGCAGCCGGACTGCGGGCTGTCCTGGGCGACCCTGGCCGGCGTCGGGTGGGTCGAGTCGCGCCACGGCACGCTCCGGGGGAACTCCCTCGGGCCCGACGGCCGGCCCGCGGCCGGCCCGATCGTCGGGGTCGCGCTCACCGGGGAGGGGTCGCTCGCGGCGGTGCCCGACACCGACGGCGGCGCGCTGGACGGCGACGCCACGTGGGACCGCGCAATGGGTCCCCTGCAGTTCATCCCGGGGACGTGGGCCCGCTGGAGTGTCGACGCCGACGGCGACGGGGCCGCCGACCCGCAGGACGTCGACGACGCCTCGCTCGCCGCCGCCCGGTTCCTGTGCGCCTCGGGCTCGCCCCTCACCGACCCCGCCCGGTGGCGCGAGGCGGTCCTCGCCTACAACCGGTCTGACGCCTATGTCGGCGACGTCGTGCAGGCCACGGACTTCTACGCGCGCCGCTCGCTCGGCAGCTGAACCGCGCGCCGCTCGCTCGGCGGGCCGAACCTCCGGTCTCCCACGGCGTGGGGCTCACGTCATGTGCCGCCGCAGGTCGGTGACGAGCGAGCGGACGACGGGCCGCAGGTCACCGCCGTGGCGGGCGGCCACCTCGCGCTGGCGCCGGTAGCCGCCCCCGGCGGAGAGGACGTCGGCGACCTCCCGCAGCTCGTCGGCGCAGCCGAGTTCGCGGGCGACCGGCTCCAGGCGCTCCAGCAGGTCGTGGATCTCCGCTGCCAGCGGCCGCTCGCGGCACCCGGCGTCGACCACCACCTCGGCCTCCAGGCCGTAGCGGGCGCCGCGCCACTTGTTCTCCTCGACGTGCCACGCCGGCAACCGGCGGACGTCCTCGCCGGCGCCGATCCGCCGGTCGAGGTCGACGACGAGGCACTGGACGAGCGCGGTCAGCGCCCCCACCTCGGCGAGCCCGGCGACGCCGTCGAAGACCCGGATCTCGAGCGTACCGAGGGCGGGCGACGGCCGGATGTCCCACCGGACCTCCTTGAGCACGGTGATGACGCCGGTGGCGACGAGGTCCGACACGTACCGCTCGTACTCCGCCCACCGCTCGAACGGGTAGGGCAGCCCGGCGGTCGGCAACTGGTGGAAGACCATCGACCGGTTGCTCGCGTAGCCGGTGTCGACACCGCCCCAGTAGGGCGACGACGCCGACAGCGCGAGCAGGTGCGGGTAGTAGGGGAGCAGCCCGTTGAGGATCGGCAGGACCTTGTCGCGGTGGTCGATGCCGACGTGGACGTGCACCCCGTAGATGAGCATCTGTTGGGCCCAGTACCGGGTGCGGTCCAGCAGCAGCGCGTACCGGTCGTTGTCGGTGATCTCCTGGTCCTGGCTGGTGGCGAACGGGTGCGTGCCGGCGCCGAAGAGCTCCAGGCCCATGGGGTCGGTGACGGATCTCACCAGGGCGAGGGCGTCGGCGAGGTCGGCCGTCGCCTCGCCGACGTCCCGGCAGACGCCGGTGACGAGCTCCACCTGGTTGCGCAGGAACTCCGGGTGGACCCGCGGGTCGAGGTCGCCGTGCTCGTCGCGCAGCGCCTCGAACACCTTGGGCGCCTCGGGGACGAGGTCCATCGTCGCGGCGTCGACCAGGCCGAGCTCCCACTCCACCCCCAGGGTGGGGCCTGCCGACGGGGTGAACTCCACTCCCATCGATCAGGTGTACATCGTCGGCTGCGAGGCGGCCACCCCGTGCGGCCGGACCCGTCGACAGGTGGACCGCCGTCGCGACCGGCACGCCCCCGGCCCGGCAACGGGGGCCCGTCATCCCTCCGACGCCGCTGCCAGCTGTGCCTCCAACGGGGGAGCACCCGCCCGGTTGTCCACCGCCAGATGGGGCACGGGCGGCGCCTCGGAGGGCCGGACCCGCACCACCCAGCGGTCCCAGTCCGCGAGCTTGCCGGCGTCCCGGGGCGAGGCCCGGGTCCGCAGCCGGACACGCAGGGTCGCCGCGTCCGTCCGCACCCACACCAGTCGCACCGGCTCGCCGCCGAGACCGGCGACGAACTCGGCCCAGGCGGTCGCGTCGTGGATCGCCGTGGTGAACGGGGCGACGAGCATGACCGGGCAACCGGCGGCGCGGATCCGGCGGGATGCGGCGGCCATGCCGGCGTACTCGTGGACCTTGACGTGGGCGTCGTACCAGTCGCCCTCGCGCTCGCCGGGCGGGCGGCCGTGGGCGGCCTGCACCTCGGCGACGAAGCCGGCGAACAGCACGTCCTTGTCCAGCAGGGCGGGCACCGGGTCGAGCCGGCGCAGCAGCAGGTCCGCGACCGTGGACTTGCCGGAGCCGGGCGCCCCGGCGACCACCCAGGCGGCGGGCAGCCGCCGCCCGGGCGGGGCCGGGGCGGCGCCGTCGGAGAGGACCGGCTTCCCCGTCAGCGCCCCTGGCCCTTGGAGAAGCCCGGCTCGCCGTCGAACGTGAACAGGCCCTCGGTCTTCACCACGTCGAGGCCGGCGTCGACGATCCGGCCCTGCAGCTCGACGGTGTCCCGGGCGCTGACGGCGCCCCCGTCGGCGGCCAGGAACCGGCACCGCCAGTGGTCGGTGAGCAGCGTCTCGGGGGCGCCGCCCGGCCACACCGACTGTCCCCGGTTGGAGATCATGTCGAGGGCGAGGGACCCGGCCGCCGCCTGCAGCGCGGCGGCGAGGTCGTCGGCCGTGGCGTCGGCGGCGTGGACGAAGACGTCGATGCCGACGCGCTCCTTCACGGCGACGGTACGGGGCTTCGCCTCGACCGAGATCGCCTGCTCGGTGGCGTAGCTCACCGGCTTGAGGGTCTGCGGCTGCTGGCCGAGGCGGGCGATGACGGCGTCGGCGAACTCGCGCGTGCCGACCTTCTGCGTGCTGACGCCCTCGGTGTACACGTCGTAGGTGTGGACGCCGTCCTCGATCGTCCGCAGCCAGGCGTTGTGCACCCGGGTCGCGATGTCGCCCTGGCCGATGTGGACGAGCATGAGGACCGCGCCCAGGAACAGCCCCGACGGGTTGGCGAGGTTCTGGCCCGCCCGGCGCGGCGCCGAGCCGTGGATCGCCTCGAACATCGAGACGCTGCTGCCGACGTTGGCGCTGCCGGCCAGGCCCACCGAGCCGGCGATCTGGGCGGCGACGTCGGACAGGATGTCGCCGTAGAGGTTCGGCATGACGACGACGTCGAACACCCCGGGGGTGTCGGCGAGCTTGGCGGCCCCGATGTCGACGATCCAGTGCTCGTTCTCGATGTCCGGGTACTCGGCGGCGACCTCGTCGAACACCTTGTGGAACAGGCCGTCGGACATCTTCATGATGTTGTCCTTGGTGAAGCACGTCACCTTGGACCGCTTGTTCGCCCGGGCGTACTCGAAGGCGTAGCGGGCGATCCGCTCGCTGCCCGGGCGGCTGATGAGCTTGAGGGTCTGGACGACGTCGTCGGTCTGCCGGTGCTCGATGCCCGCGTAGAGGTCCTCCTCGTTCTCGCGGACGATGACGACGTCCATGCCCGGGTGCTTCGTGTCCACGAAGGGCGCGTAGGCGACGCAGGGCCGGATGTTGGCGTACATGCCGAAGGTCTTGCGGACCGTGACGTTGAGGCTCTTGAAGCCGCCACCCTGCGGCGTCGTGATCGGGGCCTTGAGGAAGACCCTGGTGCGGCGCAGCGACTCCAGCGCCTCCGGCTCGATCCCCGCCGAGTTGCCGCGCGAGTACACGGCCTCGCCGATCTCGATCTCCTCGATGTCGAGCTCCGCGCCGCCGGCCTGGAGGATCCGCAGCGTGGCGTCCATGATCTCGGGGCCGATGCCGTCGCCGCGGGCGACCGTGATGGGCACTGCAGCCATGTGAAGAATCTCCTCGCCGGGCCCGATCGGGACCCTGTCGTTCGTGGCGCTGTTCCAGCGCAGACCACTGTGTGCTCGGGTCGCGACGCTACGCGCACGGCCTCGGAGCCGCCCGGCAGCCTAGTCGGGCGGTGGCTCCCCGGGCGGTGGCTCCCCGGGCGGTGACTCCCCGGCCGGGCGGCGTTCCAGCCGCACCTCCTCGATGCGGTTGCCCCGCATCGCCGTGACCTCGATCCCGACGTCGCCGTGGACCGCCCGGTCGCCGACCGCCGGGATCCGCCCGAGCTGGTGCAGGATCCATCCGGCCGCGGTGTCGTACGGGCCGGCCGGCAGGTCGAGGCCGGTGCGCTCCTCGAACTCCGCCAGCCGGAGCTGGGCGTCGACCGGCTCGTCCGGCAGCCGGGTCGCCTCCTCGTCCCGCTCGTCGCGGGCGGTCCGGCGGGGCTGCTCGTGCTCCTCCGCCGGGTCGAACTCGTCGCTGATGTCGCCGACCAGCTCCTCGATGAGGTCCTCGAGGGTGACGATCCCGGCCCCGCCGCCGTACTCGTCGACGACGAGGGCGATGTGCACGCCGTTGCGGCGCATCTCGGCCAGGGTGGGCAGCAGCGGGCGGCTCTCCGGCACCTCCAGCAGGGGCCGCGCCAGCTGCTCCAGCGTCGTGGCCTCGTCGTGGTCCCGGCCCATGAGGTCCCGGACGTGGATGAACCCGACCGTGTCGTCCAGCGACGTGCGGGTCACGGGGTACCTGGAGTGCGGCCGGTCCTGCACCTCGGCCACGGCGGCCGAGAGGGTGAGGTCCGCCGGCAGCACGTCGACGTCCAGGCGCGGCGTCATGATCTCGCGCATCGGGCGGTCCCCGGACTCCAGGACGTCCGTCAGCAGCTGCCGCTCGTCCGCCGTCAGCGTGTCGGTGGTGGCCACGGCGTGGCGCAGCTCCTCCTCGTCGGCGCCGTCGTCGTCGCGGGCCCGGCCGGCGCCGAGCAGGAGTAGCACCGCGTTGCTGCTGACCCCGAGGAACCAGATGAAGGGCCGGGCGACCCGGGCGACGAACAGCAGCAGGGACGCAGTGCCGAGGGAGAACCTCTCGGGCGAGCGCAGGGCCAGGCGCTTGGGGACCAGCTCGCCCAGGACCAGCGACAGGTAGGCGATGACCATGGTGATGACGACGACGGCCAGGGGGTCGGCCACCCCCGCGCTCAGTCCCGCGTCGACCAGCAGCGGGGCGAGGTCGCCGGCGAACCGGCTGGCGCCGAAGGCCGACGACAGGAACCCGAGGAGGGTGACCCCGATCTGCACGGCGGAGAGGAACCGGTTCTCATCCGCCAGCAGCGTCGCGGCGGCCCGCCCGGACGCCCCCCGTTCGCCGATCGTCGCGGCCTGCGCCGGCCGGAGGCTGACCAGTGCGATCTCCGCCCCGGCGAACACCCCGCCCAGCAGGACGAAGACGAGGACCAGCGCGACGTCTCCCAGCATGGGGGCCATCATGCCGCCCCGTCGTCGCGGGCACCGTGTCACGCTGCCCGGGTGATGACGACGTCGACACTGGACCGGGTGCCGGAGGAGCACGTCGGCAAGCCCTTCCTCACCGAGACGCTCACCCTGCTGCGCTCCGTCCGTGACCACGACTTGCCCACCCTGGCCGGGCTGTGCGACGACGACTTCGGCATCGTCGACATCGCCCCCGACGGCGGCAGCGTGCCGATCCGCACCCGGGCCGAGTGGGAGGACTGGTTCCGCTCCCTGTTCGCCCAGCTCGACGCCATGGGGGCGGCGACGGACTCCGAGGTCCTGGCCTACGACGCACTGGCGGCCGGGGACCTGGGCTACGGCGTGCTCGAGTTCCGCCAGACGCTGACGGTGGGGCCGCACACCGCGACGTTCGACTGCGTGGCGACGATCGTGTGGAAGCGGACCCCCGAGGGCTGGCGGGAGTCCCGCTGGCACTGCTCGGTGCTGTCCCGGCACGTCCCCCCGGAGCTGGCGACGGGCGCCGGCGGCTAGTCGGCGGGTGCGGCGCCGGGCGCGGCGACGGCCATGCCCAGGTCGCGGGCCGCGGCCGCCATGGCGCCGTCGTAGGTCACCAGGGTCGCCGGGACCTCGTGGGCGAGGACGGCGAGCGTCGCGAGGTGCAGGCTGTCCAGGGCCCCCAGCGTCGCCGGGCGCAGCCGTCCGGCCATGGTCATGAGCTCGTCGGACAGCCTCACCGCCTCGATCCGGGTCAGTACCTCCTGGGCCCGGCGCAGCGCGAAGTCGCCGACCGCCAGGCACGCCCGGGAGACCTCGACCCGGGCCACGGCGCTGGTGACCACGGGCCGGCGTCCCGCCAGCCAGGCCCGCAGGGCCGGTGACTCGCGTTCGAAGACGACGAGCCGGACGATCGCGGTGGAGTCGAGGTAGGTGACCGGCCTCAGGGCCATCGGCGCAGCCGGGTCAGCGTCACCGACGGCGGCGTCGCCCCGGCCGGCAGGATGAGCGGCTCGGGCAGGTCGTCCAGGCGGCCCTCGGGGCCGGTGACGTGACCGGCCGCGCGCAGCTGCCGCAGGGGGTCGGCGGCAGGGACCGGCGTCACGAGAGCGACCGCCCGCCCATGGTCCATGACCTGCAGCAGCTCGCCGCGGGACACCGCGGCCATCAGCTCGCCGGCCCGCAGCCGGAGCTCCTGCAGCCCCACCGATCTCATGACCGCCTCATGCCGCTGGTCTAGCACGATCGGTCCGGTGCGGGTGCCCGATCGGCCCGACTCGTCACCCGTTCGCGGGTTCCTCCGGGCGGGCCTCGTGACCGGGACGGCTGCGGGTGCGCTCGCGTCGGCGACCGGTTCAGTCCCGGTCCGCCGCGTCGCCCGGGCCGCCGTCGAGGTCGCCCAGGAGGTCGCCCTGCACGTCGCCCTGCAGCGCGGCGATCACCCGGTCGTGCACCGCGCCGTTCGTCGCCACCCCGCCCGGCCCCCACGGGCCGTCGGTGCCGTCGAGACCGGTGAACCGCCCGCCCGCCTCGGTGACGATCGGCACGAGGGCCGCCATGTCGTGCAGCGCGAGCTCCGGCTCGCAGGCGGCGTCCACCGAGCCCTCGGCCACGAGCATGTAGGACCAGAAGTCGCCGTAGGCGCGGGACCGCCACACCCGCCGGGTGAGGGCGAGGAACTCCGACAGCCGGCCGGCCGCCTCCCACTCCGCCAGGTCGGAGTAGGACAGCGAGGCGTCGGTCAGCTCGGCCACGCCGGACACCGCCAGGCGCCGGGCCTGCGACAGGCTGCGCCCGGTGAAGGCGCCGAGCCCGCGGGCCGCCCACCACCTCTTGCCCAGCGCCGGCGCGCTGACCACCCCGACCACCGGGACCCGGTCGTCCACCAGGGCGATCAGCGTCGCCCAGACCGGCACGCCCCGGACGAAGTTCTTGGTCCCGTCGATCGGGTCCAGCACCCACTGCCGGCGCCCGTGACCGGTCGGGGCCATCTCCTCGCCGACCACGGCGTCGCGGGGACGGGTCCGCCCGAGCTGGGAGCGGATGAGGCGCTCGGCGTCGGCGTCGGCGTCGGTCACCGGGGTGAGGTCGGGCTTCGTCTCGACCCGAAGGTCCACCGCGCCGAACCGGGACAGGGTGAACGAGTCGGCCTGGTCGGCGATGGACAGGGCGAGCCGGAGGTCCTCGTCGTACCGGGCGCTGGTGTCGTCCGGGCCGGCCACGACCCGCAGCCTAGGCGCAGGCGACCTATCGTGGCCGCATGCCGCGCTCCACCCCCCGGCCCGACGCCGGCCCCGGCCCGGGACACCCGGCGGCCACTCGCCCGCCGGGTGCCGAGGCGTTCGTCGTCCCCGACCCGGTCCGTCAGCCCGCCCGCTGGGCGGCGAGCGTCCCGCCCGGGCAGCGGGAACCGGTGCTGCGGACGTTCCTCACGTCCGAGGGGCGCCTGCAGCGGCTGCCCGCGAAGCTCACCAGGCGGCTGATCGTCCTCGACCACGTCGCCCAGCGGTTCCAGCCCGGTGTCCGGTACTCCGAGGCCGAGGTCAACGACCTGCTGCGACCCGTCCTCGACGACGTCGCGACCCTGCGGCGGCAACTCGTCGACGGGGGCTTCTGCGACCGGGAGCACGGCCACTACTGGCGCAGCGGCGGCACCGTTCCCGCGTGACGCGGGCGTCCGCGGCTGTGTCCGTGCGGCAGCCCGGCGCGGCAGACTGTGATCGTGACGGTGCTCGAGAACCTCACGGTGCTGGGGATCCCGGCCCACCCGCTGCTCATCCACGCCGTCGTCGTCGGCATCCCGCTGATGGCCGTGGTCGGCGTCGCCATGCTGGCCCGGCCCGGCTGGCGCCGCTCGTGGGCGTGGCCGGTCGCGGTTGCCGACGTCCTGCTGGTGCCGCTCGCGTTCGTCACGGCGCAGACCGGGCAGGGCCTGCAGCGGGCGCTGGGCGGCGAGGTCGCCCTGGACCACGGCGAGATGGGGGAGCTGGTGCCGTGGTTCACCGTGGTCATGGCGGCCGCCGCGGTCGCGCACGCGGCGCTGCGGGGGAGGGGCCGGGCGGTGTCGACCGCGGCCGCGCTCGCCCTCGTCGTGTCGTCGGCGGCGGCGACCGGGTGGGTGGTCGTCACCGGGCACTCCGGGGCCGAGTCGTCGTGGGGCTTCGTCGAGATCGGGTGATGCGCACCGACGGACGGGTTGACCCTGACACGGTGTGAGCGTCTGCGATGGACGGCATGCTGAGTATCGGGGACCTCGCCCGGCACGCGGGGGTGTCGGTGCGGATGCTGCGCCACTGGGACGCCCTCGGCCTCGTGGTGCCGGCCCGGGTCGACCCGGGTACGGGGTACCGGTGGTACACGCCGTCCCAGGTCGGCCGGGTCGCCGGGGCGCTGGCCCTGCGCGACCTCGGCCTCACGTTGGTGCAGTGCCGGGACGTGCTCGACGAGCGGGTCGGGGCCGCGGAGTTCCGGGCGATGCTGCACCGTCTGGAGGCCGACGTGGGGCAGCGGTTGTCGGCCGACGCCCGGCGCCTGGACGACATCCGCCGCCGGTCGGGGTCGCTGGAGCGGGGGCTGGCGGCCGCGTCGGGGACGTTCCGGCTCCGGCGGTTGCCGGCGCTGCGTCTGCTCGCGGTCACTACCACCGTCAACGACACCGCCGAGATCGCCGGGGTCGTCCCGGGACTGGCGGAGCGGCTCCGCGAGGTGACGGCCGCGGCGGGCCCGAAACTCCCGGGCCCGCGGATCCACCTCTACGAGGGCCGCCCGGCCGGCGCGGGGATCAAGGTCTCCGTCGGCTTCGACGTCCCCGGCGGCATCGGCGGCGCCCCCCGCCCCGGCGGCATCGGCGGAGGAGGTGGTGCCGGGTCGGCGACGGGGACGACACCGGCGCGGGCCGCGCTGTCGGCGGTCGACGTGCCGGCCGAGGCACGCGGGGCGTCGGTGACCTATGCCGGGCCGGCCTCCGGGGTGGGGGACGTCTGGACCACGCTGGACCAGCCGGTCGCGGAGCGCGGGCTGCGCAGCCAGGGCCCCTACCGGCAGGTGCACCTGGCCGCGGACGACGACGTCTCCTGCGTCGTCGAGATCCAGTTCCCCGTCCGGGACGCCCCCGACTGCCCCTGACCTCACAGCGCCCGCCGAACCGCTCGCCTGGCCCGCTTGGCCCGGGATTCTGCGGAGAACCGGCAGGTCGCCGACCCCGGGAACGGCAGAATCCCGGGCCAAGCGGGAGGGGGA
>JBHJOJ010000230.1:0-7636 GCA_050329835.1 Kineosporiaceae bacterium | reverse complement strand
CCGCGTCAAGAAGCGCGGTGAGCCAGCCAGCACCCGCCACCCAGCGCCCGCCACGATCAACATCCACCGACTGACACCCAGACCAGCAACATGATCAACTTAGGCTACGTGGCATTGGGCTGCGGGTCGACGGCGGTACCTCACTGATCGGAAGCCGGGCCGACCAGTATCTCATGCTCTCGGGGGCGACCTTGAAGAAGGATCAAGGCTGGGCGCTCGACGCCCAGGGATTCTCAGCCGGGCACGGGATATTTCTGGGGGCACCTAGGAGCCGTGGGGCAGCGGTGCAGGGCTCAAGTTTCCACGGGGGCGTCAGGATTCCGTCCCTGCAGGCGAATCTTGTCGTCCTCGACGGAGTGAGCGTCGTGTCCGGAGGGTTCGAGGGCGCTCGTGGCCCCTTTTCCGTCTACGGCTACGGTATCCGGGCCGACGAACTGCACGCGGACTCGCTGACCTGCTCCTCGACCGCCGATTTCTCTCTGTCCGAGATAAGATTGGGTGCCTACCTTCTCGTGGACAGGGTGGACGGTTCCATCGACCTCTCCCACTCGACGGTCGCCGGCGAGCTGCTGATCGGGCAGAGACGAGACGCCGCCGGTCAGTTCCGTCTCCGGGGCGCCGCCGTGTCCGTGCTGACCATCGGCGCCGGAGCGGCTCGGGCCGGTCCCGTCGATCTCTCGGACGCGCAGATCGGGACCTTGGAAGATGATCCACGCGAGACAGCCGGGGGCGTCCGCCTGTCGAGGGCCACTATCGCGCGGATCACGCAGCTGGGCTCCTCCACGGACCGCGCCGCATGGTTGGCCGCGGCGGGCGAGCCGTCGTACGACTCCTACCTGCTGCTCGCCTCCCTCTTCCGACAGGATGCCGATCACGCGGGGGCGGCGCGCCTGCTCATCGAAGGCCGGAGGCGGCGTCGTCGCCGTGAACCCCTCGGTCGCAGAGTGTGGGGGCATCTCCGGGACATCGCCACGGGGTATGGACATCGGATGTGGCGACTCGGGGCTGCTCTCGCCATGACCGTGCTGATAGCCACAGTAATCCTGAGCGATTCCTCGGCGGCACCACGAAATCCGACCGCGAGTGTAGAGTTCGAGCCTCTTGTCTTCGCCGTGGATGCGGCGCTGCCCGGCGTGACTCTCGGGCAGGAGGAGGCCTTCAGCGCCTCGGGTGCGGGAGCCTACGCATACTGGTCGACAGTGCTGATCGGGTACTTCCTGACCACGCTGCTGGTGGCGGGCGTCGTCGACCGGCTGCGGGAGTGACAGGAGCGCCCCCCGCGGTGTGACTGTCGGATTCTCTCGCGCGCGTCGGGCCCCGGCCTCCCCAGCCACGGTGTGCCGTGCACTGCACCCCGTCTCCCCGCGACTCACCCGGGCGGCGGGCACCGGGGCCGCGGCCCGGCCGCGATAGTGACCCGGTGGCGTACACCTGGACCGGCGCCAGCGCGCTCGGGTACGACCTCGCCCGCAGCCCGACCGGCGCCGCGGTGGCCACAGTCCTGGCCTCCGCCCTGGCTGCGGACACCCGTTACGCGCGCCACCTGGCGATGCGTCCCGCCGCGCCGCCGCGCGCCCGGGCCCGGGCGGTCGCCCTCGTCGAGGCCGCGCAGGCGGTGACGGTCGTCGACCTCCGGGACCTCCCCGACGCGGGCACCGGCAGTCCGCTCGCCGACCCGGCCGGCGAGCTCGCCACCGTGGCCCGGCGGGTCCGGGCGGTCCGCTTCGGCGGCCCCGGCGACCTGCTCGACCTGCTCCACCGGGACGGCCTGGGGCACCTGGCCGCGGACCTCGACCGAGCCGTCCGCGGCCGCGCGACGCGGCGGCTGGCGGACGCGGTGCTGGCCGCGGTCCTCGCCCCCGCCCGGGTGGACGTCGACGTCGCCGCCCTCGCGCACGCCGTCCGCGCCACGGTGCCGCCGCCCCCGCCCGACCTCGGTCCGTACGCCGTCGACGTCCGGGACCTGCTCGACGGGGTCCGGGCGGGGGGCCGGGACCGCGACCCCTACCGCCTGCGGTCCGCCGTGACCCGCCTCGCCGTCGGTGAGTGGTCCCGGGCCATGCACGTGGCGTCGTGGGCGGTCGAGCTGAGCGGGCGCACCCGCCCGGCGGCGGCCGCCCACCTGCTCGGCGTGGCCGCCCTGGCGCGGGCGGGCTTCACCGCCGACGACTGCGCCGGGGGGGTCTGGAACGCCCTGTCGGGCCGGATCGTCGCCCGTCTCGTGCCCGACCTGCTCCCGGACACCGAGCACGGGGTCCTCACCGGCGAGCGCTGACGGCCCGTTCGCGGCCCGTCCCGCCCGGAGGCGTCAAGTCCGGGTCCCCGGCCGCCGATCTGCACGGGGAGCCCGCCCGTCCGGGGCGGCCGGGGCGAGGGCAGGTGAGCGTGACCGCTGGCAGGCTGAGAGTGGCCGTCGTGGACGACTCGGTCGTCGTGCGGCGCCTCGTCTCCGACACCCTCCGCGGCGACCCGCGGATCGGTGAGGTGCGGACGGCGTCGGACGGCCGCGAGGGCGTGGCCCTGGTCCGGGCGATGCGGCCCGACCTCGTGACCATGGACATCGAGATGCCGGTCCTCGACGGCATCGCCGCCGTGCGGGAGCTGCGCCGGTTCGACCCCCGCGTCCCGGTCATCATGTTCTCCACCCTCACCGAGTCCGGCGCCCGGGCGACCCTCGACGCCTTCGCCGCGGGCGCCACCGAGTTCGTCACCAAGCCGCAGGCGCACAGCCTCGCCGCGTCCTTGGAGACGGTCCGCCGGGACCTCATCGGCAAGGTCGTCGCCCTGACCGCGCCGCCGCCCGTCGTGGTGCCGGCGAGGCCCGGCCTCGCCCCTGGTCGCGGCCCGGTCCCGGCGCCGTCCTCCCCGGCCGTCCCGGCCCGGACCGTGCCCGGCCCCCGGCCCGGCCCCCCCGGCCCGCTCCGCCTGGTGGCCGTCGGATCCTCCACGGGAGGGCCCGAGGCCCTGGCGCGGGTGCTGTCCCGGCTGCCGGCGGCCCTGCCGATCCCGGTGGTGGTCACCCAGCACATGCCCCCGATGTTCACCGCCATGCTCGCCCAGCGCCTCGACGCCAACTGCGCGCTGCGGGTCCGGGAGGCCGCGGACGGGGACGTCCTCGACCCCGGCACCGTGACGATCGCCCCGGGCGGCCGCCACCTCGTCGTCGTCCGGTCGGGCAGGGCGCTCGTCGCCCGGCTGACCGACGAGCCGCCGGTCCACTCCTGCCGCCCGTCCGTGGACGTGCTCTTCCGGTCGCTGCCGGCGGCCGTCGGCGCCGCGGCACTCGTTGTCGTCCTCACGGGGATGGGCGCGGACGGCGCCGAGGGCGCCGCCCGGGTCGCCGCGGCCGGGGGCCGGGTCTGGGTGCAGGACCAGGCCAGCAGCGTGGTGTGGGGGATGCCGGGCGCCACGGTCGTGGCCGCCCCCGTCGAGGAGGTGCTGCCGCTGGACGAGGTTGCCCCCGCGCTCGTCCGGGCCGTCACCCGCGGCGCCGCCGCCCCCGCGCCCGGTCCGCTCGGGGTGCGGCAGGTGGCCCGGTGACCGGCCTGCCCGGCGCGTCGGGCGCAGCGGGCGGCTCGCTCGACGCCGCGGCGACGTCCTGGGTCGCCGACCTGGTCCGCCGCGAGGCCGCGATCGTCCTCGACGGCAAGGAGTACCTCGTCGACTCCCGGCTCGGCGCCCTGAGCCGCCGGCTGGGGATGCCCGACGCCGCCGCCGTGGTCCGGGCCGCCCAGCGCGGCGACCGGTCCGCCCAGGCGGGGATCGTCGACGCCCTGACGACCAACGAGACCTCGTGGTTCCGCGACGGCGGCCCGTTCGAGGCCCTGCGCCGCGAGATCCTGCCCGCCCTGGTGCGGGACCGGGCCGCCGAGCGGAGCCTGCGGATCTGGTCCGCGGCCTGCTCCAGCGGCCAGGAGGCCTACTCGGTCGCCATGGTGTGCCGCGAGGTCGTCCCGCCCGGCTGGAAGGTCGACATCCTCGGCACCGACCTGTCCGGCGACATCCTCGCCCGGGCCCGGGCCGGGCGGTACAGCCAGCTCGAGGTCAACCGGGGCCTGCCCGCGCCGTTGCTCGTCCAGTGGATGCGCCGGGCCGGCACCGAGTGGGAGGTGGTCCCGGAGCTGCGCGGCATGGTCCGCTGGGACCGGATGAACCTCGCCCGTCCGTTCCCGCCGCTGGGGCGCTTCGACATCGTCCTGCTGCGCAACGTCCTCATCTACTTCGACCCCCCGACCAAGGGCGCGGTCCTCGACCGCGTCCGCGGGGTCCTGCGCCCCGACGGCTACCTGCTGCTCGGCGGTGCCGAGACCACCATCGGCCTCGGCGACGCCTGGCAGCGCGAGGTAGTGGCCGGGGCCCCGGCGTGGCGCCTCGCCGGTTCCCCGTCCGTCCTCCCGGCTCCCCGCCGCCCGCTCCCCTCTCCCGTCCCCCAGCGCGGAGGTCGCTGACCATGCATGCACTCGTCATCGACGACTCCCGGACGATGCGCCGCATCGTCGGGTCGGTCCTGCAGCAGTGCGGGCTCCAGCCCGTCGAGGCCGGGCACGGCGAGGAGGCCCTCGCCGAGCTCGACCGGCTCGCCGCCGCCGGAACCCCGCCCGTCCTCGCCACCGTGGACTGGAACATGCCGGTGATGGACGGGCTGACGTTCGTCACCCGGGTCCGGCAGTCCGGGGCCTGGCCCGACCTCACCCTCATGATGGTCACCACGGAGAGCGAGCACGGGCAGATCGTCCGGGCGCTCGCCGCCGGCGCCCACGAGTACGTCATCAAGCCCTTCACGGCCGAGGACATGGTGAGCAAGCTCGAGCTGCTCGGCCTGGTCCGGCACGGCTCCGCGACCGGGCAGGAGGTGCCCGCGTGAGCGCGGTCCGGGTCGGCGAGCACATCGACGCCGACACCCTCTCCGAGATCCTCTCGCAGGCCTGGCTGACCTTCGTCGACCCCGGCGCCCTGCTCGAGCCGGCGCCCGACACGCCCGGGGACACCGGGCCGGGGCTGGTCGCCCAGGTCGCCGTGCACGGCGAGACGCCCGCGGCCGTCGCCATCGCCATGGACGCCGCCGGGGCCCGCGCGGTGGCCGAGCGGATGCTGGCCGGGGTCGGCCAGGGCGTCGAGTAGGCCGACGTCGTCGACGCCATGGGGGAGCTCGCCAACGTCCTGGGCGGCAACCTCAAGGCCCTGCTGCCCGAGGGCTCGACCCTCACGCTCCCGGAGGTCAGCCGGACCGCCCCCGGCTCCGCGCGGCCCGCCGCCGGCGTGGTCACGAGCGTCCGCTGGGGAGCGCACACCGTCACGGCCGCCGTCACGCCGGCCGACCCCACCCCCGGGAAGGAGCCCCGCTCGTGAAGGTCCTCGTCGTCGACGACAGCAAGGTCATGCGCCAGATCGTCATCCGCACCCTGCGCCAGGCCGGCTTCGACGACGTCGAGGTCGTCGAGGGCGTGGACGGCCAGGACGGCCTCGCCAAGGTCGCCGGCGAGCGGCCGGACCTCGTCCTGTCGGACTGGAACATGCCGAACCTCACCGGCATCGACTTCCTCGCCGCGCTGCGCTCGTCCGGCGACGCCACGCCGTTCGGCTTCGTGACCTCCGAGGGGTCGACCGAGATGCGCCAGCGCGCGGAGGCCGCGGGCGCCCTGTTCCTGATCGCCAAGCCGTTCACCCCCGAGGCCTTCGGCGAGGTCCTCGCCCCCGTGCTCGCCTGAGCACCCCACCACCCGCCGGCCCCGAGACCGAGGAGCACCGTGACCGTCACCACTGCCATCCCGCCGCTCAAGGACGTCCGGGACACCGTCTCCGGCCTCATCGGGAAGGACGTCGAGGTCGCCCCGGGCGCCTCCCCGCCGTCCGTCGGGGGCGACTCCGGGTCCCTGGTGGCCCTGTACGTCGACGACGGCATGCGGTCGGCCGCGGTCGTCGTGTTCGACCTGCCGCTGGCGGCGCGCCTCGGCGCGGCCATCGGCCTGGTGCCGCCGGGCGGCGCCGATGCGGCCATCGAGGACGGCGCCCTGTCCCCGGTGCTGCGGGAGAACGCCGGCGAGATCCTCAACGTGCTGGCGTCGGTGTTCAACGCCGAGGGCGCGCCGCACCTGCGGCTGTACTCGGTTGCCGGGACCGCCGAGGAGCTGCGCGCGGACGTCCGGGCGATCGCCGTCAAGGCCGCCCCCCGGGAGGACATCACGGTCGAGGTGCCGCGCTACGGCCCGGGTGTCATGTCCGTGGTCATCGCGTAGCGTCGGCCCACCGGCCGCTGCTGCGGCCCGGCCCGGGGGGAGGCGGGAGGAGGCGCGGTGACGTGGCTCGGACGCCGCTCACCGGACGCGGCGCGCCCGGTGAGCGGCCCGGTGCTGTTCCTCGCGGTCCTGGCCGCTCACCTCGCGCTGGCCGTCTCCGCGTCGTACCTCTTCGACGGGTACCGGGGTTACCCGATCCCGTGGCCGGCCAACGGCGTCGTCCTGGCCGCGCTCGTGCTGACCCCGCCCCGGCGGTGGGGGTGGGCGCTCGCCGCGGGCGCGGTGTCCGAGAGCCTGTCGAGCGCCTGGTTCGGCCTGTCCGCCGGCTGGGCGCAGGCCTACGTCGCGGTCAACCTGCTCCAGGTCCTGCTGGCGGCGCTGCTGTTCCGGCGCTGGGCTCCCGACCGCGACCTCGGCACCCGCCGCGGGCTCGCGGCCTTCGCAGCGGCGGCCCTGGCGCTGGCGTCCGGGCTGGGCGGGGCGGCGGGAGCCGGGGTGTCCGTCCTGGGCTTCGGGGACCGGTGGTGGCCGACCTTCGGCTTCTTCTGGGCGGGCGACGCCATCGGGGCGCTCGTGGCGGGCGGTGCCGTCATCGCCTGGGGCCGGGCGTCTCGGCTGCCGGCAACCGCGCGCCGCCGGCGCCGGCGAGCCCTGGTGGAGTGGGTGGCGGTCCTCGCCCTCGTGACCGCCCTCGCGTCGTCGTCGCTGGTCCTCGGGACGCGCCCGGTCGGCTACCTCGCCCTGGCCGGGATGTTGTGGGCGGCGCTGCGCCTCGGTGTCCGCGGCGCGTTGACGGCGGCGTTCGTCGTGACGTTCGTGCAGGGCTCCCTGGTCGCCGGCGGGTGGGGCGTCTTCGCCGACCGGGCCGACTCGCTGCCCGCTGCGCTCGCCTACTTCACGACGTTCGTGCTGGTCGCGGGGCTCGCCGCGTGGGTCCTCGCCGTCGAGGTCGGGCACGCGCAGGCGGCCGAGCGCCGGGAGGTGACCGAGCGCCAGGCCCGCCGCGCCGCGGAGGCGCTGGTGGTACGGCTGGCCAGGCTGCGGGCCTTCGCCGACGCCGTCTCCCGGGCCGAGACCGCGGACGACGTGGTCGCCGCCTGGCAGGCCCACGCGCGGCACGTCCTGGACGGGCGCGATCACCGGCTCGTGCTGTCCGGGCCGGACGGCGGCCCGGACACCGAGGCGGGATCGCCGCGGGCCCGGGCGCTCGCCGAGCGCGGGGTCGTCGTCGACGTTCGCTCGGCCGGGCCGGGATCCGGACCCGGGACCGACGTCGAGACCGTCGTGGCGGCCCCGCTGCTGGCCGGCGAGCGCGTGCTCGGCGTGCTGGAGTCCGTCCACGACGGGGACGCGGCGGACGGCCCCGTGCGGCGGGAGGAGGCGGCCGCCGCCGCCGCCCG
>JBHJOJ010000229.1:0-5910 GCA_050329835.1 Kineosporiaceae bacterium | reverse complement strand
ACCACGGCGCGAGCGGGGGTCGACCGGGGCCGGAGGGTGTGCCCGACGAGCCGGACGGCGGGCCGTCCGGTGCCGACGGCGGCCCGCTGCGGACCCGAGCGGCACCAGCGGCCGCGTCCTCGTCGCTCCCCACCCCGACCACGACCGCCGGGGCGGCCCGGCGGCGCGGCCCCGGACGCAACCTGCCGGCGGCGATCGGAGTCGGGCTGGCCCTCGGGGTCGTCGTGGTCGGCTCTCTCTTCGTCCGCCGCGAGGCCTTCGTCGTCCTCACCGCCTTCGCCTGTGTCGTGGCCATCTGGGAGATCGCGAACGCCTTCCGTGCCCGGCGGGTACGGATCCCGCTGGTGCCGACCGTCGCCGGCGGGGTCGGCATGCTGGCGTCGGCCTACCTGGCCGGAGCCGATGCCCTGTTCGTGTCGCTGGCGCTGACCGCGACCGCGATCCTGTGGTGGCGGGTGCTCGAGGGGCCCGACCCGGTGCGCGACGTCACCGCCGGGGTCTTCGCCGCGGTCTACGTCCCGTACCTGGCCGGGTTCGCCGTGCTCATGCTGGCCGAGGAGGACGGCCCGTTCCGGGTCATGGCCTTCGTCATCGTGGCCGTCGCCAGCGACGTCGGGGGCTACCTCGTCGGCTCCCTCTGGGGCCGCCATGTCATGGCCCCGACGGTCAGCCCGCGCAAGTCGTGGGAGGGGGTCGCGGGATCGGCTGTGCTGGCGTCCGTCGCGGGCGCGGTCTCGGTCGCCCTGCTGCTGGACGGTCCCTGGTGGTGGGGAGTCGTCCTGGGCCTCGCCGTCACCGTGGCGGCGACGGTGGGTGACCTCAGCGAGTCGCTGCTCAAGCGCGACCTCGGCATCAAGGACATGGGCAGCCTGCTGCCCGGCCACGGCGGCGTCATGGACCGCCTGGACTCGCTGCTGCCGGCCGCCCCCGTCGCCTACGTCGTCCTCACCGTCCTCGCCGGCTGACGGCAGCGGGCTCGCCGCAGCCCGCCGTCGGTGCCGCCCGGCCGGGCCGGCCGTGTCGCCCGGCCGGGCGCGGTCACCGCGGGGACGCTGTCACTCCGGGGCGTCGACCGGGTCCTGGTCCTCGGCCCGACCGATGGCACCGCCCGGGGCCCGCGTCCAGGTCCAGTTCGCCACCTCGGGCAGGTCGATGCCGTGGGTCCGCGTGTACTGCCGGTGCTCGACGAGCCTGTTCTTCAGTGCCTCCCGCGCGTGCGCCCCCCGGTGCCCGAGCCGCGGCAGCCGGTCGATGACGTCGATGGCCAGGTTGAACCGGTCGACGCGGTTCATGACCGTCATGTCGAAGGGCGTGCTGGTGGTCCCCTCCTCCACGTAGCCCCGGACGTGGAGGTTGGCGTGATTGGTCCGCCGGTACGTGAGCCGGTGAATGAGCCACGGATAGCCGTGGTAGGCGAAGATGATCGGCCTGTCGGTCGTGAAGAGGCTGTCGAACTCGCGGTCCGACAGCCCGTGCGGGTGCTCCGACTCCGACTGCAGCCGCATGAGGTCGACGACGTTGACGAACCGGATCCGCAGGTCCGGGAAGTGCTCCAGCAGGATGTCGACCGCGGCGAGGGCCTCCATCGTGGGGACGTCCCCGGCGCACCCGAGGACCACGTCCGGCTCCTCACCGGCGTCGGTGCTGGCCCACGGCCAGATGCCGATGCCCTTGGTGCAGTGGACGACGGCGTCGTCCATCGACAGGTACTGCAGGGCCGGCTGCTTGCCGGCCACGATGACGTTGACGTAGTTCCGGCTCCGCAGCGCGTGGTCGGCCACCGACAGCAGGCAGTTGGTGTCCGGCGGCAGGTACACCCGGATGACGTCGGCCTTCTTGTTGACGACGTGGTCGATGAACCCGGGGTCCTGGTGGCTGAACCCGTTGTGGTCCTGCCGCCACACGTGGGACGTCAGCAGGTAGTTGAGGCTGGCGACCGGGCGCCGCCAGTCCAGGTCACGGGTGGTCTTCAGCCACTTGGCGTGCTGGTTGAACATCGAGTCGACGAGGTGGATGAACGCCTCGTAGCACGAGAAGAAGCCGTGCCGGCCGGTCAGCAGGTAGCCCTCGAGCCAGCCCTGGCAGGTGTGCTCGGACAGGATCTCCATGACCCGCCCGTCGCGGGCCAGCCCCTCGTCGATCGGCAGGATCGTCCCCTGCCAGGCCCGGCCGGTCACCTCCAGCACGGCCTGCAGCCGGTTGGAGTTGTTCTCGTCCGGGGCGAACACCCGGAAGTTGCGCTGGTCCGCGTTGAGCCGCATGACGTCGCGGAGGAACCGCCCGAGCGTGGTGGTCGCGCTGTCCGCCGTCATGCCCGGCTCGACGTCGATCGCGTAGTCGCGGAAGTCGGGCATCCGCAGCGCGCGCAGCAGCTCCCCGCCGTTGGCGTGCGGGTTGGCGCTCATCCGCCGCCGTCCGGTGGGAGAGAAGCGCGTGACCAGCGGGACCGGCACCCCGTCGGCGTCGAACAGCTCCTCGGGCCGGTACGAGCGCATCCACTGCTCGAGGACCACGCGGTGCTCGGGGCTCTCCCGGGTGTCCGAGAACGGCACCTGGTGGGACCGCCAGTGGCCCTCGACCACCTTGCCGTCGACGCTCTCCGGGCCGGTCCAGCCCTTGGGGGAGCGCAGGACGATCATCGGCCAGCGGGGCCGTTCGCCATGCTGGTCATGCTCGCCGTCGGCAGCCCGGGCCTCGCGCTGGATGGCGGCGATGTCGTCCAGGCAGCGGTCGAGGACCTGGGCGAAGGTGTGGTGCATCGCCTCCGGGTCGTCTCCCTCGACGACGTGGGGCTGCCAGCCGCAGCCCCACAGCATGGCGTCGAGCTCCTGCTGGGGGATGCGCGCCAGCACCGTGGGGTTGGCGATCTTGTAGCCGTTGAGATGCAGGATGGGCAGGACGGCCCCGTCGTTCACCGGGTCGAGGAACTTCGTCGAGTGCCACGAGGCGGCGAGCGGGCCGGTCTCGGCCTCGCCGTCGCCCACGATGGCCGCGACGACGAGGTCCGGGTTGTCGAAGGCGGCCCCGAACGCGTGGGACAGGGCGTAGCCGAGCTCGCCGCCCTCGTGGATGGAGCCCGGGGTCTCCGGTGCCACGTGGCTGGGGATGCCGCCGGGGAAGGAGAACTGGGTGAACAGCCGGGCCATGCCGCTGCCGTCGCGGGTGACGCGGGGGTAGACCTCGCTGTAGGTACCGTCGAGCCAGGCCGCCGCGACCATGGCGGGCCCGCCGTGACCGGGCCCGCAGATGTAGATCATGTCGAGGTCGCGGTGGACGATCGCACGGTTCAGGTGCGCGTGCATGAAGTTCAGCCCGGGCGTCGTGCCCCAGTGCCCGAGCAGCCGGGGCTTGACGTGCTCCAGCTGCAGCGGTTCGCGCAGCAGCGGGTTGCCCATGAGGTAGATCTGGCCGACCGAGAGGTAGTTCGCCGCCCGGAACCAGGCGTCCAGGGAGTCCAGCTCGTCCGGCGGGAGGTAGCCGGCGGCGGGGGAGTCGGTGGACTCGGCGACGGTCACATCGGTGGTCACGCTCGTCATGGCCCCTAGGCAACCCGGCCGGGACGATCTCCACAAGCGGCGCCGGGTCGGCGCCCGGGTCGGCCCCGGTCGGCCACGGGCCGGGCGGGCCGCCGCCGGTGCGACACTGGGCCGGTGACACCCGCCGCCACCACGCCCTCCGGCGTGCCGTCGGCGGTACCCCTCACTCTCGGTGACCCGTCGGGCGCCATCCGCCCGCGGGGGGTCCGGGCGGTGCCCGTCCACCTCGCGGACCTGTCGCCCGCCGAGCGGGACGCCGCCGTCCGCGCGGCCGGCTTCCCGGGGTTCCGGGCCCGCCAGCTCGCCCACCACTACTTCGCCCGCTACCGCAGCGACCCCTCCGGGATGACCGACCTGCCGGCGGGCGAGCGGGACGCGCTCGCGGCCCTGCTGCTGCCGCGGCTGCTGGAGCCCGCCGGCGAGCAGCGGGCGGACGGCGGCGACACCGTGAAGTCGCTGTGGCGGCTGAGCGACGGCGCCCTCGTCGAGAGCGTCCTCATGCGCTACCCGGACCGGCTCACGCTCTGCCTGTCGAGCCAGGCGGGCTGCGGCATCGGCTGCCCGTTCTGCGCCACCGGCCAGCAGGGCCTCACCCGCAACCTCACCACCGCCGAGATCGTCGACCAGGCGGTCCGGGCGTGCGCCCGGGCGGGCGAGCGCCTCGACAACGTGGTGTTCATGGGGATGGGCGAGCCCCTCGCGAACGCCGACCGGGTGATCGGGGCCGTGCGGCGCCTCACCGAGCCGGCCCCCGCCGGCCTGGGGATGTCGGCGCGCTCCGTCACCGTGTCGACGGTCGGGCTGGTCCCCGCCGTCGACCGCCTCGCCGGCGAGGGGCTGCCGGTCACCCTCGCGCTGTCCCTGCACGCCCCGGACGACGACCTGCGCGACGAGCTGGTGCCGGTCAACTCCCGGTACCCGGTCGCCGACGTCCTCGACGCGGCCCGGCGCTACTTCCGGGCCACCCGGCGCCGGGTCAGCATCGAGTACGCCCTCATCCGCGACGTCAACGACCAGGCCTGGCGGGCCGAGCTGCTGGCGCGGGAGCTGCGGGCCCGCGGCAAGGGCTGGGTCCACGTCAACCCGATCCCGCTCAACCCGACCCCGGGGTCGCGGTGGACGGCCTCCGATCACCGCGTCGCCGGGCGCTTCGTCGCCGTCCTGCGCGGGGCCGGCATCCCGACCACCGTCCGCGACACCCGGGGGCGTGACATCGACGGTGCCTGCGGGCAGCTCGCCGCCTCGTCCCGGCCGTCGCCGAGGAGACACGCTGGGCGGTCGGTGGACGCGACCTCGTCCGCGGCCAGCCGGGGGCCGGGCGCGTGACGGCGAAGCCCGGCACCGCAGCACTTTGTCCGAGTGCGCCCGCTGTGCGCCCCCGATGTGGTAGGCAGCTCCGCCGTCCTGGTTCCGGGACGGCCTCGGGCAGGGCAGGATTGGCCCCGTGACCGAGGCACAGCGACCGGGGGAGATGTTCCCCAGGGCGAGGGGGTTGGAGCGGGGGTACGACCGGGCGCAGGTCGAGGAGTTCTTCGACCGCGCCAAGCAGGTGTGGGACGCCGGAGGTCCCCCGGGGGCGGTGACGTCGTGGCACATCCGGACCGTCGGGTTCGACCTGCGGCGGGACGGCTACGCCGTCGCCGACGTGGACGGCGCGCTGGACCGCATCGAGGACGCCTTCGCCCAGCGCGAGATCCGCTACGACCCCGTCGGCGCCGAGGAGGCCGAGCACGCGGTCATGGGCGTGCTGTCGGGCTCGGACGGCGACCGCTTCCCCCGCGAGACGAGCCTGCGGCTCGGCTACCGGCGGCGCGATGTCGACCGGCTGTGCCGTGCCGTCTACCGGCACCTGGTGCACGGTGCCGCGCTGGAGATCGACGACGTCCGCCGTGCGGTGTTCCGCGCCGGCCACGGCGGCGCCGGCTACCGCGAGGCCGCAGTCGACGCGTTCTGCGACCAGGTGGTCGACGTCATGCGCTGGCGGGCCGCCGCCCACGTCTGAGGTGCCGGCCGACCGGCGGTCGACTCACCGTCCGGCGGGCCCCGTCGCCGCCGGTTCCGGTCGGCGGGCCGACACGGCAGGGGCGAGGATTGCGAAGGCCGCGGCCAGCAAGGCGACGCCGATGAGGGCGCCACGCAGTCCCACCACGCCGGCGATCACCCCGACGTACCAGGGACCGAGGACGAATCCCAGGTACGACGTCGTGGCCACGGCGGAGGTGGCGCGTCCGCGGCAGTCCGGCGCCACGTCGTGGGTGGCCCGGCTCAACAGGGTCGGGAACAGCACGGACGATCCCATCGCGGCGAGGGCGAGCGCGGCGAGGGCGAGCGGCACGCTCGTCGAGAGGCTGAGCAGCACCGTGCCGGAGAGCGC
>JBHJOJ010000228.1:0-2907 GCA_050329835.1 Kineosporiaceae bacterium | reverse complement strand
CGCGGGGCGAGGCGGGCGGCCGGGCGGTCCGCGGGGCTGATGGGCAGCAGCGTGCGGCGGTCCACCGGGACGTGGCCGGGCACGGTGCCGCCGGCCAGCACCGTCCGCAGGTGGGAGGCGAGGTCCGGGTAGCCGTCGAAGCCGAGGACCGCGTCGACCTCGGTGAGCTCCGACGCCAGGTCGCGCCCGTACCGCTCGGCGAGGCAGCCCACGGCCACCACCGCCTGCGTGCGGGCCGCGTCGTCGTCCTTGAGGTCGGCCAGGTCGAGCAGGGTGTCGATGCTGTCCTGCTTGGCCGACTCGACGAATCCGCAGGTGTTGACTAAGGCCACTGCCGCGTCGGCCGGGTCGGGGACCACGCGCCAGCCCGCGGCGGTCAGCCGGCCGGCGATCTCCTCGCTGTCCACGTCGTTTCGGGCGCAGCCGAGGCGCACGACCGCGACTGTCCGGTCGCTCATCGTGGCCCAGGGTACGCACCCGCGCGGGAGGGTGCCGCCCGGCGCGGCGCGCTCAGCCGGCCTGGGCGGTCTCGCGCAGCGAGCGGGTGGGCCGCAGCCACGCGCCCTCGTCCGGCAGGGCGTCGAGACGGACCCGGTCGAGCGGGGCCAGGAAGGCGTGCGGGATCTCCTCGAGGTCGACGAAGCGCAGCAGCGGGGACTCCTGTGCGTACCCCGCGACCTCGAAGAACGACAGGACGACGACCTCGACGCCGGCGCGGGCCAGGTCCTCCAGCGGCTCGAGGAAGTTCCGGCCGTCGCCGCTGGCGACGACCACGCGGCGCAGCCGCCCGCTGGCTGCCCGGTCGGCGATGTGGGCCAGCATGGCGTCGTCGATGTCGTCGCCGTCGGCGCGCTTCGGCTTGGCGAACACGGCGAACCCGAAGCTGCGCACCGCCTCGACCCAGCCGCGCATTTGGGACGCGAAGCCGGGCGGGATGTTGGCGAAGACGGCCCCCTCGACGTCGCGGCCGTCCGCCGACGACACCAACCACGAGGCGATGGCGTCGTAGCGGGGCCGGTTGGACTGGGTGGGCCGGGCCTGGATGATCTGCGCGAGGGTGGCGTCGACGTTGGGCGCGTCCCACACCAGGACGTCCAGCGGCTCCCCGCCCTCGGGCAGCGGCAGCGCGGGGAACGCCCGCAGGGGCGGCTCGCGCCGCAGGCCGGGGTCGTCCCCCAGGTCGTCGTCAGGCACGGCCGGTCAGCTCCCACGCGTCCTCACCGGACGCCTCGTCGAGATCGTCACCACCGCGCCCACGGGCGGCGTCGAGGTCGACGGTACCGGGACGGGGGGGCGCGCCGTCGCCCCCGCCGCCCCGGATCCGGGCCAGGGTGGCCGGAAGGTCGTCGGGACGGACCAGCACGTCGCGGGCCTTGCTGCCCTCCGACGGCCCGACGACCTCCCGGGACTCCAGGAGGTCCATGAGCCGGCCTGCCTTGGCGAAGCCCACCCGGAGCTTGCGCTGGAGCATCGAGGTGGAGCCGAACTGCGTCGTCACCACCAGCTCGGTGGCCTGGAGCAGCAGGTCGAGGTCGTCGCCGACGTCGGCGTCGATCTCACGGGTCTGGGCCGGGGCGGCGACGTCCTGGCGGTACGAGGGCTGGGCCTGCGACTTCACGTGGCCGACGACGGCGGCCACCTCGGACTCGTTGACCCAGGCGCCCTGGGCCCGCATCGCCTTGCTCGCGCCCATCGGCAGGAACAGGGCATCGCCCTGGCCGATGAGCTTCTCCGCGCCCGGCTGGTCGAGGACGACCCGGGAGTCGGCGAGGGAGCTCGTGGCGAAGGCCAGCCGGCTGGGGACGTTGGCCTTGATGAGGCCCGTGACGACGTCGACGCTGGGCCGCTGGGTCGCCAGCACCAGGTGGATGCCCGCGGCCCGGGCCAGCTGGGTGATCCGGACCACCGAGTCCTCGACGTCGCGCGGGGCCACCATCATGAGGTCGGCCAGCTCGTCGACGATGACGAGCAGGTACGGATACGGGGCGATGACCCGCTCGGAGCCCGGCGGGGGCCGCAGCCCACCGCTGCGGACGGCCCGGTTGAAGTCGTCGACGTGCCGGTAGCCGAAGGCAGCGAGGTCGTCGTAGCGGCGGTCCATCTCGCCGACCACCCACTGCAGGGCCTCGGCCGCCCGCTTGGGGTCGGTGATGATCGGGGTGATGAGGTGCGGCACCCCGTCGTAGGCGGTGAGCTCGACGCGCTTCGGGTCGACGAGCACCATCCGCACCTCCTCCGGCGTGGACCGGACGAGGATCGAGGTGATCATCGAGTTGATGAAGGACGACTTGCCCGCCCCCGTCGCCCCCGCCACGAGCAGGTGCGGCATCTTCGCGAGGTTGGCGACCACGTAGCCGCCCTCGACGTCCTTGCCGACGCCGATCGTCATGGGGTGTTCCGTGCGGCGCGCGACGTCGGAGCGCAGGACGTCGCCGAGGCTCACCGTCTCGCGATCGGTGTTGGGGATCTCGACGCCGATGGCGGAGCGGCCCGGGATCGGCGAGAGGATCCGGACGTCGGCGCTGGCGACGGCGTAGGCGATGTTCCGGCTGAGCGCGGTGACCCGCTCGACCTTGACCCCGGCGCCCAGCTCCACCTCGTACCGGGTGACGGTGGGACCGCGGGTGAAGCCGGTGACCGCGGCGTCGACCTTGAACTGCTGGAGGACGTCGGTGAGCGCGGCGACGACGGTGTCGTTGGCGGCCGTGCGCTGCTTGTGGGGGGGACCCTGGACGAGCAGGCCGACGTCCGGGAGGACGTACCCGCCGCTCATGAGGTCCAGCTGCTCGCGCGTCTCGGGCGGCGGCCGCAGCGGGCGCTCCACCGTCCCGACGACGGCGCCGTCCACGGCCTCCCGGCCGGGCGGGCCGGCGCCCGGGTCGGCGGGGGCGGCGGCCGTCGGGCCCG
>JBHJOJ010000227.1:0-2336 GCA_050329835.1 Kineosporiaceae bacterium | reverse complement strand
GGCTCTTCACAATCGAGGGTGTAGGCGGGGGCGGAATCCGCCGGCTTCGAGTAGTGATCTTGCGATGTAGTTGGTGAGGTTGCGGAAGCCGAGGGCGGAGCCGCGGAGGTGCTCGAGGCGGCCGTTGATCGCCTCGGTGGGACCGTTACTGGTGCCGGGGCGGTCGAAGTAGGCCAGGACGTCCGCGGCGCGCTTGGTCAGGGTCCGCCCGAGGGTGGTGACCTCGGTGAGGACGTCGGGGACGCCGCGGCTGATCGAGGTGATGAGGTCGGTCATGAGCTGCTTGCCTCGGCCGCGGTCGGGTTCCCGGTAGGCGGTGATCATCCGCTGGTAGATGCCCCAGGTGGCTTCGACTTGAACGTGGGCGTCGGTGTCGAACAGCGCGGTCAGCCGTTGCCGTTGCCGGTCGGTGAGCAGGTCGGATCCGGTGTGCAGGGTCCGCCGGGCGCGGTAGAGCGGGTCGTCGGTGCGGCCGCGGTGGCCGTGGAGGTCCTGCTGGACCCTGCGGCGGCAGGAGTCCAGGGCGTCCCCGGCGATGCGGACGACGTGGAAGGGGTCCATGACCGCCGTCGCCTCGGGGAGTTCCTCGGTGGTGGCGGTCTTGAACCCGGTGAACCCGTCCATCGCCACCACCTCGACCGCTTGGCGCCAGGCGTCGGGGCGGGCGGCCAGCCAGGTCCGGAACGCCTGCTTGGAGCGGCCCTCGACCATGTCCAGCAACCGCGACGGCCCCGTCTCGTCCCGGATCGGCGTCAGGTCGATGATCACCGTGACGTACTTGTCGCCGCGGCGGGTGTGACGCCACACATGCTCGTCCACGCCGATCACGCGGACGCCGTCGAACCGGTCCGGATCAGCGATCAGGACCCGTCTGCCCTCGGCCAGCACCGCGTCGTTCGCGGTGTTCCACGACACCCCGAGGCCCTCGGCCACCCGGGCCACGGTGAGGTGCTGGCACACGATCCCTTCCAGGGCCCACCGCAGCGCCCGCCGCGACAGCTTCGCCCGAGGCTCCGCGGCCCGGGTGGTGTCCTGCCGCCACACGTGCCCGCAGCCGGCGCACCGGTAGCGGCGCACCGTGACCAGCAGCGTCGTCGGCCGCCACCCCAACGGCTCGTGCGCCAACTCCCGGACCACCGTGTCGCGGGCGGTGCCCTCGCACCCACAGCGGCGGCACCACCGGTCCGGCTCCGTCACCCCACAGGCCAGGACGGTGCGGTCCGGTTGCAGGTGCTGCCCGAGGACGTGCAGGCCGAGCTCGTCCAGGCGGCAGAACGAGGTCACGTCAGGACGAGCGAAGGTAGCGTCAACCATGTCGAGGTCTTCCGGGTGGGCGGCGTAGGAACCTCCATCCTCGGAAGGCCTCGACCCCTACCCCGGCAGCGACGCGCGCCCACCCTGATCAACCCCGCATGATCATCTCCGGGCTACACCGTCATCTGTGAAGAGCCCCAAAAGCTCGTCGGGATCGGCAGCGGGCGCAGCGGAGCCGACCCGTTCGTCGTCGCTCTCGCTCTCGTCCACGGGGGCGTCGTTGTTACCGAGGAAACTCTGAGCAGGAACCTCAGCAAGCCCAAGATCCCTGATGTCTGCCAGTCAATGGAGGTGCAGTGGCTGAACCTAATGGGCTTCGTACAGCAACAGGGCTGGGTCTTCCGCTAGCGATCTTGATGGGCCGCGAGGCGCCCTGGGGCAGGCCTCGAAGGGCTCGGTCTCCGGCGCATCCGTGACATGTGCGTGACATTACAACGCACGGAAGTCGACGGGACTAGGCGCAGTTGGAGGCATACTCGCAGGTCAGGAGGGGAGCCGACGCCGGGATTCGAACCCGGAACCGCCCGATTACAAGTCGGGTGCGCTGCCAGTTGCGCCACGCCGGCACGGCCGGCGGGCCGGCCGTGCCCAGTCTGCCAGTCCCGGGCAGCTTCCCGTCCGACATGTGATCATCGTCGGGTGAGTGGTGACGCCGGGGCGGCCGACCTCGCCACGCGACTCTGGCAGGCCCTCGCCCGCGCCCATCTGCGGCCCCGGGCGCGCGCCGTCGTCCGCGACGCCGGCGGGCGCCCCGCCGCCCTCTGGCCCCTGACCCAGGTGCTGCACGCCGCCGTCCTCGCGCACGACGCCGGGGTGCCGGACCCGGCGGTGGCCGGCATCGCGCGCTCCCTCGCCCGCTACGACACCTCGCGTGGCTGGACCGCGACGCCCCGGCCGCACCTGTGGCGCGTCGTCTACCGCGACGACAACGCCTGGCTCGGGCTCGCGCTGGCCCAGGGACTGCTCCTGACCGGGGACCCCCGGCTGGCGGCCCCGGCCCAGCGGGCACTCGACGTCGCCCG
>JBHJOJ010000226.1:0-26328 GCA_050329835.1 Kineosporiaceae bacterium | reverse complement strand
GCCGACCCCCACGCCAGCCAGGCCGCCGGCGCGCCGACCCCCGCGACGATCAGCCCGGCGCCGGCGAGACCGCCGACGTCCGCGCCGGCCAGGGCGACGCCTGCGCCGCCGGCCACGGTGGCGGCGTCGGCGACGCGGTCACGGGTCCGGGTCCCCCAGGCGGACGAGCGGGCCCGGTCCAGGGCGCGCCCGTTCGCCGCGTGTCGTCCTGTCACGCGGAGAACGCTAGGCGTGGCACCGCGACGCGTCGGGGAGCGACGCGCCGACGCCCGTCACAGGTCGGTCACGGGCGCCGGCGTGTCGCGCCGGGAGCGGGGTCAGCCCCCGACGAGGCCCTGCTCCTCGAGGTAGGCCTGGGCGACGTCGGCCGGCTGCTGCCGCTCGCCGTCGACCTCGAGGTTGAGCTGGGCGAGGTCCTCGGTGGTGAGGGCCGCGGACAGGGCGTTGAGCGCGTCGACCAGCTCCTGGTCGGCGGCCGCGTCGGCGTTGACGAGGGGCACGAGGTTGTCGGCCAGCTGCAGCGCCTGGTCGTCCTCCAGGAGGACGAGCCCGAAGTCGGCCAGCGTCGCGTCCGTGGTGCCGGTGAGCACCAGGTCGGCCTGGCCGTCGGCGACGGCCTGCTTCGCCTGGGGGCTGCCGAAGCCGAGCGGCAGGACCTCGCTGATGTCGAGGCCGTAGGTCTCCTCCAGCCCCGGCTCGCAGAACGGCCGCTCGGGGCACTCCTCGGTGGCGGCCAGGACGATCGGCTGCCCGACCCCGGCGAGGTCGCTGAGGGTCGCCACGTCGTTGTCGGTGGCGAACGACTCCAGCACGGCGAAGCCGTTCTGGTTCGCGGCCTCCGCCGGCTCGAGCAGCTGGAGGCCCAGCTCCTCGGCGAGCGGCTGGGCGGCCTCGACCGTCTCGGCCGCGTCGGAGGTCGCGATCAGCTCCGCCTCCGCGCCGTTGGCCTGTTGGTTGAGGTACTCGGCGAAGGTCGCCGCGTACTCGGGCACGACGTCGACGTCGCCGGCGGCCAGCGCCTCCGCGTAGATCTCGCGGTTGTCCGTACTGACGATCTCGACGTCGTAGCCGGCGTCGCGCAGCAGGGCTGCGTACATCTCCTGCATGATCAGCATCTCGGTGAAGTTGGCGCCGCCCACGGTGAGGGAGCCGCCGGCCCCGCCGCCCGCGGCGTCCGTGGCGCCGTCGTCCGTGGCATCGGGCGACGCGTCGTCCCCGCCGGTGTCCCCGGCGTCGCCGTCGCCGCAGGCGGCCAGCGTCAGCGCCGCGACGGCGAGCAGCGCCGGCGCGAGCCGGCGCAGGGTCGAAGAGGTGGTGCGCATGGATTGCCTGCCTTCTGTGTCCCGGGAGTCCGCTCCCGCGTGTCCGGCCGGTGCCCGGTCGGCACCCGCAGTCGGGCTGCGCCCGCGGGCAGATCCTCTCGTCCCGCTTCCGGACGGTCGCCCCGGGGGCGGGAGATCCCGCGATCCGTCACGCAATCGTGATGATTCGACGCGCCGGACCGAGCGGCGCGTCACCCCCCGGGGTGCTAGCGAGCGCAGGAGGGGCCGCGGGTCTCACCGCCCCCGCCCCCGCGCCCGCCCCCAAGATCGTCGACTTATCGACGATCAAGCGGACGTGATCGTCGATAAGTCGACGATCAGACTGGGACACGCCGCCCACTCGCGCATGATCGTCGATAAATCGACGATCGCGAGCGTGTGATCGTCGATTCGTCGACGATCACACGGCGGAGGTGGGGGCGGGGGTGCGGGACCGGGTCGAACGCTCCCCTCCGGGGCGGCGCGAGACGCGGCGCTGGAGGAGGCCGAGCAGGCCGTCCGCCGTCAGGGCCAGCCCCGCGACCAGGATCGATCCGGCGAGCAGGGCCGCGGTGTCCTGGACGGCGAACCCGAACGTGATGATGCGGCCGAGCCCGCCGCCGGCCACCAGGGCCGCGATCGTCGCCGTGGCGATGACCTGCGTGGTCGCCAGTCGCAGCCCGCCCACGACGAAGGGCGCGGCGAGCGGCAGCTCGACCCGCGTGAGGATCTGCCACCCGGACAGGCCCATGCCGCGGGCGGCGTCGACGGCGTCCCGGTCGACCTCGCGCACCCCGACGTAGGCGTTGGTCAGCAGCACCGGCAGCGCGAACAGCACCAGCGCCGTCACGGTGCTCAGCTGGTTGCGGCCGAACGGCTCCGGCGCCAGGGCCAGCAGCACGAGGACCGCGAAGGTCGGTGCGGCCCGGCCGACGTAGGACAGGTTGGTCGCCAGCGCGCCGCCGCGGCCGACGTGCCCGAGCCACGTCCCCAGCGGCAGCCCGATCGCCGCGGCGACCGCGATGGTCAGCACGGTGATCTGCAGGTGCTGGGCCAGCAGGGTGGGGACGGCCCGCGGACCGGTCCAGTTCGCCGGGTCGGCGAACCAGTCGACGAGCCCGGCCAGGGTGTCGATCACGCGGCCGCGCTCCGGGACCACGGCGTGAGCGCCCGCTGGACCGCAAGCAGCACCGCGTCGAGGGCCAGCGCCAGCAGGACCGTCGCCGCGGTGGCGGTCAGCACCTCCGACCGGAAGTTGCTCTGCAGCCCGCGGTCGATGAGGTCCCCGAAGCCGCCGTGGCCCACGATCGTGCCGAGGGTCGCCAGCGCCACCGTCGACACCGTGGCGATCCGCACCCCGGCGAGGATCGCCGGCAGGGCCAGTGGCAGCTCGACCGTGGTGAGCAGCCGCCCGGCCCCGTAGCCCATGCCGCGGGCCGCGTCGACGGCGTCCCCGGGCACCGCCGCCAGCCCGTCGAGGGTGTTCCGCAGCAGGATCGCGAGGCTGTACAGGGCGAGCGCCACGACGACGGTGGCGTTGGACAGACCGAGGAACGGGAAGGCGAACAGGAAGGCGAGCAGCGCGAGCGACGGGATCGTGTAGATCACGGTCGCGGTGCCGGTGAGGGCGGCCGTGAGACCGCGGTTGCGTCGCACCAGCACCGCCAGCGGGACGGCGGCGAGGACACCGAGGACCACCGCGGCCACGGTGATGAGCGTGTGCTGCGTCAGCGCGTCCACGAGGTCGTCACGCCTGGTGGTGACGTACTCGGCGCAGATCCAGTCGTTGCGCCGCAGGCACGACTGCGACACGGTGGCCCGATGCAGCCCCGCGGCGACGTCCCCGAGCACCCCGGCGACGCTACCCCCGGACCGGCCGGTGCGGCGATCTCGCTGCGCGGCGTCCGCAAGGAGTACGCCGACGGCACGGTCGCGGTGGACCGCCTCGACCTCGACGTCGCGGCCGGTGAGCTGGTCGCGCTGGTCGGCTCGTCGGGCAGCGGCAAGTCGACGATCCTCCGGATGATCAACCGGCTCGTGGAGCCGTCCGCGGGCACCATCACGGTGGGCGGGCGGGACGTCTCGCGCGTGGCGACCACGGAGCTGCGCCGCGGCATCGGCTACGTCATCCAGCAGGTCGGGCTGTTCCCCCACCGCACCGTCGCCGAGAACGTCGCCACCGTGCCGGGACTGCTGGGCTGGGACCGGCGGCGGACCGCGGCCCGGGTGGACGAGCTGCTGACCCTCGTCGGCCTGGAGCCGGACCGGCACGGGCGCCGGTACCCGCACCAGCTGTCCGGGGGCCAGCGGCAGCGGGTGGGCGTGGCCCGGGCGCTGGCCGCCGACCCGCCGGTGGTGCTGGCGGACGAGCCCTTCGGCGCGGTCGACCCGGTGGTCCGCGACCGCCTGCAGGTGGAGTTCCGGCGGATCCAGGAGCGCCTGCGCAAGACCGTCGTCTTCGTCACGCACGACATCGACGAGGCGGTGCGGATCGCGGACCGGATCGCCGTCCTGCGCCCGGGCGGCGTCCTCGAGCAGTACGACACCCCCGCCTCGATCCTCGCCCACCCCGCCAGCGACCTGGTCGCCGAGTTCGTCGGCGCGGACCGGGGGCTGCGCCGCCTCGCCGTCACCCCGATCGAGGAGACCGACCTCGAGCACCCGCCGACCCTCGTCATGGACGACCCGGTGGCGCAGGCGCGCCGGGCCATCGACACCACCCCGGGCTACGAGTACGCCGTCGTCGTCGACCGCGACGGCAACCTGCGCGGCTGGGTGTCGCGGCGCAGCCTCGCCGGCGAGGGCACGGTCGGCGACCGCCGCCACCGGTTCGAGGCCACCGCCGACCTCGGCGCCCCGCTGAAGGACGGCTTCGCCGAGATCGTCCAGCACGACGCGGCGTGGCTCCCGGTCGTCGACGGCGACCGCTACGTCGGCGTGCTGACCCCGGAGGCGGTCCACGCCGCGCTGCGCCGGCTGCTCCCCGAGCGTCAGGCCGAACCGGTGTCCTGAGGCCTGAGAACGTCCGGCGTGACGGACATGGCCTGCTGATCGGTCGCTACTGAACCCGCTCCCTACCCACCTGGCACGTGAACCGGTCGCGAGTTGATCTCCTCGGTGCTACTTGGCCCGCGAAGTGGTCGTCAGGAGGGCCGAAACGGGGTCCTTTCACGACCGTTCCGCGGGCCATGTGCCTGGTGGCGCGACGATTCCGGCTGCCATGTCGCCCGGTTGGCCCGGGGGCTAGGACGCCGGGGCCGTGAGCCGTCGGGTCAACCAGGCGGCGGCGGTGGCGGCGACCTCCCGGGACACGGCGTACCGCGTGAGGAGCAGCCCGTCGAGAGCCGCCAGGACGCCGGCGGCGGCGTCCCGCGCCGAGCCGTCGGCGGGCAGGCGCGCCGCGAACCAGCCGATCCACCCGTCGGCGATCGCGCCGGCGACCGTCCGGTACGGCTCCTCCCCGCGCGCCGCCAGCGCGCTGACCTCCAGGTGGAGGCGCAGGTAGGGCTCCGCGCCGGGCAGGTCCGAGGCCCGCCACAGCAGGGCGAGCAGCTGCGCCCCGGACACCGGGTCGGCCGGCAGGACCGCGGCGAGCCGCTGCTCCAGGCGGCGGCCCAGTTCGGCGAGTGCCGCCACCAGGAGCCCGTCCCGGGTACCGAAGTAGTACAGGAGCATCCGGTCGCTGGTGCCCAGGGCGGCGGCCAGCGGGCGCAGCGACAGCCCGGTCGAGTCCGCCGGTGCGGTCGTCGACGTCGCCGACCGCACCGGCCTCGACCGGCCGGTGCTGGTGGGCAACGACACCGGGGGCGCGCTGGCCCAGATCGCCGCGGCGCGCCACCCCGAGCGCTTCGGCGGCCTCGTCCTCGCCGGCTGCGACGCCTTCGAGCGCTTCCCGCCGCCGCTGATCCGGCCCTTCGTCGCCGCTGCGGCGGCGCCCTGGCTCGCCCGGGCCGCGGTGCGGCTGCTCACGGTGCGCCCGCTGCTCGCCGAGATTCTCGGGACCGAGGTGCGGTGGCTGCCCGACGCCCGGACCGTCGTGCCGCTCGACCGGCCGGACGCGGTGGCCGAGGCCGTCGTCGGGGTGCTGGGCCGGACGGCCGACGCCGCGGCACCATGAGCCTGTGGACGAACGCGACGCCGACCCGGACGCCGCGCCTACGCTTCCGGGCATGACGGCGAGGCCGCTCACCCAGGACCCGGAGGTCCCGATCCGGGGACTCACTCGGGATCTCTACGAGGTCCTCGTCGACCAGGGCGGGTTCGACGGGCGGCACGTGGAGCTGCTGGAGGGGGAGATCGTCGAGATGGCGCCGCAGAAGTGGCGGCACTCCCGCAGCGTCGACGACATCGCCTGGGCGCTGGACCGCGCACTGCTGGCCCGGCACGGCGAGGCGTACCGGGTGCGGCAGGAGAAGCCGCTGGCGGCGAACGACGTCAACGAACCCGAGCCGGACGTCTCGGTCGTGGACGCAGCGGCCATGGACGCGGGCTCGCACCCGACGACGGCGCACCTGGTCGTCGAGGTGTCGGACAGCAGCCGCCGGGTCGACCTCGCCCACAAGCCCCGGATCTACGCCGCCGCGCGGGTCCCCGACTACTGGGTCGTCGACCTCGCCGACCGCTCCGTCGTCGTCCACCGCGACCCCGACCCCGGCCAGCTCCCCCCGTACCGCAGCGTCCAGCGCCTGCCCTGGACGACGCCGCTCACCGTCCTCGACGTCACGCTCACGCCGGCCGACATCCTGAGCTGAGGCCCGCGGCCGCCGACGGTCCGCGGAGGTCGCGGCTCAGCCGATCACCCGGTACCCCGCCGCGGCCAGCCCGGCCAGGACGTCCGTCCGGTGCTCGGGCCCCCGGGTCTCCAGCTGCAGCGCCACCTCGACCTCGTCGACGTGCAGGGCCGGGTCGACGCGACGGTGCTCGACCTCGACGAGGTTGGCGTCGGCCGCCGCCACCGCAGCCAGCAGCGCCGACAGCGCGCCCGGGCGGTCGGCGATCCGCACCCGGACCGACAGGTAGCGGCCGGCGGCGGCGAGGCCGTGCCGCAGGATCCGGTGCAGCACGAGCGGGTCGACGTTGCCGCCGCTGAGCACCGCGACGACCGGGGGCTCGACCGGCGCGACCCCGGCCAGCAGGGCGGCGACCGACACCGCACCGGCCGGCTCCACCAGCAGCTTCGCCCGCTCGAGGACGAGGAGCACCGCCTGCGACACGGCGTCCTCGTCGACCGTGCACACCGCGGCGGCCCCCGGCACGTGCGGGCTCACCACCGAGTACGGGACCTCGCCGGGCCGGGCGACGGCGATGCCGTCCGCCATGGTCGTCATCCGGTCGAGGGCCACCGGCCGCCCGGCGTCCAGGGACGGCGGCCACGCCGCGGCGCCGGCCGCCTGCACCCCGACCACCCGGGCCCCGGTCCCGGCGAACGCCACCGCCAGGGTGATGCCGGCGAGCAGCCCGCCGCCGCCCACCCCCGCCAGCACGGTGCGGGTATCGGGCACCTGCTCAAGGACCTCCGCACCAAGGCTCGCCTGTCCGGCCACCACGTCCGGGTGGTCGAAGGGGTGCACGAGCACGGCGCCGGTCCCGTCCGCGAACGCCCGGGCCGCCAGCAGCGACTCGTCGACCGTCGCGCCCGCGTGCCGGACCTCGGCCCCGTAGTCCCGCGTGGCCGCGACCTTCGGCAGGGCGGCCCCGACCGGCATGAAGACCGTGACCCGGACCCCCAGCCGGGCAGCCGCGATCGCCACCCCCTGGGCGTGGTTCCCGGCCGAGGCCGCCACCACGCCCCGGGCCTGCTGCTCGGGTGACAGCCGGGCGATCCGGGTGTAGGCCCCACGGATCTTGAAGGAGCCGCCCCGCTGGAGGTTCTCGCACTTGAGCCAGACGTCGCCGCCCACCAGCTGGGACAGCGCCCGGCTGCGCAACACCGGCGTCACCTGTGCGACACCGGCCAACCCCGCGCGGGCGTCGGCGCACGACGCGGCGTCCGGGAGCGCGGTCACGGTCGTCACCGGATCAGCGTCGCACGTGCTCTCCTTACCGAGCCCGGTCAGCGGTGAGGGCGCCCACCGCCAGGGAGCGTCACCCCCGCTGAACTACCCGGACGGGTCAGGCCGCCACGTGACGAGAGGCGCCCGCCCGGACGTGCGAACCGGCGGGCCGACGCCTCCCGAACGGAGGTGACCGAGTGAGCGACCACTCGCCCTGAACCGCCCTTCCGCGTTCTCACCGTCCTCCCAGCCAGGGCCGTGATCCTGTCGCCGGTCACACGCCGGAGGTGGGCATGCGGACGCAGGAGATCCTCGTCGTCGACGACGACCCCGCCGTGCTCGCCAGCCTCGAGCGGACGCTGGTGTTCGAGGGGTACACCGTGCGGACGGCCGCCGACGGGGAGGCGGCGCTCGCGGCCGTGACGGCCTCGCCCCCGGACGCGGTCGTCCTCGACCTCCAGATGCCCGGGATCGACGGCCTCGAGGTGTGCCGCCGGCTGCGGGCCCGCGGCAGCCGGGTGCCGATCCTCGTCCTCACGGCGCGCGACGCGACGCCGGACCGCGTCACGGGGCTGGGTGCAGGTGCGGACGACTACCTGCCCAAGCCCTTCGCCCTGGAGGAGCTGCTCGCCCGGATCCGGTCCCTGCTCCGCCGGGCCGCCCGGGCGGCCGCGTCCCGGGACGAGGCACTGCGCTTCGCCGACCTGGTCCTGGACCCTCGGACCCGGGAGGTCACGCGGGGCGGCCGCCCCGTCGACCTCACCCGGACCGAGCACGACCTCCTCGAACTGCTGCTGCGCAGGCCGCGGCAGGTGCTGTCCCGGCGGTTCCTCCTCGAGGAGATCTGGGGCCGGGACGCCCGGCCGGTCTCGAACACGCTGGAGGTCTACGTGGGGTACGTCCGTCGCAAGCTCGAGGCCGGCGGCGAGCCGCGGCTGGTGCACACCGTCCGCGGGGTCGGCTACGTCCTGCGCGGGCCGTGAGGACGCCGGTGAGGCTCCGCCGCCCCGGCATCCGCCACCGCCTCGTGCTGCTGGGCACGGCGGCGGTGGCGGCGGCCGTGGCCGGCGTGAGCGCCCTTGCCTGGTGGGTGACGGCCGGAGTGCTCAACGGTCAGGTCGACCGGTCCCTCCAGGTGCCGCTGGGCGGCGCGCCCTTCGACGAGGCGGCCGGCCCCGAGGTGCCCGACGACCTGTGCGGCTTCCTCGACGACCCCCCGCGGACGCCGCTGGCGCTCGCGGACGCCCAGCTGGTCCGACCGGACGGCACCGTCTGCGGCGGCACCGGCCTCGGGACGGTGGCGCCGACGGCGGCGGAGTCCCGGGCCGCCGCCGGCGACGGCGAGGTGGACGCCCTCCGGTCGGCCGTCACCAGCTCCGGGACCCCGGTGCGCCTGCGCTCGGTCTCGCTCGACGGCGTGGGCACGGTGACCGTGATGCGGGACGTCACGGACGTGGAGTCCGCGCTCGACCGGCTCGGCGCCGCCCTGGTCGCCGCGACCGTCGGCGGGTCGCTGGTGGCCCTGCTCACGGCCTGGGTGGTGGCCCGGGCGGGGCTGCGGCCGCTGGACTCCCTCACCGCGGCGGCCGAGCACATCGCGGCCACTGACGACCTCGACGTGCCGATCGACGTCCGGGGCCGGGACGAGATCGCTCGGCTGGCCGCCGCCTTCAACCGGATGACGGCGGCCCTGTCGCTGGCGCGGACCCGGCAGCGCCAGCTGGTCGCCGACGTCGGCCACGAACTGCGCACCCCCCTGACGAGCCTGCGGACCAACGTCGAACTGCTGGCGCGGGCCGACGCGGTCGGCCGGCCCCTGCCGGCCGAGGCCCTGCGGGAGCTGCGGGCCGGCATCGTCGAGCAGACCGAGGAGCTCACCCGTCTGGTGCGCGAGCTCACGGTGCTGGCCCACGACGACCCGGCGCCCGACCCCGTCGCGGTGGACCTCGCAGCGGTGACCGCCCGGGCCGTCCAGCGGGCCGCCCGGCGCGGCGACCGGCGGATCACCGTCGACCTCGCCCCGTGGTGGCTCCACGGCGACCCGGTGTCGCTGGAACGGGCCGTCGTCAACGTGCTCGACAACGCCGTCAAGTTCTCCCCCGCCGGGTCGCCGGTCGACGTCTCGCTGCGCGACGGCGTGCTGGTGGTGGACGACGCCGGTCCCGGGATCCCGCCGGGCGAGCGCCCCCGGGTGTTCGACCGCTTCTGGCGCTCGCCGGAAGCCCGTTCCCGGCCGGGCAGCGGCCTGGGCCTGTCGATCGTGGCCGACGCCGTCGCCCGTCACGGCGGCGAGGTGGAGATCCTCCGCTCGCCGCGCGGCGGGGCGCGGGTGCGCCTGCGGCTGCCGGGCGCCGCCCGTCAGGAGGGCACGACGACGACGTCCCCGGCCTCGAGCCCGGTGAGCACCTCGGCGAGGCCGTCGACCACGAGTCCGTAGGTGACGTCGACCGTGGTCACGCCGCCGTCCGCAGCACGGACCCGGACCGCCGGCTCCCCCTCCGGACCCGCGGCGATCGCACCGAGCGGGACGGTGAGCGCGTCGGAGACCTGGTCCTCGACGACGGAGACGGTGACGGCGGATCCGGTGGCGAGGTCCGCGGCGGCGTCGGGGGTCACGACGACCTCCAGGGTCGCGGTGGTGTCCTCCTCACCCCCGGCGGCGTCCGTGCCGAGCGAGGCCACCCGGCCGGGGACGTCCCCCGCCGTGGTCTCGACGACGACCTCGGCGTCGGTGCGCCACGGGCCGGGATCGGTCGCGTCCACGTCGAGGGCGATCTCCTGGACCCCGGTCGCCAGCTCCAGCAGCTCGGCCCCGGGCGGGACCTCGTCGCCGACGGCGGCGACCCGCCGGGTGACGGTCGTCCCGTCCGGCACGGCCATCACCTCGCCCACGGTCACCCGGCCGTCCGGGTCGGCGCGTCCCAGCGACTCCTCCCAGCTCTCGACGGCGTCCGCGGTGGCGGCCGTGAAACTGTCGTCGACCGTCACGCCCTCGCCGAGCCCGATGTCGACGAGCGCCTGCTCCAGTGCCCGGACGTCCGGGCCGGCGTCGGCCTCGGTGTCGAGGTCCCGCCACAGCGGGGTGTCGGACACCACGGCCGCCGCCGGCTCGCCGTCGGTGGCGTAGAGGACGGTCCCCGACGCGACGGGGGCCCCGACCTCGGCGAGCGCCGTGACGACCGCGGTCGCGACCCCGGTCGCGCCGTCCTGGGCGCCGGCCCCCGCGGCCCCGGGCTCCCCGCTCGCCGGGGCGGACCCGGACGGCACCTGGCCGGCGCCGGCGGCGCCACCCGCAGCGGCCTGACCGGACGGGACCTGGCCCGAGGACGCCTGACCGGAGGAGCCCTGACCGGAGGGCATCTGGCCGAACGAGGGCGGCGCCGACGAGGGCGGCGAGCCGCCCGGCGCGGACGTCGCCCCGGTCGGGGCCGTGGTCGGGCCGGGACCCGGACCGGTCGTGGGGTCCCCCGTCGGCCCGGAGGTGGGCCCGGAGGTGGGCTGGGTCGACGGCTGGGAGGACGACTCGGACGACGGCGCCGTCGGCTCGGACGACGACTCGGACGACGACTCGGAGGACGGCACGGACGACGGCGCCGAGGTCGGCCCGCCGGTCGGGTCCCCGACGACCGCCACCGGCTCCGCGTCCAGGGCGGTCGCGTCCTCACCGCCACCACCGGCGCCACCGCCACCACCGTCGGCGGTCGGCTCCGAGGCCGGGTCGACCTCGACGGCGCCGGCCCACCCCTCGCGGACCACGACCGTCCCCGCCGACCGGACGATCCCGGTCTCGGACCGGGTGGCGACGAGGTCCCGGAGCGAGACCTCCGCCGTCCCCGGCTCCCGGTTCTCCCCACCGGTCGTCCCCGTCGCGCCGGCCGCCGAGCCCGGCGGGACCGCGATCAGCGCGACCAGCAGGCTCGCGCCGAGGACCGGCCCGGCGCCGGCGGCCACCAGGGCCCGCACCAGGCGGGCCCCGCGCGGGAGCTCTCGGGGCTGGGTCACGTCACACCGTCCTCAGGGCGTCGGTCGGGGAGAGCCGGGCGGCCCGGCGGGCGGGGTAGACCCCGGCGATGGCGCCGATGACCAGGGCGGCGGCGAAGCCGCCGAGGTAGGCCACGGCCGGCACCTCGACAGACCAGCCGCGGGACAGGGCGTACCCGGCGGTGACCGCGGCCCCGATCGCCACGCCGGCGGCGCCGCCGGCGGCCGACAGGATGAGCGCCTCCGTGACGAACTGGAGGCTGACGTGACGCCGGGTGGCCCCGAGCGCCCGGCGCAGGCCGATCTCGGAGCGCCGCTCCAGGACCGAGATCACCATGATGTTGGCGATGCCGACCCCTCCGACCAGCAGGGCAACCGCCCCCAGGCCGAGGAAGAGCTCGGTGTACGCGGTCGCGGCCTCGGCCCGGGCCTCGATGGCGTCGGACGGGCGCGAGACCTCGACCTGGTCGGGGTCGGCAGGGTCCGCCGAGGCGGGCGCGATGTCGCGGACCGACGTCACCAACTCGGGGTCGGCCCGGACGTAGACCGTCTCCGGCGACTCCGAGATGTCGAAGGCCGTCGTGGCGACACCCTCGCCGATGAGGACGGACCGGTCGATGTCGGCCGCCAGTTCGAGCGGCTCGAGGATCCCGACGACCGTGAACCACCGGTCGCCGATCCACACCTGCGCCCCGTCCGCCACCCCGGTGATGCCGAGGCGCTCGGCCGCGACGGACCCGAGGACGACCACCGGCAGGTCGGACCGCACGGCGTCCAGCCACTCCCCGGTCGCGACCTCGCCGGCGAGCGCCGACAGCAGGCCCGGGTCCGCCGCGCGGACCGACAGGCCCTGGGTGTCCCCCTCCGGCACCAGGTCGGTGCGGCGGACGGTGGCGTCCACCGAGGTGGTCGTGGCGACCGACTCGACCGGGCCGACGCGGGCCAGCATGTCGTCGGCGCTCGCCGGCAGCGCGGCGTCGCCGGCGCCGAGACCGGTGCCGGCCTGCACCGTCAGCAGGTTGGTGCCCAGCCGGTCGAGGGAGGACAGCAGGTCCTGCCGGGAGCTCTCGGAGATCCCGAGGACCGCGACCATGGCCGCGATCCCGATGGCGATGCCGAGCGCCGACAGGGCGGCCCGCAGTCTGCGGGTCAGGAGCCCGACGGCGCCGACCCGCAGCAGGTCGCCGGCGTGCAGCCGGCTCCGCAGGGAGTGGGCGGGCCTCATGCGCTCGCCCGCGCCCACGCCGGACCGGTGTCGGACTCGACGAGGCCGTCCCGGATCGCGACCCGCCGGGGCAGGCTGCTCGCCAGGTCGACGTCGTGCGTGATGACGAGGATGGTGGAGCCGCGCTCGTGGAGGCGGTGCAGGAGGTCGACGATGGCGGCCCCCGACCGGGTGTCGAGATTCCCGGTCGGTTCGTCGGCGAGGACCAGCGACGGCTGGCCGACGAGGGCCCGGGCGATCGCGACCCGCTGCCGCTCCCCGCCGCTCATCGCCTGCGCCTGGTGGCGGACGCGGTGGCCCAGGCCGACCTCCTGGAGCACCTCCAGCGCCCGCCGCCGCCGCTCCCGCCGGTCGAGACCCGTGTAGAGCAGCCCGTCGGCCACGTTGTCCACGGCCGACTTCCCGGAGAGCAGGAAGAACTGCTGGAAGACGAACCCGATCTCGTGAGCGCGCAGGCCGGACAGCGCGGCGTCCGGCATGGCCGAGGCGTCCCGTCCGGCGATCCGGACCGTCCCCGCGGTCGGCCGGTCGAGGGTCCCGATGATGTTGAGCAGGGTGGACTTCCCGGACCCGGAGGGGCCCACCACGGCGACCAGCTCTCCCCGGTGGACCGTGAGGTCGATCCCGTGCAGGACCCGGGTCGGCGGGTCGGTGGGGAACTCCTTGGTCACGTCGTGGAGTTCGAGGACGGGCTCCCGATCGGCGGCGAGGACGTCGGGGGCGGTGTCGATGCCGGTGTCGAGAGCGGTCATCCGGCGACCACCACCTCGGTGCCCTCGGCCAACTCCTCGCCGGTCCCGGTCACCGCCACCAGGTCGTCCGTGAACGTCCCGGTCTCGACCCCGACGAGGCGGGTGCCGCCGCCCGGCTCGACGACCTCGACCGCGTAGCCGCCCTCGGCGAGGGCGAGCAGGGCGGTGACCGGCACGGCCAGCACGCCCTCCTCGCGGGACCGCTCGAGGACCACGTCGACGGTGCCGCCGGTGAAGGCCGCGGCGGCCGCCTGGTCGTCGAAGGTGACGACGACCGGCACGGTCGCGCCGCCCTGCGGGTCGGCGGGGTCCTCCTCGGCCACGGTGCCGATCTCCGCGACGGTGCCCGCCGTCTCGGTGCCGTCGGGCAGCTCGACGGTGACCGCGGTCCCGGTGGCCAGGTCCTCGGCCCGGTCCACCTCGACGTCGAGGTCCACCTCGCGGGTCGACCCGGTGACCTCGACCACCGCGTCGCCCGCCCGGACGACGGCGCCCACCGGGGCCGGCACGGCCGACACCCGCGCCGCGCCGGTGGCGAAGACGACGTCGCCGAGGGTGACCACGCCGTCCGGGTCGGACCGGCCCAGCGCCTCCTCCCAGGCCTCGACGGCGTCGGCGGTCGCGTCGTCGAAGGTGCCGTCGACGGTCACGCCCTCGCCGTGTCCGGCGTCGACCAGCGCCTGCTCCAGCTGGGTGACGTCGAGGCCGTCCGGGGTGTCCGTCGACAGGTCGCGGTACGCGGGGACGGCGCCCGCGAGCAACACCGTCGGCTCGGCCGACACGGAGTGCAGGACGGACCCCAGGGCGACCTCGTCGCCGGAGGCGGGGGCCGCCGTGACGACGCCGTCGCGGGTTGCGGTGATCTCGCGGGCGTCGCCGAACGACAGCGCCCCCTGGAGGGTCTCGGTGCGGACCAGGTCCGTCCGGGTCACGGTGGCCGTCCCCGACCCGGTCGCCCCGTCCTGGTCGGTCCCGGTCGTCCCCTCCGGCTCCGAGGTCGCCGGGTCGGCCGTCCCGGTCCCGCTCTCGTCGTCGCCGGCCCACGCCCCGCCGGCTCCGGGGGCCAGGACGAGACCGGTCACGGCGAGCGTCAGCACGGCCGCGGTGACCGCCGACACCAGCAGGGTCCGGCGCAGCGACGCCGGCTGGCGGGCGGTGCGGCTCATCCCTGGCCGCCGGCGCCGGGAAGGTCCACGCCGGCGAAGGCCTCGGACTGGCACTCGTCGAGGTCGGCGGCGACCTCCGGGTCGTCGACGTCGAGGTCGCCGAGCGGACCGCCGCCGCCGGCGCCGCCACCGCCACCGCCCGGCCCGTCGCCCGGCTGGATGTCCTCGACGTCGTACCCGCGGTCGCGCAGGCACTGCGTGAAGGCCAGCAGCGCGTCCTGGAACTCCGGGGACTGCAGCTCGTCGAGCGCCCCGCCGACACCGGCCGGCGGCTCCCCGCAGACCTCCTGCGCCGCCTCGAACTCCTCCGGGTCCGGCGGCTGGCCGTCGCCGCCACCGGCGCCCCCGCCGCCGCCGCCGAGGACGAGGTTGCCGTCGGCGTCGACCTCGGGGTCGGGCACGTCGAGGCCCTGGTCGCGCAGGCACTGCGCGTAGGCGAGGAGCTCCTCCTCCGCGTCGCCGGTGGGGGAGGCGGACGCTCCGGCGGCGTCCGCTCCCGTCTCGAGCGAGGCCACCCCCGAGTCGTCGGAGTCGTCGCCGCACGCCGCGAGCGCCGCGACGGCGACGAGGACGGCGAGCGGCCGGAGCAGCCGGAGCAGCCGGGTCGGCGTAGGCGATCTCATGGTGACAGAGCCTGGACGCGTCGGATGGGGCGGTCGTCGGAGGACGGCCGGGGCTCGCTGAGAGGAGCATGAGAGCGCGCCGTGAATCCGGGCGGCCGGGCTGTGAGGGGCGCCGTAGGGTCGGCGCCATGATCGCGACACCGCTGCCGGCGCGGGCGCGCTACGACGCCGTGGTCGTCGGCGCCGGGCACAACGGCCTCACCGCTGCGGCGTACCTGGCCCGGGCGGGCCGGTCGGTGTGCGTGCTGGAACGATCGGACCACGTCGGGGGCGCGACGGTCAGCACTGCGGCGTTCCCCGGGCTCGACGTCCGGCTGTCGCGGTACTCCTACCTCGTCAGCCTGCTCCCTCGGTGGATCGTCGACGAGCTGGGCCTCGACCTGCGCCTGGTGCGGCGGCGGATCTCGTCGTACACCCCCGACCCGCGGCGCGGCGGCGAGGTGGGCCTCCTGGTCGACACCGGCGACGCCGCCACCACCCGGGCGTCGTTCGCAGCGGTCGGGGCGGACCGGGACGCCGAGGCCTGGACGGAGTTCCGCGGCCGGGTCGGTGACCTCGCGCACCGGATCTGGCCCACGTTCGCGCGGCCCCTGCTGTCCCGCTCGGAGATGCGGGCGGTCGCGGCCGACGACGAGCTGTGGTGCGCCCTCGTCGAGGAGCCCGTCGGGGTGGAGGTGGCGCGCCGGTTCGGCGACGACCTGGTGCGGGGGGTCGTGCTGACGGACGCGCTCATCGGGACCTTCGCCGACCCGGCGACGGACCTCGCGGCGAGCCGGTGCTTCCTCTACCACGTCGTCGGCGGCGGCACCGGGGACTGGGACGTGCCCGTGGGCGGGATGGGGGCGGTCTCCGGGGCCCTCGCGCGCGCGGCCGCCGGCGCCGGGGCGGAGATCCTCACCGGGGTCACGGTCACCGGCGTCGACGCAGGCCCCGAGGCCCCCGCCGTCCACGCGGTGACGGCCGACGGCGCCGAGCTCGAGCTGTCAGCCGGGCACGTGGTGTGGGCCGCGGCCCCGCATCACCTGGACCGCGCCGTGGGGCGGCACGGCGGCCCCGCGCCCGAGGGCAGCCAGCTCAAGGTCAACATGGTCCTCGACCGGCTGCCGGCGCTGCGGGACGGCACCGACCCGGCGACCGCCTTCGCCGGCACCTTCCACGTCAACCAGACCGCCACGATGCTGGCGACGGCGTTCGCCGAGGCGGCGGCCGGCCGGGTGCCCGCCGTGCCCCCGGCCGAGGTGTACTGCCACACGCTCACCGACCCCTCGATCCTCGGGCCGGGGCTGCGGGCCTCCGGTGCCCACACCCTCACCGTGTTCGGCCTGCACATGCCGGCGCGGGTGTTCCGGGACGACCCCGAGGGCGCCCGCCGGACGGCCCTGGAGCGGACCCTGGACTCCCTCGACGCGATCCTCGCCGAGCCGATCCGCGACTGCCTGGCCACCGGCTCCGACGGCCGGCCCGCGGTCGAGGCGCGCCACCCGGTGGACCTCGAGGCCGACGTCGCCCTGCCGGGCGGCCACATCTTCCACCGTCCCCTGTCGTGGCCCTGGGCCGAGGACCCCGCGGCCGCGGGCACCTGGGGCGTCGAGACCGGCGTCCCCGGTGTCCTGCTGGCGGGCGCCGGAGCCGTCCGCGGCGGCGGCGTCAGCGGCATCCCGGGCCGCTCGGCCGCCATGGCGATCCTCGGGGTCGACGGCGGCGGCTGACGAGCGACCGACGGGTGCGGGTGCGGTCGATCACCACACGGTGGGATCCGTGGGTCCTGCGTGGTCTCTCATGCGACCGTCCTTGGTGACCAGCGGCCAGCCGTGCTCGAGCGCAGTCGCGTAGATGACGCGGTCCGCGGGATCGCTCGGGAAGGACCCGGGGAGCGAGGCGGCGGTATGGGCGACCCGCCAGGTGACGGGCACCGTCCGGACGTCGGCGGCGAGTTCGGCCAGCCAGGACGACACCGGGACGGTCAGGGTGATCCGCTCCCGGCGTGCCAGCCACGCCAGCTCGAACCAGGTGACGCCCGAGACGGCGAGTTCGTCGGCGCCCTCGACGACCCGGGTCGCGGCCTCGCTCAACCGCTCCGGCTCGGAGGACCACCAGTGCACGACGTGGGTGTCGAGCAGGACCGTCACCGGGCGACGTCCCAGTCCGTGGAGGCGGTGAAGAGTTCCTCGTCGTCCACCGCGGTGCGCGCTCGCCCGGCGAAGCGTCCCCGCAGGGCGTGTCCACCACTCGCGGGTACGAGACGAGCCACGATCCGCCCGTGTTTGGTGATGTCCACCTCCTCACCGGCGGCGACCTCGTCCAGAAGCGCGAGGATCCGAGCCTTGACCTCGGTAGCGGTCAGATTTCTGGCCATGTGACCATAATACCGGTCACTACCGTGGGCACATCGCCTCACGCGGCGGAGCCGTCCGGGGCGCGCAGACGGTCCGGCTCCCGGGCGTCGTCCTCCGGCGGGATCCGGCACCACCGCTCCGCCAGCATGCCCGCGACGAGCAGGCCGACCGAGGCGACGACGGCGAGCAGGACCGCGACCGCGCGCCCGGTCTGCGCCGGGACCTCGACCCGGGGCAGGACCGTGACGGCGAACGCCCCCCAGAACCCGGTGACGACCGCCCCGGTCAGCACCGACGCCTTCGCCAGCGCCACCGTGCGGGCGGCCCGCAGCGGGTCGACCGGCCGGTCGCGGCGACCGGCGGTCCACTGCCGCACGGGCCAGGCGACGGCGAGCGTGCCGACCGCGAGGAGGGCGATGACGGCGGTCACCGCCCACGGCGGGGACGGCAGGGACCACCCCAGGTCCAGGGCCACCCGCAGGCCCGCCCACGACAGGACGAGGCAGACCACGGCGACGGCGAGCACCGTCGTCCCCCGGGTCGTCGTCATCGGGGCACCTCCGGCTGGTCGGTCGCGGCGGGCCGCGCGGTGCCCGGGGTCGGCGCCTCCTCGGCCGGCGTCCCCGGGTCCAGGCGGACATCCTCGCGCACCCTGATCCCCGGGACGCGGCCGCCGGCCGCCGCGGCGGTGACCAGGTGGACCAGGTCGGCCACCCGCCGCGGGCCGTCGAGCGAGGGCAGGACGGCGTCCGGGTCGGCCAGGTGCCAGGGGACGAGGACGAAGCCCCGCTCGCCCGCGCGCGGGTGCGGCAGCTCCAGGGCCGAGGTCGAGGCGACCGTCTCCCCCCACGTCACGAGGTCGAGGTCGAGGGTGCGCGGCCCCCACCGCACGTCCCGGCGACGACCGTGGGCGACCTCGACGTCCTGGCAGGCGTGCAGCAGCGCCAGGGGCGACAGCCGGGTCCGGAGCAGCAGCACGGCGTTGAGGTAGGGCGGCTGCCCGCCGGGACCGCCGACGGGATCGCTCTCGACCACGGGGGAGGCGGCGGCGACGGTGATGCCGGGGATCCCGGCCAGGCCGTGGACCGCGCCCCGCAGCGTGCCCGGGCGGTCCCCGAGGTTCGAGCCCAGGGCGACCACGGCCGGGACCTCCCCCGCAGGGTCGGTCCCCAGCAGGGCGTCGGCCCGGGTCCGGTGGACGGTGACGGAGACGTCGTCGAACGGCACCGGGATCGGTGCCCGTGGTTTGTGGACGGTGACGTCGACGGCCGCCAGCCGCGGGTCGGCGAGCAACCGCCCGGCGATCTCCGCGGCCACCGCCTCCACCAGCGCGCGGGGCGGGCCGGTGAGCACCGCGTGCACGGTCTCGGCGACGGCTCCGTAGTCGACGGTCTCGGCGAGGTCGTCCCGGGCTCCCGCCCGGCGGGTGTCCAGGTGCAGGGTGACGTCGCACCGGAAGGTCTGGCCGTCGCGCCGCTCGTGGGCGTGCACGCCGTGGCGGCCGTGGGCCTCGACGCCGCGGACGGTCACCGTGTCCGTCACCGGGCCCGTCCCCGGGCCCTCGACCGCCGCGCCCGGCCGCCGGTCATCGGGCCTCCCGGGCCAGACGGACCCCGACCTCGACGGCGTCCCGGGTGGCGCGGGCGTCGTGGGCCCGCACCGCCCACACCCCCCGGGCCGCCAGCAGGGCGGCCACCGCGGCCGAGGCGGCGTCCCGGCCCGCGGGAGGACGCGGCCGGGAGTCCGGTCCGGTCAGGAGGGCGCCGAGGAAGCGCTTGCGGCTGACCCCGACCATGACGGGCCGCCCGAGCGAGGCCAGCCGCTCCAGCCCGGCCAGCACCGCCCAGTTGTGGTCGGCGTCCTTGGCGAAGCCGATGCCGGGGTCGACGGCGATCGCCGCCTCGTCGACTCCGGCGGCCACGGCCGCCCCGACCCGCTGCCGGACCTCCTGGACCACCTCGCCCACGGGGTCGTCGTACCGGGCGAAGGCCCCCATGACGTCCGAGGGGGCCCGCCAGTGCATGAGGACGCACGCCACCCCGAGCTCGGCCAGCAGCGGCAGCATCGCCGGGTCCTGCCGCCCGCCGCTGACGTCGTTGACGAGCACGGCACCGGCCTCGACCGCCGCCCGCGCCACCGCGGCCCGGGTGGTGTCGACGCTGACCGGGATCCCGCCGGCGGCCAGGTCACGGACGACGGGCAGGACCCGCCGGCACTCCTCGTCGGCCGGGACCCGCCCGGCCCCCGGCCGCGTGGACTCCCCGCCGACGTCGACGACGTCGGCGCCGTCGGCGGCCAGCCGGCGGCCGTGGTCGACGGCGGCCCGGTGGTCGAGGTAGCGCCCACCGTCGCTGAACGAGTCCGGCGTCACGTTGACCACGCCGACCACCAGCGGCCGGTCGACCCGGGGCAGGCCGGGCAGCACCCGTCCGGCCACCCGCGTGCCCGGGACCACGGAGGTCAGGAGTCGCGCTGGTCGGCGACCGGGTCCACGGGCCCCTCGGGCCCGATCACCAGTCCCTCGTCGTCGCGCAGCGGGCCGTGCCGGCCGTGGGGGCCGCCGTTGCCGTTGAGCGCGGCCCGCTCGGCGGGGGTGAGGACCGGCGGCCGGTCGGAGACGCCGCGGCGCTCGCTCGACAGCCAGACCGGCCGGGCGGGGCGCTTGACGACGTCGGAGAAGATCTCCGCGAGCTCCGCCGCGTGCAGCGTCTCCTTCTCGAACAGGGCGAGCACCAGGGCGTCGAGCACCTGCCGGTGCTCGACGAGGATCTCCCACGCCTCGTCGTGGGCGGCCTCGACGAGCCGGCGCACCTCGCCGTCGACCACCGCGGCCACCGCCTCGGAGTAGTCGCGCTCGTGGCCCATGTCGCGGCCCAGGAACACCTCCCCGGACCCCTGGCCGAGCTTGATGGCGCCGACCTTCTCGCTCATCCCGAACTGGGTGACCATCCGGCGGGCCAGGTTCGTCGCCTTGTCGATGTCGTTGGACGCCCCGGAGGTGGGGTCGTGGAAGACCAGTTCCTCGGCCACCCGGCCGCCCAGGGCGTAGGCCAGCTGGTCGAGCATCTCGTTGCGGGTGGTCGAGTACTTGTCCTCCTGCGGCATCACCATCGTGTATCCGAGGGCCCGCCCGCGCGGCAGGATCGTCACCTTCGTCACCGGGTCGGTGTGGCGCAGCGCCGCGGCCACCAGGGCATGCCCGCCCTCGTGGTAGGCGGTGATCTTCTTCTCCTTGTCGCTCATCAGCCGCGACCGCCGCTGCGGGCCGGCCATCACCCGGTCGATCGCCTCGTCGAGCATGGCGTCGTCGATCCGGTCCCGGTTGCTCCGGGCGGTGAGCAGCGCCGCCTCGTTCAGTACGTTGGCCAGGTCGGCGCCGGTGAAGCCGGGCGTGCGGCGGGCCACGGCCGCGAGGTCGACCTCCTCGGCCAGGGGCTTGCCCTTGCCGTGCACCTGGAGGATCCGGTGACGGCCCTTCATGTCGGGGGCGTCGACGCCGATCTGCCGGTCGAAGCGGCCCGGGCGGAGCAGGGCGGGGTCGAGGATGTCCGGCCGGTTGGTCGCGGCGATGAGGATGACGTTGGTCTTGACGTCGAAGCCGTCCATCTCGACCAGCAGCTGGTTGAGTGTCTGCTCCCGCTCGTCGTGGCCGCCGCCCAGGCCGGCGCCGCGGTGGCGGCCGACGGCGTCGATCTCGTCGACGAAGACGATCGCCGGCGCGTTGTTCTTGGCCTGCTCGAACAGGTCCCGCACCCGGGACGCTCCGACGCCGACGAACATCTCGACGAAGTCCGACCCGGAGATCGAGTAGAACGGCACGCCCGCCTCGCCCGCCGTCGCGCGCGCCAGCAGCGTCTTGCCGGTGCCGGGCGGGCCGTACAGCAGGACGCCCTTGGGGATCTTCGCGCCGACGGCCTGGAACTTCTGCGGCTCGGCGAGGAACTCCTTGATCTCCCGCAGCTCGTCGACGGCCTCGTCGGCGCCGGCCACGTCGGCGAACGTCACCTGCGGCATGTCCTTGCTCACGAGCTTGGCCTTGGACCGGCCGAACTGCATGACCCGGCTGCCGCCGCCGTTGACCTGGGTGAGGATGAACCAGAAGAGGGCGACCAGCAGCAGGACCGGGATCAGCGAGAACAGCAGGCTCGACACCCAGGAGGTGCGCGGGTTCTGCTCGTCCACCCCCTCGGGCGGCGGGTTCTGGTCCAGCAGCCGCAGGATGTCCTCGCCGCGCTGGAAGACGTAGTGGGTGCGGACCTGGGTGGCGCCGTCGACCTCCTCGCCCTCGCGCAGCACGAGGTCGAGGCGCTGCTCGCCGTCCCGGATCACCGCGGACTCGACCCGCTCGTCGCGGATCAGGTCCAGCGCCTCGCTGGTGTCGACCTCGGCGAACCGGTCGCCGGTCAGCAGACGGGCCCCGAGGATGACGGCGACGACCGCCAGGGCGATCCAGATGGCCGGTCCCCGGAGGAACCGGCGGGCGTTGAATCGGGACATCGTCTGCGGCACCTGGGGGCCCGGCGGCCCCGCCCCTCTCGAGCGGATGAGTGGACGTACGAGGGCCGACCGGGCCGGACGCGTCGGGACGCACCGGTGGCCGCCTCGCGGCAACGGTACCGCCCGCCGTGATCGCCGGGCGCGTCGCGCGCCACCCGCCGACCGGCCGTCGGTGCCGTCTGCCGGAGAACGACGCGCCGGGGCGGGGCGTTCCCCGCCGCCCGTCCGGTCCCGTGCCCACCCGGCCGCGCGGGCTCCGGCGTCAGCCGGGCAGCATGCCGTAGGCGTGCGTGGGCTCGACGGTGAGGAGCAGGCGGCCCTCGGCGACCATGGCGGCCCGGTACTCGTCCCAGTCGGGGTGCTCCCCGGCCGCCGCCCGGTAGTAGTCGACGAGGGCCTCGACGGTGGGATCGTCGGGAGCCGCCGCGACCGGGCTGAGCGAGGCGTCGCCCTCGACCACCGCGTAGCTCCAGAAGTCGGGCCCGAGGACGTGCAGCGACACCCGCGGGTCCCGGCGGGCGTTGCGGGTCTTGGCCCGGCCGTCGGTGACCGACACCAGGATCCGCCCGTCCCGCACCAGGTGCATGACGTTGGACGACTGAGGGCGCCCGTTGCCGCGCAGGGTGAGCAGGATGCTCCGGCGGTTGTCGGCGGCGAAGGAGAGGGCGGAGTCGAGGTCCATCCGGTGAGTCTGCCCCCGGCCGGGTCGCTACCGTGGGTCGGCGTGTCCGAGGAGGTCGACGCGACCGGGGTCCTCGACCCGGCGACGGCGCTGCGGCTCGTCGCCGCCGGGTGCGCCGTCGCCGGACGCCCGGCCGCGGGTGCGACGCCGCTGCGGGTCGGGGAGGACGCACTGGTCCGCCTCGCGGACGGGGTGCTCGCCCGGGTGGCGCCCGTCGGCGGGGGGGCGGCGGCCCGGCACGAGGTCGAGGTCTCGCGGTGGTTCGCCGCCGAGGGGGTGCCCGCCGTGCGGCCGGCGTCGGGACAGGTCCTGGTCGAGGTGGGGGACCGGCTGGTGACCTTCTGGGCGCCGCTGCCGCCGCACCGGCCCGCCGGCGGCGAGCTCGCGGCCGGGGCGCTGCGCCGGCTGCACGCCCTCGCCCTGCCCCGGGCCCCTGCGCTGCCGGCCTTCGACCCGTTCCGCCGGGTCGAGCCCCGCCTGCTCGGCTCGCCCCTCGGGACGCCCGCCCAGCGCGCGGAGCTGGGCTCCCGGCTGGTCCGGCTGCGGGCGGCGTGGGCGGAGCTGCCGGCCGGGGCGCCGCCGTGCGTCGTCCACGGCGACGCCTGGGCCGGCAACGTCGTGGAGACCGACACCGGCGAGGTCCTGCTGCTCGACCTGGTCCGGGTCGGCGTGGGGCCGCCGGAGTGGGACCTCGTGGCGACGGCCCTCGACCGGTCGACCTTCGGGGTCATGGACGACGCCGGGTACGCCCGGTTCACCGCCGCCTACGGGCTCGACGTCATGGCGTGGCCGGGGTTCGCCGTGCTGCGGGACATCCGCGAGATCCGGGTCGTCGGCTACGCGCTGCGCGCGGCCGCGGTGGACCCCGCCCTCGCCGGGCAGGCCGCCCTGCGCGTCCGGGACCTGCTGGCCGGGATCCGGCCGTGGCCGGGATGGCAGCCGCTGTAGGCCGAGAGTCACCCCGAAATCACGAAGAGTCACGAACGGCCGGGAGAACTGGGCCATGTGACGCCGGAGAGTGGCCGATATGCCGACTTCGGGGGCATAGTCAGCTCGAACCCCGGGGCACGAGACGGAGTCCACCGGGGCAGAAGCAGCGACGGGGAGGTGCGCCGGTGGGACGCCATGCGGCACCGCCGCCCCCGGGGCCGGCCGGCCCGCTCCCCCTGCGCCACGGCCGGGACGGCGGGCGCCCGGGCCCCATGACGATGTGGGGCCGGCTGCTCGCGGCCGCGGTCGTCGTCGCGCTCGCGGTCGTCGGCGGGGCGTGGGTGATCTGGCAGTTGCGCACGGGCGACGGGGGGTCCAGCGCCGAGGCCGCGACGGACGCCGGCGAGGGCTGCGAGGAGGTCCTCGTCATGGTGGCGGCGGGCGCCGAGGCGGCGGTGGCCGACACCCTCGCCGAGGTGCCGGCCCCGGAGGGCGGGCCGTGCGTGAACGCGCGCGTGATCGACCGCGAGCCGGCGGACGCGCTGAGCGACATCGGCGGGGGCGGCGCCCCCGACGTCTGGGTCGCCGACTCGTCGCTGTGGGCCACCCGCGCCGGCGCCGAGGGGATCGAGCTGGAGACTCTCGGGAGCTTCGGGTCGGCCCCGGTCGGAGTCGTGACCGGCCGGGCGGCGGCCGAGGCGCTGGGGTGGACCGCCGAGGCCCCCTCCTGGTCGCAGGTCCTGGCCACCGACCGCGGGGTCGCCGTCGGGGCCCTGTCCCGCGAGGCCGCGCCGCTGCTGGCACTCGCCGCCGGCATGCAGGACGCGGGCGGGACCATGGACGAGCTCGCGGTGTCGCTCGCCCTCGGGCAGCGCCGGGTCAACGCCGCCTCCGCCGAACAGGGCCTGCAGCTGGTGTCCGGGACCGACGCCCAGGCGCCGCTGGTCATCCTCGGCCTGGCCGACGCGGCCCGGGCGGGGGTGGGCGACGACAACGCGTCGCTGGTCGTCGTCGAGCCGACCGGCCCCGTCCAGCCGGTGCTGGACTACCCCGTGCTGGCCGTCCCCGGCGAGGACGACTCCGCCGCCCACGGGGCGGCCGTGACCGCCGTCGCCGAGGCGCTGGTCGCCCCGGCCGCCCGGACCGCCGCGGCGGCCTCCGGCCTGCGCCCCCCGGTGGCGGAGGACGATCCCGTCCTGCGGACCTTCACACCCGAGGAGCTGGCGACCTTCGCCTCGGCGTTCGAGGCGCTCGCCACCCCCGTGGAGCTGCTCGTCGTCGTGGACGTCTCGACGTCGATGCTGGCGCCCGTGCCCGGTGCCGGGTCCCGGGCGGAGGTCGCCGCCGCCGCCCTGACCAACGCCCTCGGGGCGCTGCCCGACGAGAGCCGCGTCGGCCTGTGGTACTTCGCCAACGACGTCGAGGGCACGCAGGACTACCGCGAGGTCCTCCCGGTCGAGCGGCTGGACGCGGCCTCGTCGGCCGCCCCCAGCCACCGGGAGGCGATGGAGGCCAGCATGGCCGACCTGCCCCGCTCCCTGCTGCCCGGTGGGACGTCCCTCTACCAGGTGGCGCTGGACTCGGTGAACGCGGCGAAGGAGCTGCGTACGGAGGGGTACCGGACGACGGTCCTCTTCATCACGGACGGCCAGAACGAGGACTCCGCGGGTCCGACCGAGGAGGAGGCGGTGGCCGCGCTGCGGGCCGAGAACCTGGTGGACGACCCGGCGGGCACTGTGGGCTTCGCCGCCGTCGCGTTCGGCACCGACGCCGACCTGGAGGCCGTCACCGCACTGGCCGCCGCGGGCCAGGGCCTCGGTGGGCTCGTCCAGCCCGTCAACGCCACGGACGCCGTCTCCCTCGAGCAGCTGCTCATCTCGGGCCTCAGCGCCCGGATCCCGGACTCCCCGGGGGACGGCGGCTGACCACCCCCGCCCGTCGTGCGCCGGACACCGCCGACCCGGTCAGCGGTAGACGTCGGGGGCCAGGGTGGCGATGTCGCGGAGATTCCGGTAGCGCTCGGCGTAGTCGAGACCGTACCCGACGACGAACTCGTCGCCGATCTCGAAGCCGACGTAGTCGACCTGGACGTCGCCGGTGGCCGCCATGGGCTTGCGGAGCAGCGCGAGCACCTCGACCGAGTCCGGACCGCGGGAGGCCAGGTTGCGCACCAGCCACGACAGCGTGAGCCCGGTGTCGACGATGTCCTCCACCACCAGCACCCGTCGCCCGGTGAGGTCGGTGTCGAGGTCCTTGAGGATGCGGACGACCCCGCTGGACCGGGTGCCCGAGCCGTAGCTCGACACCGCCATCCAGTCCATCGTGACCGGGGTGGCCAGGGCCCGGGCCAGGTCGGCCATGACCATCACCGCCCCCTTGAGCACTCCGACGAGCAGCAGGTCGCCCCCGTCGTACCGGGCGTCGATCCGGGCGGCGAGCTCGCCGATGCGCTCGCGGATCTGCTCCTCGGTGAACAGCACGCGCTCGAGGTCGGTCCCGAGGTGTCGGGGCTCCATCACTGCTCCTTCGGGTGGTCGGGCGCGGCCGGCGCCTGCGCGGCCGGGCCGAGGAGCAGCCTGCCACGCACCCGGCGCGCCGCCACCCCGCCCGGCAGGGCGACCGGGCCGGCGCCCGACCCGCTGCGGGGACGCGCCAGGCCGGTGAGCGCCCGGGTGTGGGCCGCGGTGAGGGGCCCGGCACCGGCCCGCGCCGCCAGCGCCCGCAGCACCCGGGCGAGGACTGCGTCGGACAGGCCCGCCAGCCCGGTGAGGTCCACGCCGTCCCCCGACCCCGCCGGCCCGGCCAGGACGTCCGCGGCGAGTGCGTCGAGGGCGTCGGCGTC
>JBHJOJ010000225.1:0-7397 GCA_050329835.1 Kineosporiaceae bacterium | reverse complement strand
GCACCGGGAGGTCCGGCGCCCTCAGGCATCCCGGCTGGGAGCGGTGATGGTGTCGATCTCGGCGAGGTCCTCCGCGGTGGGCTGCCACAGGGCGGCGTCCGCGTTGGCGTGCACCTGCTCGGGGCTGCGGGCGCCCGCGATCACCGAGGCGACCGCGGGCTGGGCGGCCAGCCCGCCGACGGCGACGTGGAGCAGGGACACCTCGCGCTCGGCGGCGAACTCCTCCAGCGCCTCCAGCCGGTCCCAGTCGGCGGTGTCGTAGCGTGCCCGGGCCCGGGGCTGGGACAGCCGGGAGCCGTCTGGCGGCTCCTGGCCGCGGCGGTACTTGCCGGTGAGCAGTCCCGAGGCCAGCGGGTAGTACGGCAGCAGGCCCACCCCGACGTGGCGGCAGGCCGGGATCAGCTCGCGCTCCGGGTCGCGGTGCAGCAGGTTGTAGTGGTTCTGGGCCGAGACGAAGCGCTCGACCCCCAGGGCGGCGGCGGCCCGGTCGGCGTCGACGACCTGCCAGGCGGCGAAGTTGGACGAGCCGACGTAGCGCACCTTGCCCTCGCGCACGAGGTCGTCCAGCGCCCGCAGCGTCTCGTCGATCGGGGTCGTCGGGTCGGGCCGGTGCATCTGGTAGAGGTCGATCCGGTCGGTCCGCAGCCGTCGCAGCGACCCCTCGACGGCGCGCCGAACCGCGTTGCGCGACCCGCGCGGCTCCCAGTCCGGCGACAGGGCCCGCCCGCCCGGGTATCCGAACTTGCTGGCGACGACCACGGAGTCCCGGCGCCCGCCGGCCAGGGCCGCGCCGAGGAACTCCTCGCTCTCGCCGGGCCGGCTGCCGTACCCCTCCGCGGTGTCGAAGAACGTGATCCCCCGGTCCACGGCCGCGTGCACGACCCGGGCCGTCTGGGCGGAGTCGATGCGGGACCCGAAGGCGTTGCACCCCACGCCCACCCGGGACACGGCCAACCCGGAACGGCCGACCCGGACCGTCGGCAGGGAGCCACTCGTCACCGTCCGAGCCTAGGACCCGGGTCCGGCCGCCCTGGGTCGGGGTCGGCGTAGCGTCGGGAGGGTGACCGGCCCGCCGCCCCGCCCGGTGCCGCACCCGGCGCTCACGGCTCCCCCGCTGGGGCTGGCCCATCGCGGGTTCACACCACCCGTTCCCGGTCGCACCGGGCACGCGTGGGAGAACACGATCGAGGCGTTCACGGCCGCGCGCGCGACCGGGCTCCGCCACCTCGAGCTGGACGTGCACGCGACCCGCGACGGGGTGTGCGCCGTCGTGCACGACCCGGACCTGCGCCGGGTGGCCGGCGTCGACGCCCGGGTCCGCGACCTCGCGTGGGAGCAGGTGCGCCGGCTGCGCGTCCGGGGCGAGCACCCGGTGCCGCGGCTGGAGGAGGTGCTCGACGCGTTCCCCGACGCCGTCCTCAATGTCGACTGCAAGACGCCCGCGACCGTCGCGCCGCTCGTCGCGACGCTGCGCGCCCGGCCTGTCGCGGACCGCGCCCGGGTGCTCGTCGCGTCGTTCGACGGCCGGCGGTCGGCCGCGGTGGCGCGAGCGGTCCCGGGGGTGGCGCGCAGCGCGGGCACGATCGCCACCCTGGCCGTGCGCCTGGCGGCGGTGCTGCCGGGGACGGCACTCCCCCGCGTCATCGCCCGCCGGTGGGCACGGGGTGCCCACGCCCTCCAGGTGCCGGAGCGATACGGGCCCCTGCGGGTCGTCACGCCACGGTTCGTCGAGCTGGCGCACGACGTCGGGCTCCAGGTCCACGTCTGGGTCGTCGACGACCCCCGGGACATGCGCCGGCTGCTCGACCTCGGCGTCGACGGCCTCGTCGGCGACCGCGCCGATCTGCTCGCCGCGGTGCTGCGGGAGCGGCGCGCGCCGGGCCACCGCGCATGATCCGTCGGATCCTGGTGGAGAGGTGGAGACCCGCAGTCGCGGGGCGATAGATCACCGGCAGGATGCGGCCCATGGCCGCCGAACAGCTCCCGGGCCGTCGCTCCGTCCCTCCCGGACCCCTCGCCGACCCGGTCGCGCGCCGCCGCGAGCAGCGCGGCTGGTACTTCTACGACTGGGCCAACAGCGCGTTCTACACCACCGTCAGCACCGTCCTCGCCGGGCCGTACCTGACGGCGGTCGCCACCGAGTCCGCCTGCCCCGGCCTCGCCGACGGCGAACGCTGCGAGGGGACGGTCGCGCTGCTGGGTGTGATCCCGGTCAGCCCCGGCAGCCTGTACGCCTTCCTCATCACGATCTCGACGATCGTCATCGCCGTCACGCTGCCGTTCGTCGGTGCGGTCGCCGACCGGTCCCCGCGCAAGCGGGTGCTCCTGGCCCGGTTCGCCTGGACGGGAGCGGCGTTGGGGGCCGGGCTGTTCCTCGTCACCGGGTCGAACTGGGCGCTGGGGGCGACCCTGCTGGTGCTCGTCAACTTCTGCTTCGCCGCGTCGATCACGGTGTACGACGCGATCCTCGTCGACGTCGCCACCGCCGACGAGCGCGACCGGGTGTCGAGCCGGGGCTGGGCGCTCGGCTACGCGGCGGGCTTCCTGCTGCTCGTTCTCAACCTGGGCCTGGTCCTGGGCGCGGAGTCGATCGGGCTGTCCGAGGGTCTGGCCGTCCGGGTCAGCATGCTGTCCGGGGCCCTCTGGTGGGCCGGGTTCACGCTGGTCCCGTACCTCACGCTGCGGGACCGGCAGGCGACGGCCGTCGTCGGAGTCCGGCGGCCGGGTGTGGCCGGTGCGGTGCGGGGGTCGCTGGGCCAGCTCCGCGACACCCTGCGGGAAGCCCGCCGCTACCCGCAGACCCTGCTGTTCCTGGTGGCGTACGTTTTCTTCAACGACGGCGTGCAGACCGTCATCACGGTGTCGAGCATCTACGGGGCCGAGGAGCTGGGCTTCGCCACCTCGGAGCTCATCGTCGCCATCGTCGTCGTCCAGTTCGTCGCGATCGGCGGGGCGCTGGGCTTCGGCCGGCTGGCGGCGGAGTTCGGCGCGAAGCGGACCATCCTCGGCAGTCTCGTGCTGTGGACCGTCGTGGTCGCCGCCGGATTCGTCCTGCCCGCCGGTGACCTCGGACTGTTCGTCGGGTTGGCGGCCGGCATCGGGCTGGTGCTGGGCGGCACCCAGGCGCTGAGCCGGTCGCTGTACAGCCAGCTCGTCCCGTACGGCAAGCAGGCCGAGTACTTCAGCCTCTACCAGGCGGCCGAGCGCGGGACGTCGTGGCTCGGCACCCTGACCTTCGGCGTCGTGCAGCAGCTCACCGGGTCCTACCGGTGGGCGATCGTCGCGGTGGTCGTCTTCTTCGTCGTCGGTGGCCTGCTGCTGGCCCGGGTCGACGTCCGGCGCGGCATCCGGGAGGCGGGCAACGAGGTGCCGCGCGTCGTGTGAGAGCTGCCGCCACCTCGCGACCGAAACCGGCGTGCCGGCCGTTCGGGAACACGGCGTGTGCCGGGACCGTTGTCGAATCGTGATGACGCGCTGGCACCTGGCTCACGAGGCCGGCGGCGCACCGTGACACACCACGTCGGGAAGGTGTCGACATGAGCGAGCGCAGTCTCCGGGGATCCCGGCTGGGGTCGGTCAGCCTCGAGTCCGACGATTCGGTCGAGCTGGCGCCTCGGCGCATGGCCCACTACGACTGCCCGCAGGGCCACGTGACCGCCGTGCCCTTCTCGGCCGAGGCGGAGGTGCCGCCGCTGTGGGAATGCCGGTGCGGGGCCGAGGCGCTCCTGCGCGACGCCGAGCGGCCCGAGGCCAAGCCCACCCGTCCGGCGCGCACCCACTGGGACATGCTGCTTGAGCGGCGGACCATCTCCGAGCTCGAGGAGCTGCTGGCGGAGCGGCTGGACCTGCTGCGCTCCGGGAAGCTCAAGAAGTCGGCCTGACCTCCCGGTCGCCGGGCTCCCGCCCGGAGACCCGGCGGGCGACCGCCCGCAGCCGCGCCAGCCGGTCCCGCACCCCCCAGACGGTGACCCGGGTGAGGGCCTCGACGACGATGTCCCGGCTCATCTTCGAGACCCCGGCCTCGCGCTCGACGAAGGTGATGGGCACCTCGACGACGCGCCCGCCCGCCCGCAGCACCCGCCACGTCATGTCGATCTGGAAGCAGTAGCCGGACGAGGCGACCTCGGCCAGGGGGACCGCCTCCAGCGCCCGCCGCCGGAACGCCCGGTAGCCCGCCGTCGCGTCGCGCACGCCGATCCCCAGGGCCAGGCGGGTGTAGAGGTTGCCGGCGCGGCTGATGAGCTGGCGGGACAGCGGCCAGTTCGCGACCCTCCCGCCGGGCACCCACCGGGATCCGATGGCGAGATCGGCGCCGCCGGCCACGGCCTCCAGCAGCTGCGGGAGCCGGTCCGGGGGGTGCGACCCGTCGGCGTCCATCTCGCACACCACGTCGTACCCGCGCTCGAGCGCCCAGGCGAACCCCGCCCGGTACGCGGGGCCGAGCCCCTCTTTGCCGGTCCGGTGCAGGACGTGGACCGCCGGGTCCACGGCCGCCCGGGCGTCCGCCCAGGACCCGGTGCCGTCGGGCGAGGCGTCGTCGATGACGAGCACGTCGGCGGCGGGCACCGCCTCGCGCAGCGCGGCCAGCGTGACCGGCAGGCTGTCGATCTCGTTGTACGTCGGGATGCAGACGACGGCTCGCACGGGCGGAGTCTGCCCCGTCCGTCCGGGAATCACCCGTCCCGGTTCCCGTCCGCGCGTCGGAGCCGCCGCCGCAGCGCGGCGACCACGAGGCCGGCGCCCGCCAGGGCGACCGCGCCGCCGACGAGCAGTTCGGGCCACTCCCCCAGTCGGGCGGACGGCGTGAGGCCGGTGTGCAGCGGGACCTCGGCGACGACGACGTCCTGGGTGAACAGCTCGGTCCAGCGGGTGGACGACCCGTCCGGCCAGAAGACGGCGCTCACGCCCACTGTGGAGGCGTGCACCACCGATCGCCCGTGCTCCATCGCGCGCATCCGGGACATGACGATCTGCTGGGTGCTCTCGTCGCTGAAGCCGAAGGTGGCGTTGTTCGTCGGCACGGCGAGCAGCTCGGCACCGCGCCGCACCTGCTCCCCGGTCAGCCCGTCCCGGGAGACCTCGAAGCAGATCACCGGACCGACGGTGGTCCCGGCGACCTCGAGCACACCGGGCCCCGGCCCGGGGGCGAAGTCCCGCGGCACCTCGTCGACCAGGGGCGTGATGCGGCGGAAGAAGTCCCGGAACGGGATGTACTCGGCGAAGGGCACGACGTCCTGCTTGGCGTAGCGGCCGTCGGCGTCGCCCCGGTAGCCGCTGTCCGGCTCCCACACCAGCATCGCGTTGACGTTGTCCTCGCCCTCCCGCAGGACGGCGCCGACCAGGACCGGCACGCCCACCGCGTCGGTGGCCCCGGAGATCACCTCCGCCGCGTCGGCGTTGCGCAGCGGGTCGATGTCGGAGGAGTTCTCCGGCCACAGCACGAGGTCGACCGGCGGCGTGCGGCCGGCGGCCACGTCCTGGGCGAGCTGCCGGGTGGCGCGCGCGTGGTTGTCCGTGACGGCGCGCCGCTCGGCGTTGAAGTCGAGCCCCGCGGTGGGCACGTTGCCCTGCACGGCCGCGACGGTCACCGAGCCGGCCGAGGTGGCCCGGACGCCACTGTTGGCGAGGAACCCGGCGCCCGCCGCCAGGGCGGCCACCGCGACCGTCGCCGTGGCGGCGGTGGCGGCCTCCCGCGTGGCCGGCCCGCTCGCGGTTCCCCGGCGGACGAGGCCGAGCGCGGCGAGGGCGAGCGCGGCGGAGACGGCGACCACGGCGCCCGACACCGCGGGCACGCCACCCAGGGCGGCGATCCAGGCGAGTGGGGAGTCGGCCTGGGAGAACCCGACCCGCGCCCACGAGAACCCGTCGAACGGGGCGCGGCTGCGCAGCGCCTCGACGGCGACCCAGACGGCCCCGGCGGTCACCGGCAGCGTCCACGCCAGCCGCGGCCGCGACGCCAGCCGCCAGCAGGCCGGCCACAGCAGGCCCACCAGCCCCAGGATCAGCGCCTGCGACGTCGCGAGCGCCAGCCACGGCATGGCCCCGACGTAGGTCCCGCTCCACTGCAGGTGCGGGACCATGAACCCGAGCCCGAACAGCACCGCCAGCCCGTAGCCGGCGCCGGGCCCGCGACCGCGGACCGTGAGCAGCAGCAGCCCGGGGGCGACCAGCGCGGCCGGCCAGAACCCGACCCCCGGGAACGCCGTGTCGAGGAGCACGCCGGCCCCGACCGTGAGCGGGACGGCCACGGCCGCCGGCAGCGGGCGGACCGGTCCCGCGTCGCCGGGCGCACCGGCGGTCGCGGCGGCCTGGGGAGGCCGGGGCGCGGTGGTCGTCACCGGGTCAGCCTAGGTGTCCGGAGTCGTGGACCACCCGCCCGGCCACCACGGTGCGCCGGCACCGCGGGGCGGGCCGACCGGGCTCCAGCGCGGGCAGCGGCGGTGTCGCCGACCGGGGGTCGGTGCTCCACGCCCGGACCCGCCCGTCCGGCACGTGGACCACGAGCTCACCGGCCTCCCAGACCGCCAGCGTGGCCGGGGCACCCGGGGCCAGGACGCCCTCCGAGGTCCCGGGGCCGTCGGCGGCCCGGTGCGCGCCGCGGGTGTGGGCGGCGAAGGCGGCCCGCGCCGACACCCGCTCCGCCGGGTCCTCGTGCGCGGTCGCGGCGGTCACGGCGCCCCACGGGTCGAACGGGGTCACCGGCGAGTCGGAGCCGAGCGCCAGCGGCACCCCGGCCGCGGCGAGGGCGGCGAACCGGTTGAGGCGGGCGGCTCGCTCGGGCCCGAGCCGGGCGGCGTACATCCCGCCGGGCCCGCCCCAGGTCGCCGAGAAGGCGGGCTGCACGCCGGCGGTCACGCCGTGCCCGACGAGGCGCCGGACCTGGTCGTCGTCCGCCGCCTCGACGTGCTCCAGACGCACCCGGGCCCGGCGGACGGCCGCGCCGGCGTCGTCGCGGGCCGCCAGGTCGAGCCCGCCGAGGACGGCGTCCAGCCCGGCGTCGCCGATGACGTGGAACCCGGCCTGGACCCCCGCCCGGCCGCACGCCGCGACGTGGGCGGCCACCTGCTCGGCGGTGAGGTACAGCCGGCCGCGGGTGTCCGCGTCGGCGTAGGGCTCCCGGAACGCCGCCGTCCGGGAGCCGATCGACCCGTCGACGCACAGGTCCCCGGCCAGCCCGGCCACGTCGGCCGGGTCGAGGCCCGAGGCGGCCATGGCCACGGTGACGTCCCCCCCGCTCGCGAGCTGTCCCCAGTAGGCGCGCAGGCCGACGCCCACGTCCCGGGCCGCCTCGACCAGGACGGGCAGGTCGGCCGGCCCGGTGAGGTCGGGGCCGCCCATCTCATGGACGGTCCCGATGCCGGCGGCCTCCGCCGCCCGCAGGGCCGCCCCGTGCGCGT
>JBHJOJ010000224.1:0-3394 GCA_050329835.1 Kineosporiaceae bacterium | reverse complement strand
ACGGCCCCGTCGCCGTCGGGGCCCCCGCCGGTGACGCCGGCGCCTCGCCGCCGTGGCTGACCGTCGTCAACCGCACCGAGGAGGCCGCCCGCCGGCTGTCCGCCACCGCCGGCCCGGGCGCCCGGACCGCGCCCTGGGACCATCTCGAGGCGGAGCTGGAGCGCGCCGAGCTCGTCGTGACCTGCACCGGAGCCGTCGGCCACATCGTCGACGGGCGGCACCTGGCCGCGGCCCGCCCGGGGCGCCTCGTCCTCGTCGACCTCGCCCTGCCCCGCGACGTCGACCCCCTGGCCGCCAGCGTCGACGGCGTCACCCTGCTCGACCTCGAGACGCTCGGCGCCGAGGTCACCGCCCTGGCCGGGACGGACGAGGTGGCCGCCGCCCGCCGGATCGTCGCCGCCGAGGTCGACGCCTGGCGGGCGCAGCGGGCCGCCGGCGGCGTCGCCCCCACCGTCGTCGCCCTGCGCGAGCAGGCGGCGGCGATCCTCGAGGCCGAGCTGGACCGGCTCGACCGCCGCCTGCCCGACCTGCCCGGCGCTGCCCGCGACGAGATCCGCAACGCCGTCCGCCGGGTGCTGGAGAAGGTGCTCCACACCCCCACCGTCCGGGTCAAGGAGCTCGCCGACGCCCCCGGCGGCACCTTCTACGCCGAGGCGCTGCGCACCCTGTTCGACCTGGAGGTGGCGGACAGCGTGACCGACCCCGGCCCGGTCACGGCGGTGGCCCCGTGACCGCCGGGGCGGACACCGCCGGGCCCCGCTCGACCGCCGTGCTCCGGGTCGGTACCCGGGCCAGCGCCCTGGCCCGCGCCCAGTCCGGGGCGGTCGCCGACGCCCTGGCCCGGGCCCTGGGCCGCCCGGCCGAGCTGGTGGACGTCCGCACCCACGGCGACGTCTCCCGGGCCCCGCTGTCCGTCATCGGCGGCGTCGGCGTCTTCGTCTCCGCGCTGCGCACCGCGCTGCTGGCCGGCGAGGTCGACATCGCCGTCCACAGCCTCAAGGACCTGCCGACCGCCCCGGAGCCCGGTGTCCGCCTCGCCGCGGTCCCGCTGCGGGAGGACCCGCGCGACGTCCTCGTCGCTGCCCGGGGGCGCCGCCTGGCCGACCTGCCCGCCGAGGCCCGGGTCGGCACCGGCTCCCCGCGCCGGGCCGCGCTGCTGGCCGGGCGGGGCCTGACCGTCGTCGACATCCGCGGCAACGTCGACAGCCGGCTCGCCCGGGTCGGCTGCGACCTCGACGCCGTCGTCCTCGCCGCCGCCGGGCTGCGCCGCCTCGGCCGGATCGACGCGGCCACCGAGATCCTCGACCCCGAGGTGTTCCTGCCGGCGCCGGGACAGGGGGCCCTGGCCGTCGAGACCCGGGACGGCGACCCGGTGGGCGACGCCGTGGCCGAGGCCCTCGACGACCTGCCGACCCGCCTGGCCGTCACCGCCGAGCGGGCGCTGCTGGCCGCCCTCGAGACCGGCTGCTCGGCCCCGGTGGGGGCGCTCGCCGGCGTCGCCCCGACAGGGGAGGCGGGATGGCGGCTGCACCTGCGGGCGGTGGCCGGTCACCGGGCCACGGGCGCGGGCCGACCCGGGACGGGCACGACGAGCACCGCGGACTGGGGTGGTGTCTCGCGCGTGGCGGGGTACGCAGAGGTGACCGATCCGGCCGGAGCCGCGTCCGCGGGCGGCCGTTTGGGCGTAGAACTGAAGGACCGAGCGCTCCGGCCCCCGCCGGTCGCGTCCCCGGACGTCGAAGCAGGTGCCCCATGACCGACCCGACCACCGTCCCGGCCGAGGCCCCGGCCGCCGGCGGCACCGCCAACGGGGCCGCGCCTCGGCGCACCGGCGTCGTCTCGTTCGTCGGCGGCGGCCCCGGCGACCCCGGGCTGCTCACCGTCCGCGCCGTCAAGCTGCTCGGCGAGGCCGACGTGGTCGTCGTCGACGTCCTCGACCGCACCGAGATCCTCGCCCGCTACGCCCGGCCCGGCGTCGAGGTGGTCGCGGGCGGCCGGGACGGCGAGGGCGGGCCGCTGGCCCGGGCCGAGCGGGCCCGGGTCGTGGTCTCGGCGGCCGGCGACGGCTCCCGCGTCGTCCGCATCGTGGACGGCGACTCCACCACCTTCTCGACCATCGTCGACGAGGTGGCCGCCTGCCGGCGGGCCGGCATCGACATCGAGATCGTGCCCGGCGTGCCGATCTCCACCGCCGTCCCCGCGTACGCCGGGGTCCCGATCGCCCCCGGCGGAGCCACGTCCGCGGTCCACACGGTGTGGGCCCACGAGCGGGGCGAGACCGCCCTCACCCCGGGCGCCGACCCCGCCAGGGACTCGGTCATCGTGCTCGGGGAGCCCCACGAGATCGCGGCCGCGGCGGTCCGGCTCGTCGCGGAGGGCTGGGGTGCCGACTGCCCCTCGCTCATCGTGAGCAACGGCACCACCCTCGCCCAGCAGAGCAAGGTCATGACGCTGGACCAGGTGCCCTCGGCGCTGTCGTCCGCCGAGCCGCCGGTGACGCTGGTCGTCGGCAGCCCCGTGGCCCACCGCGACTCCCTCGCCTGGTTCGAGACGCGCCCGCTGTTCGGCTGGCGGGTCCTGCTGCCGCGCACCAAGGAGCAGTCGATGACGCTCGTCGACCGGCTGTCCGAGTACGGCGCCCGGGCCGAGGTCGTGCCGACGATCTCGATCGAGGAGCCCCGCACCCCCGCGCACATGGAGCGGGCCGTCCGCGGCCTCGTCACCGGCCGCTACGAGTGGGTCGGCTTCACCTCGGTGAACGCGGTGCGGGCGATCCGCGAGCGGCTGGAGGCCCTGGGCCTGGACGCCCGGGCGTTCTCCGGGCTCAGGGTCGCCGCCGTCGGCGGGGTCACCGCCGAGGCGCTGCGGGACTGGGGCATCGAGCCGGACCTCGTGCCGGAGGGCGAGCAGTCGGCCCGCGGCCTGCTGGCCGAGTGGCCCGCCTACGACGAGCAGCTCGACCCCATCAACCGGATCCTGCTGCCGCGCGCCGACATCGCGACCGAGACCCTGGTCGCCGGCCTCCAGGAGCTCGGCTGGGAGGTCGACGACGTCACCGCCTACCGGACCGTGCGGGCCGCGCCGCCGCCCGCCCCGGTCCGGGAGGCCATCAAGACCGGGGCCTTCGACGCGGTCGTCTTCACCTCCAGCTCGACGGTCCGCAACCTCATCGGGATCGCCGGCAAGCCCCATGCCACGACGGTCATCGCCTGCATCGGCCCCGCCACCGCGCGGACCGCCGAGGAGCACGGCCTGCGGGTCGACGTCATGTCGCCGGAGCCGTCGGGGCCGGCGCTCGTCGACGCGCTCGCCGACCACGGCGCCGGCCTGCGGCGGGCGGCGCTGGAGGCCGGCGAGGAGCCGGTGCGCCCCTCGCAGCGGCGGGCCGCGGCCC
>JBHJOJ010000223.1:0-5296 GCA_050329835.1 Kineosporiaceae bacterium | reverse complement strand
CCGGGCGGGCGCCCGGGCCCGCCACAGGGCCCCCGGGCGGATCCGGGCCGGTCGGATGACCCTGCGCCACCACCTGGCCTCCCTCGGCGCCGTCCTCCTCGCGCTGGCCGTGGGGCTGGTGGCCGGCGCCGCCGCCGGGGGGTCACCATCCGCCGGCACCGGCCCCGAGCCGTCGTCCGGCCCGGCCGCGAGCGGCGGGTCGACACCGGGGACCGGGAGCGAGCCCGCTCCGGGCGGCCCCGGGGGCGAGGCTGACCGCCTGCTCGCCGAGTCCCTCCCGACGATCGCGGCCGGTTCGCTCGGTGGGCGGCAGGTCGCGGTGCTCGCCCTCGGCGCGCGGGCCCAGCCGGTGGCCGACACCCTGGCGGCGGACCTGGCGGCGGCCGGCGCCGCGGTCCCGGTGCGGGCGACCGTCGAGGAGTCGTGGCCGGACCCGGCGGGGGCGGACCTGCGGGACGGGCTCACCCGACAGCTCGGTGCCCAGCCCGTCCGCTCCGGGGACCCGCTGGCCGTGCTCCTCGCGGGCGCCGTCACGGGGGCCGGCGGGCCGGGGGCCTCGCCCGGCACGGTCTGGGGGGTGCTGACCGGCGCCGGGCTGCTCTCCGGCGACCCGCCCGGCGGCACGGCGCCGGAGGTCCTCGTCGTCGCCGCCCCCGCCGCGGTCGGGCCGGACGCGATCGCCGGGTGGACCGCCCTGGTCGAGGGCCTGGCCGTGAGCGCCCCGGTGCTGCTGGCCGCCCCCGCGTCCGGAGGTGCGTCCGGGCCGGCCACGGCCGGTGACGGCTCGCTGGTGGTCGCGGTCCGGGAGTCGCCGACGGGCGGGCTGCTCTCCACCGCGGACCACGCGGACAGCGGCGTCGGCCGGCTGGCCGTGCTCCGGGCGACGGCCGACCTGCCGGCCGGGGACCGGGGCCACTACGGTTCGTTGCGAGGGGCGACGTCCGGAGCACCCGGCAGGGGGTGAGCCGGCGACCCGGAGGAGGGTGCCGTGTGAGCACGGGCGAGGCCCGCGGGCGGGTCGTGCTCATGGTCCTGGCGTCGCCGGGTCCGGCCGTCCCCGTGCACCTGCGCAGTGTCGTGCCGCGGCTGGAGGCCCACGGCCTCGTCGTCCACCTGGCCGTGGCGGAGCACCTCGTGGGCCACTACGGCGGTCTGGGGTCCGCCGTCGTCCCGCTGCCGGTCGCCGCCCGCTCCAGCACGGCGGGCGACGTGGCCGCCACCCGCCACCTGCGACGGGCGGTGCGCGCGGTGCCGGGCGCCGACGTCGTGCACGCCCACGGCTTCCGGTCCGGGGCGCTGGCGACCATCGCCCTGCGGGGGCTGCGGTCCCGTCCCGGCTTCGTCACCACGTGGTACGACCTCGCCCTGCCCACCGGCGCCCGGGTACTGAGCGTGCGCGCGGCCGAGCGCCTCATCGCGCGCAGCGCCGACGTCACCCTGGCGACCAGCACCGAACTGCAGCAGCGGGTGCGCGGTCTCGGCGCCCGGGACGTCCGGCTCGCCCCGATCGCCCCCATCGCCGCCCGGTCGGGGGAGGCGGCCGACGGCGCGGCCGTCCCCGACGCCGAGCGGGCGGCGCTGCGGGCCCGGCTGGCGCCCGAGCTGGGGCTGCAGCCCGAGCGGCCCTGGGTGCTGGTCGTCGGCCGCCTGGTCCCCGAGAGGTCCGGCATGCTGCTGTCGGTCGCCGACCGGTGGAACGTGCTCCACCCGCCGCCCGAGGTGCTGGCCGTCGGCGAGGGACCGCCCGCCGTCGTCCCCTCCCTGCGCCAGGCGGTGGCCGCCCGCGGGCTGCCGGTGCACCTGCTCGGGGACCGGACGGACACGGTCGACCTCATGAGGGCCTGCGACGTCCTCGTCACCACCTCCCGCTGGGAGTCCCGCCCCCTCGCCGTCCAGCAGGCGATGCAGCTGGGCCTGCCGGTGGTGGCGGCCCGGCTGGCCGGCATCGCGGAGCTGGTCTCGGACACCGGCGTCCTGGTCGACGTGGACGACGTCGACAGCCTGGCGGGGGAGGTCGCCGCGCTGCTCGCCGATCCCGAGCGGGCCCAGCGCCTGGCCCGCCGCGCGGTCCGCCGCGCCGGGACCTTCCCCAGCGAGAACGAGGTGGCGGAGTCCCTGCTGGCGGCCTACGCCGACGCGGCGGGCCCCCGGACGCGCCGGCGGCCCTGAGGGCCGCGGGTCCGGACCGGGCGGGCGGCGACCCGCCGATCCGGCGGGGCCGCCACGGGCGACGCCGCCCGCTGGTACCGTGGAAGCCCGTGGTCGACCGGGGAAACGTCGGGTACCACACCCGGCAGCACGTCACCAAGCACGTCTTCGTCACCGGCGGGGTCGCCTCGTCCCTGGGCAAGGGGCTGACGGCGTCGAGCCTCGGGCAGCTGCTCAGACGCCGCGGCATCCGCGTCGTCATGCAGAAGCTCGACCCCTACCTCAACGTCGATCCCGGGACGATGAACCCGTTCCAGCACGGCGAGGTCTTCGTCACCGAGGACGGTGCCGAGACCGACCTCGACATCGGCCACTACGAACGGTTCCTCGACACCGACCTCGACGCCTCGGCGAACGTGACCACGGGGCAGGTCTACTCGGCCGTCATCGCCAAGGAGCGGCGCGGGGAGTACCTGGGGGACACGGTCCAGGTCATCCCGCACATCACCGACGAGATCAAGGCCCGGATGCGGGCCCAGGCCGGCCCCGCCGTCGACGTCGTCATCACCGAGGTGGGCGGCACCGTCGGCGACATCGAGTCCCTGCCCTTCCTCGAGGCGGCGCGCCAGGTGCGCCAGGACGTCGGCCGCGACAACGTGCTGTTCGTCCACGTCTCGCTGGTGCCGTTCATCGCGCCCAGCGGCGCGCTCAAGACCAAGCCGACCCAGCACTCGGTGGCCGCGCTGCGCAGCATCGGCATCCAGCCCGACGCCGTCGTCTGCCGCGCCGACCGCGAGATCCCGGCCGACGTCAAGCGCAAGATCGCCGGCATGTGCGACGTGGACCCCGAGGCCGTGGTCGCCGCCGTCGACGCCCCGTCGATCTACGACATCCCCAAGGTGCTGCACACCGAGGGCCTCGACGCCTACGCGGTGCGCCGGCTCGGACTGCCGTTCCGCGACGTCGACTGGACGCGGTGGGACGCCCTCGTCCGCCGCGCCCACCATCCGGCCGAGACCGTCGACGTCGGCCTGGTCGGCAAGTACACCGGGCTGCCGGACGCCTACCTGTCGGTCATCGAGGCGCTGCGCGCCGGCGGGTTCGCCCACGACGTGGGAGTCCGGATCCGGTGGGTGGCCGCCGACGAGTGCGAGGACCCGGCGGAGGCCCGCCGGGCGCTGCAGGGCGTCGACGCGGTGTGCGTGCCGGGCGGGTTCGGCGTCCGCGGGATCGAGGGCAAGGTGGGGGCGCTGCGCTGGGCCCGGGAGAACCAGGTGCCGGCGCTCGGCCTCTGCCTCGGCCTGCAGTGCATGGTCGTCGAGTTCGCCCGGAACGTCGTCGGGCTGGAGGCCGCCAGCAGCACCGAGTTCGACCCGGGCACCCCGCACCCGGTGGTCGCCACCATGGCCGAGCAGCGCGCCATCGTCGCCGGGGACGGCGACCTCGGCGGCACCATGCGGCTGGGGTCCTACCCGGCGGTCCTCGCCGAGGGCAGCCGGGTGGCGCGCCTGTACGGGCGGAACCGGTGCGACGAGCGGCACCGCCACCGCTACGAGGTGAACAACGCCTACCGGGAGGCGCTCACCGCCGCCGGCATGGTCCTGTCCGGCGTCAGCCCGGACCGGGAACTGGTCGAATTCGTCGAGCTCCCGGGCGAGACGCACCCGTTCTACGTCGGCACCCAGGCCCACCCGGAGTTCAAGTCCCGCCCGACCCGCCCCCACCCGCTCTTCGCCGGGCTGGTCCGGGCGGCGCTGGACGTCCGGGAGTCCCAGCGCCTCGACCTCACGGAGTCGCTGCGGACCTCGGTGCCCTCGTGAGCGATGCCGTCGCAGGGGCCGCCGTCGCGGCCGCCGGACCCGGGCAGGTCTCTCCGGGGGCGCTCGCCGACCGGCCCGCCGAGGCCCCCGTCACCGCCCGCGACACCGTGTTCCGGGGCCTCAAGTGGGACGTCGTGGCCGAGGACGTCGTCCTCGACGGCGGCGGCCCGCGCCGCCGGGAGTTCGTCCGCCACCCCGGCGCGGTGAGCGTGCTCGCGGTCGACGGGGAGCAGGGGGCGGAGCGGGTGCTGCTCATCCGGCAGTACCGGCACCCGGTCCGGATGGACCTGTGGGAACTGCCGGCCGGGCTGCTGGACGAGCCCGGGGAGGACCCGGCCGCCGCGGCGGCCCGCGAGCTCGCGGAGGAGGCGGACCTCGAGGCGGCCGAGTACCGCGTCCTCGTCGACCATCTCGCCTCGCCCGGCGGATCGGACGAGGCCCACCGCGTCTACCTGGCCCGCGGCCTGCGCCCGGTGCCGCCCGGGCGCCGCCACGTCCGCACCGAGGAGGAGGCCGGGATCGTCGTGGCCTGGGTGCCGCTGGACGACGCCGTGGACGCCGTGCTCGCCGGCCACGTGCAGAACGCGGGGGCCGTCGTCGGCCTGCTCGCGGCCGCGGCCGCCCGGGCCCGCGGCTGGTCCACCCTGCGCCCCGCCGATGCCCCCTGGCCCGAGCACCCCGCCCACCGCCCCCGCTGACCCGCCGGCTCCGGCCGGGCGGTCGCCCGCTCGCGGGGAGGGCGCCAGCCCGAGCCTTGCGGTGGGGTTGTCCCGACCGCCCCCGGGGTGGTCGTGCCATGTCGGGCGGGACCGGTCCCGCGGCAGCCTGACGCCATGTCCGAGAGCACCGCTCCCAGTCCCGTCCAGCGCTCTGCACGCCGCCGCCGGTCGGTGGGCGTGTCGCTCGCCGTCGTCGGCGCCGTCGTCGGCGCGCTGGCGGTCGCGGGCGGCGTCGCGTTCGCCGCCGTCTGGCGCGCCGCTGCCGTCGACACCGTCGGCCGCGTCCCCTTCGAGCGCCCCCTGGCCGTCCCGCCGCTCGCCGACTCCCGGGTGGTGGCCGGGGAGCGGGTGTTCGACCTGGACGTCCGGGAGGGGCGCACCGATCTCGGGACCGGCGCCCCCAGCGACACCGCCGGGGTCAACGGCGCGCACCTCGCGCCCACCGTGCGGGTGACGCGCGGCGAGACCGTCCGGATGGCGGTGACCAACTCGGCTCTTCACAATCGAGGGTGTAGGCGGGGGCGGAATCCGCCGGCTTCGAGTAGTGATCTTGCGATGTAGTTGGTGAGGTTGCGGAAGCCGAGGGCGGAGCCGCGGAGGTGCTCGAGG
>JBHJOJ010000222.1:0-9562 GCA_050329835.1 Kineosporiaceae bacterium | reverse complement strand
AGTGCAAGCGAGCCCCGCAGCGGACCGAACCGACAGATCCCGTTCAAGACCCTGGGTCAGTCAGTCGCTGAGTCAGGAACGACCGCTGCGGGGCTCGCCCACATCCTCACTGTCAGTCGGTGACCTCCACGCCCTTCCAGAAGGCGACGTGGTCCTTGATCTGCGACGCGGCCTCGGACGGCTGCGGGTAGTACCAGGCGGCGTCGGGGTTGACCTGCCCGTCGACCTCGACCGACCAGTAGCTCGCCGTGCCCTTCCACGGGCAGACGCTCGTGGTGGCGCTCTCGCGCAGGTGCTCCCGCCGGACGCTGTCGGGCGGGAAGTAGTGGTTCCCCTCGACGACGACGGTGTCGGACGACTCGGCGACGACGGCGCCGTTCCACGTGGCCTTCACGGTCGGGGACAACGCAGCAGGCCCCGCCGGTCTTCCCGCCGGGGGCCTGCGTGACCGGAGCGCCGCGAACGGGAGTCGTCAGCCGAAGCGGCCCGAGATGTAGTCGCGGGTCCGGGAGTCGGTCGCCGACTCGAAGATCTTCGTGGTCTCGTCCATCTCGACCAGCCGGCCGTACCGGTTGTCCGTCCTCTCGTCGAGTTCGGCGGTGAAGAACGCGGTCCGGTCCGACACCCGCAGCGCCTGCTGCATGTTGTGGGTGACGATGACGATGGTGTAGTCGTCCCGCAGGTCGAACATGAGGTCCTCGATGGCCCGGGTCGAAATCGGGTCCAGCGCCGACGCCGGTTCGTCCATGAGGATCACCTCGGGCTTCACGGCCAGGGCCCGGGCGATGCACAGCCGCTGCTGCTGGCCGCCACTGAGGCTGTAGGCGTTCTGCTTGAGCTTGTTCTTGACCTCCTCCCACAGCGCGGCGCGCTTGAGGGAGGTCTCGACGACCTCGTCCAGGTCGACCTTCATGCCCACGACCCGTGGCCCGAAGGCGATGTTGTCGTAGATGGACTTCGGGAACGGGTTCGGCTTCTGGAACACCATCCCGATCCGCCGGCGCACCTCGACCGGGTCGACACCCTTCGCGTACAGGTCGTGCTCGTGGAACGTGAGGGTCCCGGTCACCCGAGCGCTGGGGATGAGGTCGTTCGTCCGGTTGAAGCAGCGGATGAAGGTGGACTTGCCGCATCCGGACGGGCCGATGAAGGCCGTGATCTCGTGCTCGTAGATCTTCATGGAGACGTCGACGAGGGCGGGCGCCCCCCCGTAGTGCACGGACACGTCGTCGGCGGTGAAGACCACGGGCCGATCGCGTCCGGGAGCGCGGGGCGTGCCGGCCTCCTCCCGTGCTGCGAGCTTGATCCCGCCGGCGTCGGCACGGGCCCCGCCGGTGGTGGCGGTGGTGTCGGTGTCGGTCATGGGGTCCTCACAGCTTCTTCGTGTAACGGTAGCGGATCACGATGGCCACGGAGTTCATGATGAGGAGGAGCCCCATGAGCACGACGATGGCGGCGGCGGCGACCTCGTTCTGGAACTCGGCCTGCGGTCGCTTGACGAAGTCGAAGATGAGCACCGGGATGGCGGAGAACGACTCCAGGAGGCTCCACGGCTCGTTGTCCGTCCGGCGCGAGAAGACGGCTCCCACGACGAGGATCGGGGCGGTCTCCCCGATCGCCCGCGACAGGGCGAGGATGGTCCCGGTGAGCGTGCCGGGCAGTGCGGCGGGGAAGGTCTGGCGGAAGGCGGTCTGGACCGGGGTGGCGCCGAGGGCGAGCGCCCCGGCACGGATCTCCTGCGGTACCGAACGAAGGGCCTCCCGGGTCGCCACGATGACGACCGGCATGGCGAGCAGGGACAGTGTGAGGGCGCCCGCCAGCAGTGACCGTCCGAACCCCAGGAAGTACACGAAGACCGACAGCCCGAGCAGGCCGTAGATGACCGACGGCACGCCCGCCAGGTTCGTGATGTTGGTCTCGAGGAGCTGGTTCCACCGGTTCTTGGCGGCGAACTCCTCCAGGTAGATCGCGGCACCCACGCTCACCGGGAAGGTGAACAGCGCCGTGAGCACCATGAGCGAGATGGTCCCGGTGATGCCGTTTCGTATCCCGGTCGAGTCGGCGAACCGGGAGGGATAGCTGACGATGAAGTCCCACGACAGGCGGGGGACGCCGTTGACGGCGAAGTCGGTGACCAGGATCACGAGTGCACCGACGGTGATGACGATGGCGATGAACAGGCCGGTCGAGACCGCCCGTTCGGCCGCCGCGCTCCGGGCGCTCCCGCGCAGCCCGGTGGACCGGACCACGTCCCGTGGAGTCGAGAGGACAGCCATCAGTACGCCTCCCGGAACCGGCGGGCCAGTCGCATGGCGACGTAATTGACGGCGAACGTGATGAGGAAGAGCAGGGCGCCCACCGCGAAGAGCGACTGGTAGGTCACCGAACCGCGGGGGGCCTCGCCGCTGACGGCCTGGACGATGTAGGCGGTCATCGTCTGCACCTGCTGGAAGGGGTCGACGGTCGGGACGCCGGGCGGCGGCAGGTTGCCGGCGGCCACCGCGACGATGATGGTCTCACCGATGGCCCGGCCGAAGCCGAGCAGGCAGGCCGCGACGATCCCGGACAGCGCCGCCGGGAACACGATCCGCAGTGCCACGTGGCGCTTCGTGGCGCCGACGCCGTAGCCGCCCGCGCGGAGCTCGCTCGGCACCGCCGACATGGCGTCCTCGGAGATCGAGGCGACCGTGGGCACGATGAGCACCCCGACGACGATCCCCGCGCTGAAGGCGTTGAAGACGGGGACCCGTTCCGGGCCGATCACCTCCCGGAAGAAGGGCGTCACCAGGGTCAGCGCGAAGTAGCCCAGCACGATCGTCGGCATGCCCGCGAGTAGCTCGAGGACCGGCTTGATCACCCGGCGGACGCCGGGCCTGGCGTACTCGGACAGGTAGATCGCCGACGCCAGGCCGAGCGGCACCGCGACCAGCAGGGCGATCGCGGTGATGAGCAGCGTGGAGTTGACCAGCGGCAGGACGCCGATCCGGAACGCCTCGCTCTCGGGCGAGGTGAAGGGTCGCCAGGCGTCGTCGGTGAAGAACTCGACGATCGAGACGCCCGGGATGAGGAAGAGCTGGACCGCCTCCCCGAACAGCACGACGACGATCCCGACCGTGGTGAACAGCGAGACCGCGGCGCAGACGCCGAGGACGATCTTGGCCGTGAGCTCGGGGGCGCCGCTGCGGGACGACACCAGCGGCGGGGTGCCGGCCGGGGGCGATCCGCCGGGGTCCCGGAGCATCGGGGGTGACATCGACACGGAGTGACCTCCACCGGTCGCGGACCGGGCATCGAGGTGGTGACGGGCTGATGGTGACAGGACGGCCGCCGCCGGGACACCCCCGGTCGGCGACCGCCCTGTCGAGGTCACGCCGGTCAGCCGGCGTTGGCGATGGCCTCCTCGACCGCGGCGCGGGACTCCTCGAGCTCCTCCTCCGGCTCGGCGATGTAGCCCACGTCCCCGATGACGTCCTGGACGGTGTCGAGGTAGAAGGTGACGAATTCGGCGACCTCGGGCTGGGACAGCGACTCGTTCTTCACGTAGATGAAGAGCGGCCGGGTGAGGCCGTACGAGCCGTCCTGCGCCGTCTCGACCGAGGGAGCCACGCAGCCCTCGCCGGCGTCGTACTCCAGCGCCTTGAGGGTGTCCGGGTTCTCCTGGAAGTACGCGAACCCGAAGTAGCCCCAGGCGGACGGGCTGCCGATGACGCCCTGGGCGATGATGTTGTCGTCCTCGGAGGCGTTGTAGTCCTGCCGCGGCTCCTCGATCTCCTGGGGCTCGAGGATCGTCTCGTTGAAGAAGTCATACGTGCCGGAGTCCACGCCCGGGGCGTAGATCTCCAGCGGTTCGGCCGGGAACTCCGGGTTGACCTGGTCCCACGAAGCGACGCCCTCGGGGCCCCAGATCCGCGTGACCTCCTCGGTGGTCAGGCAGGTGGCGAAGTCGTTGGCCGGGTTGACGACCATCGTGAGGGCGTCCACGCCGACCTGGACCTCGGTGTACTCGATCCCGTTCTCCTCGCAGGCGGCGACCTCGTCGTCCTCGATCGGCCGCGAGGCGTTGGAGATGTCGGTGTCTCCGGTCTGGCAGAACCGCTCGAAGCCGCCCCCGGTGCCGGAGACGCCGACGTTGACGGTGACGTCGGGCTGGACGGCGTTGAACTCCTCGGCGACGGCGTCGGTCAGGGGGGCCACCGTGGACGACCCGTCGATGTCGATGGAGCCGCCGAGGGCCTCCCCGCCCGCCTCGTCGGTGGCCTCGGCGGCGTCGTCCCCGCCGCAGGCGGCGAGGGCCAGGGATAGGACCAGAGCCGCCGGCACCGCGCCGTGGCCCAGGATCGAGCGCTTCACAGGGAACCTCCTTGGATGGCACCCCGGGGAGCCGGGGTGTCGATCGCGGACGGCGCGACCGTTCCGCGGGAACCTGAGCAGCGCATCCCGGTCCGCTGAACTGCGGTTGGCGGCGAGGTGAACTCTCGGTGAACGCGGGATCAGCGGGCCCTGAGCCCCTGGTCAGAAGGTCTCGATTCGGTCACAGTGTGGGGTCGGTCACAGCCCGGGATCAGCGAGGACGGGCACCCCGGCCCGCGGGTCCGGGTCCCGCTCCGGAGCCCAGGCCGGCGTCGGGGGACTGGCCGAGCGGGCCCGGGAGCGGGCCGCCTCGATGAGCTCGGACTGGTGGTCGCGCAGCAGCGACCCGTCGCTGTCGACCGCATGCCGCACCCACGTCCCGTCGGGGCCCAGGCGCCACGACGACACGTCGTCGGCCATGGCGTCGTCGATCAGCCGTTCCAGCATCGCGACCTGGCGGGGGTCGGGGATCCGCAGCATCGCCTCGATCCGGCGGTCGAGGTTGCGCTGCATGAGGTCGGCGCTGCCGATGAACGCCACCGGCTCCCCGCCCCCGGCGAACCACAGGATCCGGGAGTGCTCGAGGAACCGGCCGAGGATGCTCCGCACCCGGATGGTCTCGCTCAGCCCCGCCACCCCCGGGCGCAGCGAGCACGCCCCCCGGACCACCGCGTCGATCGGCACCCCCGCCTGGGAGGCCCGGTAGAACGCGTCGACCACGAGGTCGTCGACGAGGGAGTTCACCTTGACCTTGATCCCGGCCGGGCGGCCGGCCCGGTGGTGGGCGATCTCCTCCTCGACCAGTGCCATCAACCCGGCCCGGGCGGTCCGCGGCGCGACCAGCAGCCGCCGGTAGCTCGAGCGCGGCGCGAACCCGGACAGCTGGTTGAACAGCCGCGACAGGTCCTCGCCGATGTCGGCGTCGGCCGTCAGCACGCCGAGGTCCTCGTACAGCCGGGCCGTGCGCGGGTGGTAGTTGCCGGTCCCGACGTGGCAGTACCGCCGCACCGCGCCGGCCTCGCGCCGCACCACGAGGCTGAGCTTGGCGTGCGTCTTGAGCCCGACCAGGCCGTAGACCACGTGGACGCCGGCCTCCTCCAGGTGGCGGGCCTGGGCGATGTTCGCGGCCTCGTCGAACCGGGCCTTGATCTCGACGATGGCGAGGACCTGCTTGCCGGCGTGGGCGGCGTCGACCAGGGAGGCGACGATGGGGGAGTCCGCGCTGGTCCGGTACAGCGTCTGCTTGATCGCCAGGACGTCCGGGTCGGCGGCGGCTGCCGCGACGAACGCCTGGACGCTGGTGACGAACGAGTCGTACGGGTGGTGCAGCAGCACCTCGCGCTCCCGCAGCACCGCGAACATCGACCCGGGGTCCTCGTCCACGTCCACGTCGACCAGCGCGGGGTGGGTGCGGGGCCGGAAGGGCGGGTACAGCAGCTCCGGGCGGTCGAGGTCGGCGAGGACGCCGAGCGCCCGCAGGTCCAGCGGCTCCGGCACCCGGTAGACGTCGTCGGGCGTCACGTCCAGTTCCCGGGCGAGCAGGTCGGCGATCCCGGCGTCGATGTCCTCGGCCAGCTCCAGCCGGACGGCAGGGCCGAACCGGCGCCGCTGCAGCTGGCGCTCCAGTTCCTGGACCAGGTTGTCCACCTCGTCGTCGTCGACCACCAGGTCCTCGTTGCGGGTCACCCGGAACGTGTGGTGGGTCACCACGTCCATCCCGGGGAACAGCTGGTCGAGGTGGGCGCCGATGACGTCCTCGAGCGCCACGAAGTCGGCGCGGTCGTCCCGCGGGCCCCGGTGCCCGGGCGCCGTCGAGGCGAGCCGGACCAGCCGCGGCAGCGTGGGCGGCACCTTGACCCGGGCGAAGTGGTGGGCGCCCGTGACGGGGTTGACCAGCGACACGGCGAGGTTGAGCGACAGCCCCGAGATGTAGGGAAAGGGATGGGCGGGGTCGACCGCGAGCGGCGTGAGGACCGGGAAGACCTCGTCGGTGAAGAACCGCCGCAACGGCTCCCGGTCCGCCTCCGGCACCTCCGGCCAGCGCACCAGGCGGACGCCGGCGGTCACCAGCGCCGGGCCCACCCCCTCGGCGAACACCCGGGCGTGCCGGGCGACCAGGTCGTGCGCCCGGTCCGCGATGGCGTCCAGGCGGGCGCGCGGCTCGGCGCCCCACGGTCCCGGGTCCGTGATCCCGGCTGCGATGCGCTGCTTGAGGCTGGCGACCCTGATCATGAAGAACTCGTCGAGGTTCGACGTGAAGATCGACAGGAAGCGGGCGCGCTCGAGCAGCGGCACCGCGGGGTCGTCGGCGAGGTCGAGCACCCGCTCGTTGAAGTCGAGCCACGAGAGCTGGCGGTCGACGAGCCGTCCGGGCGGCAGCGGCAGCGCGCCGTCGCCGCCGGGCCCCCGCGCCGGGACCTCGTCGCCGAGGTGCTCGACGAGACCGTCCTCGCCGGCCGGGGGGTCGAGGGTCTCCACGGGCCCGCCGGACACGTGCCGGCTGAATTCGTCGTTCATGAGGGGCCCATCATCGCCCGGGCCCCGGGCGGATCACGACGCGCGGGTGAACTGGACGTCCGTGTCGTGGTGACGGAAGCCCAGGGAGGTGTAGGTGCGCACGGCGGCGGGGTTGCCGGCGTCGACGTAGAGCAGCACCTCGCCCAGGCCGCGCCCGCGCAGGTGGTGCAGGCCGACGAGCGTCATGGCCCGCCCCAGCCCGCGGCCCCGGGCCCGTGGCGAGACGCCGACGACGTACACCTCTCCGATCGGGGCGTGACCGTGCGGGGAGTCGTCGCCGTGGACCTTGGTCCAGTGGAAGGCCAGCAGCCGGCCCGGCCGGTCGGCGGCGAGGAACAGCCCCCCGGGGTCGAACCAGGGCTCCGACATCCGGGTGGCGAGGTCGGCCTCGGTCCAGTCGCCCTGCTCGGGGTGGTCGGCGAACGCCTCGGCGTTGAGCTCGAGCAGGTCGTCCACGTCGGAGTCCTCGAACGTCCGGACCGAGACCCCGGGCGGCAGCTCCGGCCGCGGGAGGTCGCCGGTGACGTCCCGCCGCAGCTGCCACAGCTCGCGGCCGACGACGTAGCCCAGCGAGGCGGCGAGGTCCCGGGCCTGCGGGCGGGTGCCGTGCGCCCACAGCCGGATCCGACCGGGCGACTCCCGCTCCAGCGCCCGGACCAGCGCCGTGCCGAGACCCGCCCGCCGCCGGTCGGGCGCGACGACCAGCTCGGCGGACGGGCCGGCCACGGCGTCCGTCGGGTCCAGGTGGCCGTAGCCCACGACCCGCTGGCGTGGGTCGGCATCGTCGACCAGCAGCACGTGGCGCCCCGGCTCCTCGCCGCCGTGGCGCAGGTGCAGCAGGACGTGCTCGCTGAGCGGGGCCACCCCGTCCGCCGCGGCCGCCGCGTCGACGAGCGCCAGCACCCGCTCGACGTCCCCGGCGGGCAGGTGGCGGGCCACCTCCAGCCGGGGCGGCACCGCCCCCGCTCGTTCCTCGGCGGGCGCATCGGGCACCGACGGAGCGTAGGGCCCGTCGTCACCGACTCCGGCCGGGGACCGGGGCCACGACGCCGGCGGTCCCGCCGGGGCCCACCGCGAGCCGCCGCTGCTCCTCGGCCACCACCCGGCGCGCCAGCTCGGCGTCGGAGACGTCGAGGGCCGCGGGGGCGGCGGCCGCCGTCTCGCTGCGCCGGGCGTGGTCGTCGAACAGCTCGGTCTTGGCCTGCAGCAGCTCGAGCAGCCGCTCGTCGACGCTGTCGGCGGCGAGCAGCCGGTGGACCTGGACCGACCGGACCTGCCCCATGCGGCGCGCCCGGGCCACCGCCTGGTCCTCGATGGTCGGTTTGAGCTGCGGCTCGCACAGCACGACCACCGAGGCGGCCTGCATGTTGAGCCCGACGCCGCCGGCCTGGATCTGCGACACCAGCGCCGCCCCGCCCGCCAGGCCGGCGAACTCGTCCACCAGCCCCTGCCGGTCGGCGGCCCGCACCGAGCCGCTGATCGGCCCCACGACCGGGCAGAGGGGGGCCAGGGCCTCGGCGACGACCCGCAGGACGTCCCGGAAGTTCGAGAACACGACGGCCTTGCGCCCGTTGGCCGCGGCCTCCTCGACGATCTCGCACAACCGGTCGAGCTTCGCCGAGCCCGCCCGCCGCGCCGGGGCGTAGGCGGCCCGCCTCATGGCCATGAAGCTCCCGGCCGCCACGGCCTCCCGGTAGGCGTCGGCGTCGGCGCCCCGCAGTTCCACCCATTCCTCGACCCGGACCAGCGGCGGCAGCTCGCCCAGCACGTCCTCGGTGTTGCGGCGCAGGTAGGCGGGGGCCACCGCGCGGCGGAACGCGTGGGGGCCCGGTGCCGCCGCGGCGGCCGGCACCAGGGCCGGCTGCAGCTGTGCGACCAGGGAGGTGAACTCGGCGACCCGGTTCTCCAGCGGGGTCCCGGTGAGGAACAGCACCCGCTCCGCGGACCCGGCCCAGGCCGCCACGGCCGCCGAGCGCTGCGCGCCCGGGTTCTTCACGTAGTGGGCCTCGTCGACGACGAGCATCGCGGGCGCGGGCGCGGGCCCTAGCGCGGGCATGCCGGGCGGCGGCGGCAGCGCCCGCAGGGCGTCGAAGGTCGTCACGCCGACGCCGCCCCGGCGGGCCCACGCCGCGACGGCCGCCTCCCGGTCGTCGCCGTGCAGCCGGTGCACCCGCAGCCGGGACCGGGCGGTCACCTCCCGGGTCCAGTTGACGAGCACGCTGGCCGGGCACACGACGAGGAAGTGGGTGCGGCCGATCGCGCGCAGGTGGGCCATGGCCGCGATGGCCTGCACCGTCTTGCCGAGGCCCATCTCGTCGCCGAGCAGGACGCGCCGCTGGGCGAGCGCGAACCGGGCGCCGAAGGCCTGGTAGCCGCGCAGGGCGACCCGCCGGTGGGTGCCGTCGAGCTCCTGCAACTGGACGTGGGCCGCGACCTCCTCCGGCAGGTGCCCGCGCGAGGCCCGCAGGTCGCGTCCGGCACCGAGCACCTCCTCGACGCCGGTGTGGTACTCCGCGGCCTTGCGCTCGTAGTCCCGCCACGCCACCCGGGGCACCGCGGGCGGGCGCGCCACCGCGGCGGCCGCCTTCTCCAGGCGCCCGGTCAGGCGGCCCCCGTCGGCCTCGGAGACGACCGCCCCGACCCGGGCCAGGGCGGCCCGCGCGGCCTCCCGGCGCCCGCGCGGGACGAGGGCCAG
>JBHJOJ010000221.1:0-6670 GCA_050329835.1 Kineosporiaceae bacterium | reverse complement strand
CCCCGCGCCGGCGGCTGGTGGCGACGGGCCGCCCGCCGGTGGTGCGCGGGTACACGGCCGTCCACTCCCGCCTGCCCGGCCTGCGGGGGGCGCTGGTGGGACGCGGCGCCGTCATGCTGTCCGAGGCCGCCCGGTCCCGGTTCGGCGAGTTCCCGGACGTCGTCGCGGACGACCTGTTCCTCGACTCCGTGGTCGGTCCGGACGAGCGGGTCGAGGTGGCCGGCGTGGTCTCCCGGGTCGAGGTGCCGCACACGACGCGGGACCTGCTCCGCCGGCTGGAGCGGGTCCGCCGCGGCAACGCGGCGCTGCGGGCGGCGGGTGGGGGTGTCCGCCCGGCCGACCGCTGGTCCTGGCTGCGCGACGTCGTCCTGCCGCGGCCCTGGCTGCTCCCGGCGGGCGCCGCGTACGCGACGGTCACCCTCGTGGCCGCCCACCGGGCCCGCCGCCCGGTCGCCGGTCCGGCGGCCTGGGGCCGGGACGCCTCGACGCGGGCCGCGGGGACCACGACGTGATCAATGTCTGCTTCCACGGCGTCGGCGAGCCGGCGCGGGAGCTCGAGCCCGGCGAGGACCGCTACTGGGTCGGCGTCGACACCTTCCGCGCCGTCCTCGACGAGATCGCCACCTGGCCGGACGTGCGGATCAGCTTCGACGACGGCAATGCCTCCGACGTGGTGCACGGCCTGCCGGCACTGCAGGAGCGCGGCCTCACGGCGACCTTCTTCGTCCTGGCCCGCCGCCTCGGCCTGCCGGGCAGCCTCGGCGCGGACGACGTCCGGGCGTTGCGCCGGGCCGGCATGACGATCGGCAGCCACGGCATGGACCACCGGCCGTGGCGCGCCCTGCCGCCGGAGGCCCGGGAACGGGAGCTGGTGACCGCGCGGCAGCGGATCGCCGAGGCCGCGGGCGCCCCCGTGACCGAGGCCGCCTGCCCGCTGGGCCGCTACGACCGACGCCTGCTCGCCGACCTCCGGTCGCTCGGCTACACCCGGGTGCACACCAGCGACCGCCGCCGGGCCCGGCCGGACGCCTGGCTGCAGCCCCGGTTCAGCGTGCGTCGCGGCGACACCGCGGGATCGCTGCGGTCGGACCTGCTCGCCCGCCCCGGGCCGGTCCGGGGCGCCCGGCTGGTGGCCACGGGCTGGGCGAAGCGACTGCGGTGACGGGGACCGGCGCCCCGAGCCTGCGACAGCTCGCGGCGGCGCTCGACCTCGGCGGGGGGCCCCGGGACGCCGCACCGGTGCTCGGGGCGGACCCGGCGTCCGTCGCGCCGTTCGCCCGAGGTCACGGTGTGCTCGGCCTGCTCCCGGCGTCCGGGGATCTGGGGGAGGAGGTCGGCCGCTTCCGGGCCGAGACCCGGGCTCGGCTGGTGAGGGCCCTGGCGGACGTGTCGACGGCGCGGGCGGCCGCCGCCGGGGCGGGCGCCCGGCTCGCCGTCGTCAAGGGGCCCGTGCTCGCCCTGGCCGTGTACCCGCGGCCCGACACGCGACCCTTCGGTGACATCGACCTGCTGACCGACCCGGCGTCGTTCCCGCGGCTCCTCGAGGCGCTCGAGGCGCTCGGCGGCGTCGTCGAGACCCGGAACTGGGACGCCATGATCCGGGCCCGGTTCTCGGAGGTGTCGGTCCGGATGCCGGCCGGGACGGTCGCGGACGTGCACTGGAGCCTGGTCAACGTCCACCGGCTCCGGCGGATCCACCGGGTCGACGACGGCGGCGTGCTGGCGTCGGCGGCGGCGTCCGGCGGCGGGCTGCCCGCTCCGGACCCGCTCGCGCACCTCGGGTACGTGTGCTGGCATCTCACGGCCAGCGGGGGGACCCGGCTGCTGTGGGCGTGCGACGTCGAGCTGGCCGCCCGGGCCCTGCCAGGGCGGGGGGCCGAGCTGCGGACCTGGGCCCGGAGGACCGGCACCGTGCTGCCGGTCGCGGTCGCCCTGGACTTCGCCGCCCGGATGTTCCCGGGGGGCGCCGCTGCGGGCCTCGCCGGCGGCATGCCCGCGTCACCGTGGCGGTGGGTCAACGCCGCCGCCAAGGCGGCCGTGGTGTCCCGGCCGGGGGTGCGGCTGTCGGGGGCCTTCGTCCCCTACGCCACCCGCCGCACCTCGTGGGGGTCGCTCGCCGCGGTGCGGCCGCCCGTGGCGTCGCTGCTCACCGGACGCGCCCCGGCGGTGGCCGACCTCGACACCCTCGGGCGGGAGGGCGGCGGCGCGCAGCGCCGCCGGGACTATCTGGCGGCGGTGGCCGGCGGCCGGCTCACGTGACCCGGCCGGTGACCATGAGTGCACGGAGACAACGGACAGTGGCGACGATGCGGTCGACCGGGGCGCTCCCGGACACGGTCGGACCAACCTCGCCGAAGTGCCTCGCGCCGATCACCGCGAGCCCCTACGTTGACGTCGAGTTCACGTCCGGTAGCCGGGCGTCGAGATCTGGGAGGACCGGGTGTCGGACATCACAAGTGGCCGGGACGTGACCGTCAGCAGGCGAGCGGCGCTGCGCGCCGGGGTCGGCGTCGCCGCGTGGAGTGTTCCCGTCGTGAGCGCCGTGACGCTCACGGCCGCCACGGCCCAGGCGGCCAGCCCGATGCCGAATCCGACGCGCCACGACCCGGTCCGGCCGTCGGCCACCCGGACGGCGACGCCGGGCACGCCGGGCACGCCGGGCACGCCGAAGCCGACGACTCCGACGACGGTCCCGACGACACCTGCGGCCTCCGGAGGCGGCACGCCCGCCCCGGCGACGACCACCCCCGGCGCAGCCGCGGTCGCCGGCGGCGCCGCGCCCCAGGGCGAATCCCTCGCGCTGACCGGCTCGGGGCTGCTCCCGGCTGCGGCCGGGGCGATCCTCGTCGCCGGCGGCGCCGCCGCGATCGGGATGACCCGCAAGGGCCGCGGCGCCCCGGGCCCTGCCGGGGCCGACAGCCCCGCCGGGGACTGACCGCCGGTCAGCCGACGACGGCGGGGGACCAGGCCTGGGGCACCAGGACCTCCGGCTCCCCGCCGTCCACCGGCAGCGACCACACGTCGGTGACGGCGGCGTCCGCGCCGTCCCGGGGGAGCCCGTAGGCGACGGTGGCGTCGTCGACCCAGGCGATCTGGTCGTCCACGCTGCGCTCCTCGTCGAGCAGGTGCTCCTCGCCGGTGGCGAGGTCGAGGACGGCGAGCCGCCACTGGCCGGCGGGTGCGGGGCCGCGCTTCTTGTAGGCGACGCGGGTCCCGTCGGGCGACACGGACGGGCATTCGGCGTCCTCACGCAGCGCCACCAGGCGCCGCTCCGCGAGGCTGCCGCGCACCAGCCACGTCGTCCCGCCGGACGACGCGGTCGCGAAGAAGGCGTCGTCGTCCACGAAGGTCACCCCCCAGAAGTTCCGGTCGACGGCGTCGACCTCGGCGCCGTCGACCTCGAGGGTGAACTCCTCGAGGTTGCCGTGCTCCGTGCCGTCGGCGTCCCGGACGACCGTCTCGGTGGAGAATCCCGACGACAGGTACGAGTGTCCCGTGACGAACGTCGTGGTGGCGACGAGCGACCCGTCCGGCGACAGCCGGGCCCGGCTCGGCAGACCGGTGAGCGGGGTCTCACCGGTCACCGCGAGGTCGCCGTCCAGGGTCAGCGTGCGGTAGGTCGTGACGACGCCGCGGTCGGCGGCGAGACACACCCCGGCCGCCGCCGTGGCGTACACCCGCTCGCACTCGACGTCCGTGGTGGCCCGCGGCCCCGCGGGGTCGTCCAGGGCGACCACCGACAGCCGGCCGTACGTGCTGTCCCGGGCGGTGCTGCGGAACACGATGCGCGGGCCGTCGAGCAGGGACGGCAGGGCGGCGACGGTGTCGGGGGAGGGCGCCGTGGCCGCCACCCGCTGCTGTTCCACCACCCGGATCCCGGTGTAGAGGCCGGCCCCGCCGAGGACGACGGCCCCGGTCACGCCCACGGCGACGAGCCGGCCCCGGGCCCCCGGGCTCAAGCCGGCCCCCCGGACGCCGGCCCCGGTGCGGTCGTTACCCCTCGCAGGAGCACCGCGGCGACCGCGATCGCCACGACGAGGCCGCCGGCGAAGGCGAGCACGGCGACGTCGCGGGCGGTGAGCGCCCACGCCAGGCCGAACAGCAGCGAGGCGCCCGCGCGCCCGGCGACGACCGCCGTCTGGACCGCCGCGATCCCGGTCGCCCGCAGGTGCGCCGGCGCCAGCTGCCCGGCGATGGCCGAGACCACGCCGTCGGTCGCCGCGTAGTACACCCCGAGCAGGAGCAGGGCGGTCACCGTCATGGCGGTGCCTCCGACCGGCCCGCCCGCGGCCAGGTAGGCGAGCAGCAGGACCACGTGCCCGGCGAGGAACACGCGGGTGCGACCCACCCGGTCCGCCAGCCGTCCCAGCGGCACGGCGAGCAGCAGGTACGTCACGCTGGTCCCGACGTAGAGCAGGGGGAAGTACTCGGCGGCGAGGCCGTCCCGGCGCTGCAGCACGAGGTAGAGGAACCCGTCGCCGACGGTGAGCAGCCCCAGCACGCCGGCGGCGAGCAGCAGCCGGCCGAACCCGGGCACCGCGAGGTCGCGCAGCCGGGGTCGGGCGGGGACCGCGGCCGCGGCGGACGAGTTGCCCCGCGCGGGTGTCGGCGCGAATGCCGGCGCGAGTTCCCGTGGCGAGTCCGGCGTGGCGTCCGTGGTGACGTCCCGGCGCCGGATGTCCGGCACCAGCAGCCCGAGGACCGCGACGCCCAGCACGGCGACGGCGAACGAGACGACGAAGACGACGTCGAAGCCCAGCGGGATCGCCGCGAGGATCGCGAACGCGAGCAGGGGGCCGATGAAGGCCCCCAGGGTGTCCAGCGCCCGGTGGACCCCGAAGGCACGGCCGAGGGCGGCCGGGGGGCTGGCGGCGGTGATGAGGGCGTCCCGCGGTGCGGTGCGGATGCCCTTGCCGATCCGGTCGGCGGTGACCACGCCGACGAGGGCGGCGAAGCCGGCCGCCGGGAGCAGGGCCGCCCGGCTGACCGCCGACAGCGCGTACCCGCTGAAGGCGACCCACTTGGGCCGGTCGACCCGGTCCGACAGCCAGCCGCCGAGCAGCCGGACCGCCCCGCTCACGCCGACGTAGAGCGCGTCGACGACGCCGTACGCGAACGGGCTGAGGCCGAGGACGACGGTGACGTACAACGGCAGCACGGCGGCCACGGACTCCGACGAGACGTCCGTCAGCATGCTGACGACCCCGAGCAGCAGGACCGTGGTGGCGACCCGGCTCGCTCGCCCGACCGGCGTCGCGCGCCCGTCCGCCACGGCGGCGCCGCCGCCGGCGTCGCGGACCGTCACGTACATCCACGCACTCCTCGAATCGGGCGGCCGGGGGCACCGTACGGTCCGCGGGCCCGGCCGCGAGCCCGTATCCGTCACTTCGTCACCCGGACGGCCGGAGTTGACGGGGAACCGCCGCCGATGTCGACCTGTCGGTCGCGCACGTTCCGGTACCGGCTCAGCCCTCCGGGGCGACCGGCATGCCGGGTGCGATCGTTCCTCCGACGAGGATGTCCGCTCGCAGGCCTCCGCGGTGGATCAGACCTCGAAGCACCCCGGGGGTGGTCAGCTGCTCCAACCGGGCACACGGCTCGCACCGGCGGATCCCGAGGCATCGGACCTCGTCCCCGATGCGGAACCGCCGGCCGATCAGCGAGTCGAGATCGACTCCTCGGGTCACCACGTTGCGGCGGGCGCTCACCGGGCGGAGCTGGTGGTGCGGGGCGAGTCCCTCGACGGCCTCGGCCTCGACCAGCGTGAGCTGAAAGCCCGGCGTCGTCGGGTCGGCGGGAGTGAAGGTGCCCGCCCCGGCGGCGTACCGGTCACCGACCAGGCCGCGCCCGGCGATCGCCGTGGCCGACTCGACCGTCCGCATCGCGTCCCCCTTGCACGGCGCGATCGCGATGGCGACGACCGAGCCTCCGGCGGCGACTCGCCTGCGAGCGGGGACCGTGACCTCGCCCGGGTCGAGAGGTGCGACGACCCATCCCGACCCCACGGTCAGGTCTCCGAGCTCGTGGCCCACGAGGCCGGGTTCGCCCGGGCTGAGCACGCACCCTGCGGTGACACCGAACATGACGACGGCGACCCCTCTGTCGGCGAGGACCGAGATCGAGTAGCCGGGCCACTGGAACCGGTCGGCGCCGGCGACCTGGACCAGGCCCAGTCCGCGAGCTGCCAGGGCTCCCCGCCAGAGCGACACGGCGCCGGTCAGGTCCCGGTCCTCCGGGTCCGGGAGATCCGCGACCGTCACCTCGAGGACGGCGGCGAGGCATGCGCCGAACGACCGCACAGTGGCGTCGGACCGCCACCCGGGCAGGGCCTGTTCGCGCATGGCTCAGTATGTCCACAGCGGCGAGACGCCGAGCAGGGCCATCACCACGGCCATCGCCCCGTCGAGGACCCGCCGGGCGCCGGGCCGGGCGAACGGCGGGCCTCCCTGGACCGCGTGACCGATGCCGTGCTGACAACGGCGCGGAGCCTGCTGCTCCCACCTCTCGGGTGACGTGTCCGGTGCCGGCCATGATCGCGATCTGGCCCCTGATTCGTTGATCGGAACGGCGCGACGATCAACGAAACGGGGGCCAGAAGGCGATCATGACACCGGGAGACTCCTGTGGAGGGGCCGGACGCGGAGCTCCGGAGCCCGGCCTAGACTCCTGA
>JBHJOJ010000220.1:0-2627 GCA_050329835.1 Kineosporiaceae bacterium | reverse complement strand
GGGGTTGAGGGGGGGGGGTCAGGGGGTGGCGCGCAGGGCGCGGAGGAGGCGGCGGTAGGACTCCAGGCGGCGGGGACCGCCGGGGCCGGCGTGGCCGTCGGCGACGTAGGGGTCGAGGTGGCAGTCGGGGTTGTCGTGGTCGCAGCCCCGGGGGCAGTCCTCGCTCGCCGGTTCGAGATCGTCGAAGGCGTGCAGGAGCCGGTCCGGCGAGACGTGGGCGAGGCCGAAGGAGCGCAGCCCCGGGGTGTCCACGACCCACCCCCGCCCGCCCGTCACGGCCAGCGCGACCGCCGACACCGAGGTGTGCCGGCCCCGCCCGGTGACGAGGTTGACCCCGCCGGTCCGCCGGTGGGACCCGGTGAGCGCGTTGACCAGGGTCGACTTCCCGACGCCGGACGACCCCACGAGCGCGGTGACCCGTCCCGCCAGCGCCCGGCGCAGCTCCGCCAGGCCGGCGCCCGCCGCCGCGGCCACGGTGACCGACCGCAGGTCGACGTCGGCGTACCGGTGCAGCAGCGCCGCCGGGTCCGCCAGGTCGGTCTTGGTCACGCACAGCAGCGGGTCCGCCCCCGCGTCCCACGCGGCCACCAGGGCCCGGTCGATGAGCCGCGGCTGCGGCTCCGGGTCGGCGGCCGCCACGACCACGCACACCTGGTCGGCGTTGGCGACGACGACCCGCTCGACGGGGTCCGCGTCGTCGGCCGTCCGCCGCAGGGAGGTCCGGCGCGGCGACACGCGGACCAGGCGGGCCAGCGCGCCCTCGGCACCGCCGAGGTCGCCGACCAGCGCGACGGCGTCACCGACGGCGACGTCCGCGGGGCGCAGCTCCCGCGCCCGGACGGCGACGACCTCCCGGGGCGGCGGCTGCGGGGACCCGTCGGCCGAGGCCGGGGAGCCGTCGCCGCCGGCCGGCGCGCCGGAGGCGTCGCCGGGGCCGGTCGGGTCGTGCATCGGCGGCGGGATCAGGCATCGGTACCGGCCCCGGTCGATCGCGACGACCCAGCCCGCGGTGGCGTCGAGATGCCCCGGCCGGTCCTTGGTGCGCGGCCGCGACCCCCGCCGCGGGGCGCGGACCCGGATGTCCTGCTCGTCGATCGGCGGCCGGCGGCGGGGCGGGGGCATGGTCGCGTCGGGCCGCGCTCAGCCCGCGGCCCCCACGAGGGCCTGCCACATCCGCGGGAAGTCCGGCAGCGTCTTCGCCGTGGTCCCGACGCCGTCGACGACGACCCCGGGGACCCGCAACCCGATGACGGCGCCGGTCGTCGCCATCCGGTGGTCGTCGTAGGAGCGCCAGGGACCGCCGTGCAGCGCCCGGGGCCGGATCTCCAGCCCGTCGTCGAGGACGCGGACGTCCCCTCCGAGCGCCCCGATCTCGTCCGCCAGGGCCCGGAGCCGGTCGGTCTCGTGCCCGCGCAGGTGCCCGATGCCGCGCAGCCGGGACGGCGACTCGGCCAGCGCCGCGAGGGCGGCCACCGTGGGGGTGATCTCCCCGGCCTCGCGCAGGTCGAGGTCCACGCCGTAGATCGCGCCGCCCGACGTCACCGTGAGACCGCCGCGGTCGAGCACGACGTCGGCGCCCATGGCGTCGAGCACGTCCCGGAACAGGTCCCCGGCCTGGGTCGTGTACTGCGGCCAGCCGAGCACCCGCACCCGCCCGCCGGTCGCCAGGGCGGCGGCGAGGAACGGCCCGGCGTTGGACAGGTCCGGCTCGACCTCCACGTCCAGGCCCCCGACGGGACCCGGCTCCACCCGCCACTCGTCACCGGCGTCCTCGACGACGACCCCGCAGTCGCGCAGGTTCTCCACGGTCATGGCGATGTGGGGCCGGCTCGGCAGGGGACCGCCGACGTGACGGACCGTCAGCCCGTCCCGGCAGCGCGCCCCGGCCAGCAGCAGCCCGGACACGAACTGACTCGACGCCGAGGCGTCGATCTCGATCCGCCCGCCCTGCACCCCGCCGCGGCCGTCCACCGTCGCCGGCAGGTAGCCGCCGGCGTCCTCGACCCCGGCCCCCAGCGCCCGCAGTGCGGCGAGCAGCGGGCGCAGCGGGCGCCGGCGCGCCCGCGGGTCGCCGTCGAACCGGGCGTGGCGGCCGCAGACCGCGGCGACCGGGGGCAGGAAGCGCATGACCGTGCCCGCGAGCCCGCAGTCGATCCCGACCGGCTCGGCCGGGCCCGGGTCGCCCGCGTCGATCGGCGTCACCACCCAGTCCGCGACGTCCACCTCGGGCGGGTCCGCGGCCCCACCGGCGGCCGGGGCGCCGGCGCGGGGGAGCGGTTCGTCGGCGACGCCCGCCCCGAGCGCGGCGACCCCGGATGCCATGAGGAGGGTGTCGCGCGACCTCAGCGGACGGCGCAGCCGCGAGGAGTCCGCCGCGACGGCGGCGAGCGCGAGGTAGCGGTTCGTGAGCGACTTGGAGCCGGGGAGCCGGATCTCGGCGTCGACGGGGCCGGTTGCGGTCGGGGCGGGCCAGTCGGCGGACCCCGGATCCGGGTCCCCGTCCCGGCGGTCGGCGGCGGCGGGCGCCGTCACCCGAGCCCCACCCCGCCCGTCACCGCCCGCCGGCCGGGACGGCCGAGACCAGCCGGGCCGCGGCGTCGCGCACCGCGCCGTCGGCCGAGCGCACC
>JBHJOJ010000219.1:0-3660 GCA_050329835.1 Kineosporiaceae bacterium | reverse complement strand
CGCCCGCCGGGCGCCCGCCGGTCGCGGCCACGACGTCGGCCACCGTCAGCATCAGCGGCCTCCCGCGGGGGCCGGGGCGCCGGCGGGGGCCGGCCCGGGAGCGGCGGCGACCTCGGCGTCCGCCACGCCGGCCTCCTGCGCCCAGGCCTGCAGTGCCCGGGCCGCGGCGTCCCGGTCGTCGAAGGGGTCCCGCCGGCCTCCCCCGTAGTCCTGGCCGGTCTCGTGGCCCTTGCCGGTGACGAGGAGGGTGTCGTCGGGGCCCTCGCAGGCGGCCAGGCCCCGGGCGATGGCCCCGGCCCGGTCGGGGACCTCGACGACGTCGCCCGCCCGCCGGCACGGCGCCGCCACCGCCCCGGCCAGCACGGCGGCCCGCACGACGGCCGGGTCCTCGCCCCGGGGGTTGTCGTCGGTGACGACCACCACGTCGGCCCCGGCGGCGGCCGCCGCTCCCATCGGCCCCCGCTTGCCCGGGTCCCGGTCGCCCCCGGCGCCGAGCACGACGACGAGGCGGCCGGGGGTCGCGGCCCGCAGCGACCCGAGTGCCGTGGCCACCGCCTCCGGGGTGTGGGCGTAGTCGACGACGACCAGCGGGGTGCGCCCGGCGGACGCCGGGTCGACCACGCGCTCCATCCGGCCCGGGACGCCCGCGAAGGCTCCGAGGGACGCCGCCGCCGCGGCCGCGGCCTCCGCCGGGGTGACGCTGTCGGCGCCCTCGGCGAGCCGGGCGACCAGCGCGAGCGCGAGGACCGCGTTGCCGGCGTTGTGCCGGCCGGGCATCGGGACGTCGAACTCCAGCTCGGCGCGGGCACCGCCGTGGCCGAAGGGACCGCGCACCCGGACCCGCTGCCGGCCGTCGACCCCCGTGTCGGCGGCCAGCATGACGACGTCGGCCTCCGGTGCCGGGCGGCCGGCGGTGGCGAGAGTCCAGACGTCCAGCCCGGCACCTCGGGCGGCGGCCGCCACCCGGTGCCCGGCGTCGTCGTCGACGCACACCACCGCCCGGGTCGCGAAACCGCCGGTGAACAGCCGGGTCTTCGCCGCCAGGTAGGACTCCATGTCGCCGTGGAAGTCGAGGTGGTCGCGCGACAGGTTGGTGAAGCCGACCACGGCCATCCGGGTGCCGTCCGCCCGGTGCAGGGCGAGGGCGTGGCTCGACACCTCCAGCGCCGCCACCGCGACCCCCGCGTCACGCATCCGGGCCAGCGTCGCCTGGAGGTCCGTCGCCTCCGGCGTGGTCATGGCGCTGGCCACCTCGTCGTCGTGGACCCGGACGGCGACGGTGCCGACGAGCCCGGCGCCGACCCCGCGGCTGCGGAGCATGTGGTGCACCAGCCACGTGACCGTGGTCTTGCCGTTGGTCCCGGTGACCCCGACGACGTCGAGGGCGCGGGACGGGTGGCCGTGCACGGCCGAGGCGACCGGGCCGAGGACCGACCGGGGGTCGGGATGGACCAGCACCGGGACCGTCACGCCGCCCCCGGCCTCGTCCGCCCGGCACAGTGCGGCCCCCGCCGGGTCGGTGAGCACCGCCACGGCCCCGGCCGCGACCGCCGCGCCCGCGAACCGGGCGCCGTGCACCCGGCTGCCGGGGAGTGCGGCGTAGAGGTCGCCGGGGACGACGCGGCGCGAGTCGTGCGTCGCCCCGGAGACGGGCGTCGCGCCCGCGCCGGGCCCGCCGACCGGGAGGAGTCGGAGCTGGGCCGGGTCCTCCGCGAGGAGGTCGCCGAGGGTGACGGGACCGGACCGGTTCGGCACGGGCTGGAGGCTACCCGGCGGGGGTGCCGCCGCCGCGCGCCGAGCCGCGCCGGTGAGCCCGGCCCCTGCGGCCGGCAGGGCGGGTCCGGCCGGGAGCGGCGTCACCAGCGCAGGGGGTAGGGCTCGGCCGGCACCGTGGAGCGGGGCACCCGCTCCCCGGCCAGGGCGGCCCGCATGATCTCGGAGAACACCGGGGCGGCGGTCTGGCCGCCGAAGATGCCCCGGGTCGGGTCCTGGATCGCCACCGAGACGACGACCTGCGGGTCCTCGGCCGGTGCGTAGCCGGCGAACGACGCCGTGTAGCCGCAGTACCCGCCGCAGGACTCGTCGTAGCGCTCCGCGGTCCCGGTCTTGCCCGCCACCCGGTAGCCCGGGACGGCGGCCGCTCCCCCGGTGCCCTCGTCCACGACCGACTCGAGCATCCGGGTCATGGTGGCCGCGGTCTCGGCCGACAGCACCGGCTCCGGCTGGGGGGTGGGGGCGGGCGTGGTCCGCCCGTCGGGCGAGCGGTGCCCGGCGACCACGGTCGGGGCGACGCGGACGCCGTCGTTGGCGAGGGTCTGGTACACCGATGCCATCTGGAGGGCCGTGACGCTGAGTCCCTGCCCGAAGGCCACGGTGTAGCGCTGGGCCTGGGACCACTCCGCGGCGGGGGGGACCAGGCCGCCGGACTCCCCCGGCAGCCCGATGCCGGTCGGCCGGCCGAGCCCGAAGCGGTCGAACCACTCGTGGAGCCGCTCGGCGGACATCTCGTCGGACGCCATGATCGTGCCGGTGTTGCTGGACTCGGCGAGGACGCCGGTCAGCGTGAGCTGCCAGGTCTCGTGGGAGTGGGAGTCCTTGAACGTGCGGCCCGCCCGCTCGATCCGGTCCGGGACGGTGAAGGGCGTCGTCGGGACGCCCAGGCCGTCCTCCAGGACCGCGGCCACGGTCAGCACCTTGCTCGTGGAGCCGGGCTCGAAGACCTCGCTCACCGCGCTGTTGCCGAGGCGGGCGGGATCGACGCCCTCGATGTCGCGCGGGTCGAAGCCCGGGTAGGCGGCCATGGCGAGGACCTCTCCGCTCGCCGCGTCCAGCACCACGGCGGTCCCGCTCCGGGCGCCGGACCCGGTGACGGCCTCGGCCAACGCCTGCTCGGAGCGCCACTGGAGGTCCCGGTCGAGGGTGAGGACGACGTCGTCGCCGTCGACCGGCGGCTCCTGGGCGGCCGCCCCGCCCGGGATCTCGCGGTAGCCCCGGTTCTCGCCGCTGCGCTCGTAGCGCACCCATCCCTCGGTGCCGGTGAGCGCCTCGTCGAGGGCCAGCTCGACCCCGGCCAGCCCCGCACCGTCGGCCCCGACGAACCCGACGACCGCCGCCCCGACCGGGCCCGACGGCAGGTCGCGGGAGGTGGACGCCTCCGCGAACAGGCCGGTGATGCCGAGCGCGGACACGTCCCGCCAGGTCTCGGGGTCGACGTCGCGGGCCACGACGGCGTAGCGGGCGTCGCCGCTCAGGGCGCCGGCCAGCTCGCCGACGTCCCGGCCCAGCACGGGCGCCAGCCGCGCGGCCGCGGCCCGGGGTCCCGCCCGTCGCGGGTCGTCGGGGTCCTCCCAGGTGGCGACGAGCTGCTGGTCCGCGGTGACGGTGACCCGCTGGGCGCTGGTCGCCAGCACCTCGCCGTCGCGGTCCACGACGTCGCCGCGCCCGGCCGGGACCGTCCGCTGCACGAGACGGTTGTCGAGCGCCTGCTCGGCGAGCACCGAGGCGTCGACGGCCTGGATCTGGACCAGCCGCCCCGCGTAGAGGCTGACCACGACGAGCGTCCCGGCCAGCAGGAAGAGCAGGCGGCCGGCCAGCGGCGAGCCCGCCGGCGCCCGCGTGGCACGCGCGGCGCGCCGGGCGACCCCGGGGCGGCGGCGCTCC
>JBHJOJ010000218.1:0-16493 GCA_050329835.1 Kineosporiaceae bacterium | reverse complement strand
CGTCTGCGGCGCCGCGCCGTCGGCGGCGGGCGTCGGGCCCGGGCCGGTGGTGGTGGCGCTCGGGCTCGGGGTGGGGGCCGCGGCGGGGGCGGCGTCGAGCACGGTCGTCGGGGTCCCCGCGACCACCGAGTCCAGGGCGGTCACCGTGTCCGCGGCGACGACGTCCAGCTCGTCGAGCAGCTCCGCGAGCCCGCGCTCGGCGGGCAGCGCGCGGCGGATCGCCTCCAGCTCGAGGCGGCGTTGCGGCAGCTGGGCGAACTCCACCTGCAGCTGGGAGATCCGGCTCTCGAGCTGGGCGTTCGAGGCCCGGGCCGCCTCGGTGGCGGCCCTGGCATCGGCGGCCGCGGCGCGCTGCGGCGCCACGAGCAGGAACCATGCCGCGGCGAGCAGGACCGCGCAGAGTGCCGCGGTGCCGGCCGCCCAGCCCGTGGTCCGGTTGATCCTCATCGGTCGTCGCCTCCCGCGGTGGTCCCCGCGAGTTGCGAGGGGTCGAACCGCTGCGTGTAGGCCTCCGCCGACAGGCGGGCGGAGGTGGTGAAGGTCAGGGGGGCGCCGGCGTCGGCGGCCTCGCCGGTCTCGGTGGCCGACTCGGTGAAGACCGGGTCGGTCCACGTCGCCAGGCCGGCCATCCCGTCCAGCCACGCGACCACGTCCTGGTGGTCCAGGGCCCGGCCGGTCATCTCGACGTCGGCAACGGCGCCGGGGGTCGCCAGAGGGTCCTCGACCACCGCGTCGGACGGTACGGCGGTGAGCGTGATCTGCTCGAACCACACGGTCTCGGGCGCGGATCGGGTGATGTCGTCGAGCACCGGGTACCAGCCGACCTCCTGGCCCATGGTGACGGACAGCGAGGTCCGGGCGCGCTCGATGCTGCCGAGCACGGCGGGCACCTCGGCGAACCGGGCGGCCTCCGCCTGGAGCTGGCGGGGGCGGGCCTGCTCCTCGGCGAGCTCCCCTCGGGCGCCGACGGCGCCCTGCCACGCGCCGACCGAGACGGCCGCGGCCACCAGCGCCGTGCCGACCACGGACAGCCCCATGAGGCGCCGGGCGCGGCGGAACCGGCGCTGGCGCAGCACCTCGGGCGGCATGAGGTCGACCCGTGCCACCGGGTGCAGTCCGGTGAGGGGGATGACGGCCTCCGGCGGGGCGGCGGTGCCGGGGGCGGCGGGGCCGGCGAAGGCCGGCGGGGTCATGGGCAGGGTCATCGCAGCGCTCCCAGGGCGAGGCCGACCGGGGTCGCGGCCAGCGGCTGGACCATGGCGAGCTGGTCGGGGGTGAGTCCGGTGCGACCGACCCGCAGTCGGGCCAGCGGATCGCCGGCCTGGACGGGCACCCGCACCGCCTCCTGCAGGCGGGCGGCGAGCCCGCGCAGCAGCGACCCGCCGCCGGAGAGGGTGACCCGCGAGACCGGGCTCTGCGGGTGGGAGGAGTTGTAGTAGTCGATCGACCCGCGGATCTCGTCGAGGAAGGCGGCCGCGGTGGCCTGGACGGCGCGGGTGGCGTCGTGCAGGTCGTCGCCCGCCCCGACCATCCCGACGTGCAGCTTGATCTGCTCGGCCTCGGCGAGGGAGGACCCGACCCGCTCGGCGAGGGCGTCGGTGACGTCCTGCCCGCCCATGAGGAGGATGCGGACGAAGCGCGGCACGCCGCCGGCGTGCACCACGACGTTGGTGACCCGGGACCCGATGTCGACGAGCGCCTCGCTCGTCGGGTCGTCCATCGGCAGGGTGTCGACGGCGCGGAGCACGGCGAAGCTCGTGAGGTCGACGGCCACGGGCTGGAGCCGGGCGGCCTCGACGCAGCGGACGTTGGCGAGGACCGTGTCACGGGACGCGGCCACCAGCAGACCGCGCAGGAAGCGCCCGCGCGGACCGGCCACCTCCTCCAGGGGGTGGAAGTCGAGGACGGCCTGGTCGACGGGGGTGGGGAGGAGCTCCGCGACGTGCAGGTGGAGGCTGGCGCGCAGCTCCTTCATCGGCAGCCACGGCAGCTCGACGCTGCGCACCATGACGCGCTGGTTGGCCACCCCGAGCACGACGCGGCGCGAGGAGAACCCCGTCGCCTGCCAGAGCTCCCGGATCGCCGCGGTGACGGCGGTCGCGTCGACGACCTCGCCGTCGCGGACGGCGCCGGCGGGGACGGCGACCTGGCCGAACTTCTCCAGCGAGACCCCGCCGGGGCCGTAGGCCAGTTCGGCGGCCCGGACCCCCGAGGTCCCGATGTCGAGACCGACGGCCGTGCGTGCTGCCATGTGGGCTCCGCCCTCCTCCTGTGCGGGTCCGGCGGTGCGGACCTGTCCAGGGGAGGCATCGGGTGGACGGCGGCCGCCCTTGAGCCCGAATGGGCGACTCCTCGGCGCGGGCTGCGCGCGGAGGGCACGGGCCGGGTGCCGGGTGGGCGATCAGGCGAGGCCGGCGGTGCCCAGGTACCAGCCGGCGACGGCCCCGCCGGCCACCAGCCCGACCCAGGCCCCGGCGAGCATGAAGGGCCCGAACGGGATGGACGACTTGAGCCCGGCCCGGCCGGCGAGCATGAGCACCCCCGAGTAGAGCCCGCCGATCAGGAACCCGGCGAAGGCGCCCACGACGAGCGGTCCCCACCCGGCGTACGCCAGCGCGATCCCCAGCACCCCGGCGAGCTTGACGTCGCCGCCGCCCATGCCGCCGCCGCGCGGGTACACCAGCGCGAGCACGTCGTAGAACAGGAACAGGGCGAGGCCGCCGACGAGCGCCCGGACCAGCGGCCACCACTCCTGGGAGGCCACCGCGTCGGGGACGAGCAGGAGCAGCAGCACCGGGTAGCTGGGCAGGACGATGGCGTCGGGGAGCCGCCGGACGTCGATGTCGATGAGCGCCAGCGCGATGCTGATCGCGGCCAGGTAGAGCAGCGGGAGCAGGGACCAGGACCAGCCCTGCCAGGCGCCGACGCCCGCGAACGCCAGGGCGGTCGCGGCCTCGACGAGGGGGTAGCGGGCGCCGACCCGGGACCCGCAGTCCCGGCACCGCCCCCGCAGCAGCAGCCAGGACAGGACCGGCACGTTGTCGCGGGCCCGCACCGGCCGCTCGCACTCCGGGCAGGCGCTGCGCGGGGCGACGACCGAGCGGCCCTCGGGCACGCGGTGCACCACCACGGTGAGGAAGCTGCCGACCAGGAGCCCGGCGAGGCCGAGCACGAGCGGCGCGGTCCAGGCCGCAGCCGGGTCGGGGACGGCGGTCACGGGGTCGCTCCGGTGGTCACGGGCTCAGCCTCGCGCATCGCCGGCCGCCCGGGGGCGTCGGGACGGGCGCTGCGGGGCGGGACGTCAGGGCAGTTCCCGGGTGTCCCGGACGGCGGCCGGCGCCTCGCCGGGCGGGGCGTTCCACTTCTGGCGGTCGGAACCGTCGCAGGTCTCGACGACGATGCGGGACCACGAGGCGTTGCCGCTGCCGGTGGCCGGCTGCACCGAGAGGCACCGGCCGTGGCCGTCGACGACCGTGTAGCTGGCGGCGTAGGTGGCGGTCTCGCGGTTGACGGTCCAGCTCTGCAGGGGTCCCGCGGTGCCGGACTGGCAGTCCCGCATGACGACGTAGGCGGGGTTCGCCCCGACCGCCGGGGCCTGCAGGCACTTCCAGGCCCCGGTCGCCGCGGTGTACGGCTGGCCGCTGGACCCGGTGCGGACCCGGAGCTGGCGGGTCGTGGAGTTCCAGGACAGGACCTGGTTCCAGCCGACGGACGAGATCGGGTTCTGCTTGCAGGGGTAGGCGATCATGTACGAGGCGTTGACGTTCCAGCCGGTGATGTCGAAGCACCGGCCGAACTCCTCGTAGTTCACCCACTGGTACGGCTGGTCGTCGGCCACCGCGCCCCCGATGTCGCCGACCGACCCGGCGCCGACCGACGGGTCGGGCCGCATCCCGGCCTGCGGGTCGTAGATGCCGCGGGAGCAGGCCGCCGTCGTGGCGGTGAGGACGGCCGGGTCGTCGATGTCCTGCACCCACAGGCAGTAGCCGGTGGAGTTGCCCGGGTGGCGCGGGAACGCCTGGAGGAAGCCGCTGTCGGTGTACCCCCAGCGCTGGGTGTACGGCGGGGCCGCGGGGGCCACGGCGCACGGCTGCATGGTCACCGACTGGGTGGAGGCGGTGGAGGCGGAGGAGGTCACGCACATCTCGCCGCCGGTGCTGCCCACGGTGGTGGTCTGGACGATGGTGAAGTCCTTGCGCCACCAGAAGACCTGCCCGGCGTCGGTGTCGTCGCAGGTCTCCATCCGCACCGTGGCGCCGGCGGCCGGGAACGGGGTCCCGGAGTCCAGGCACAGGTCCGGCAGCGAGGGGTTGGTGGACCGGTCGCGGCGGATCAGCCCCCCGGGGATGTTGGCGTTGGTCGTCCGCAGGTCGTACGTCTGGGTGAGCGTGCGCTCGGCCGCGGTGTCCGAGGCCTGCGCGGCGTCGCTGCCGACGCCGGTGGACTCCAGCAGCGCGTACAGCGGCAGGTCGGCGGGGCCGGCCGCGGTGCAGGGGACGGCGTTGGCGGCCAGCCAGGCGGCGTCCCGCCCGGTGGGGTCCGTCTCGTAGTACCGGACGCTGACCTGGTAGCCGACGTCACCCGGAGCACCCTCGACCGCGCCGGCGGCCGTCCAGGCCGACGTGCCCGGGTCGCAGGGCAGCAGGCTGCGGTACCCGACGTCGAGGGAGCTGTCGACCGCGTCCGGGCCGAACGCGGAGCGGATCTCGCCGAGGGCGACGTCCAGCCCGGCCTCCGCGCCGTGGGCGGTGCTGGTGTTCTTCTGCCCGAACTGCGCGGACCCGACCTGCGAGACCACCGCCCCGGTGACGACCACCCCGAGCACGATGACGAGGAAGATCGTCGCCAGGGCGACGGCGAGCGCGGCTCCCCGGTCGTCCCGGCATCCGGGGATCCGGCGCTGCGCGACGCGGCGTGCGATCACGTGCGGCTCACCTCCTGGCAGACGAGCGAGCCGTGGTTGGTCGGCGTCGCCCCCGACGTGTTGCGCGCGGTGAACGTGGAGTCGACCGGGTAGGGCGGGGCCCCGGGCCGGGAGACGTCCAGCGCGATGACGAGGCGCTGGCGCGCGACCCGGTCGTCGGCGGGCAGCAGCGCGAAGGGCGGGACGCCGGCCCGGGTCGCGGCCCCGGAGGCGAGCGTCGTCCACCCGGTCACCGCCCCGGCGGAACCCGCCGGCCAGCTGCGCACCCGGACCTCCGCGTCGGAGGTGTCGAGCCGCAGCTGCCAGCAGCGGGCGGACTGCCCCCCGGCGGCGACGTCGGTCCGCAGCTCCAGCCACCAGTCGCCGCCGGCCTGCCCGGCCGGGTTGATCGCGGCGGCGTAGGGGGCGATCTTGTCGAGCCGGTTGTAGAGGCGGTCGGCCTCGACGCGCGCGTCGGAGACCTGGGTGGTGCGGACGGTCGTCGTCGCCATGGACCGCAGCGCGGCCAGCGAGATGACGATGACGACCGTGAAGATCGCCATGGCGGCCACCAGCTCGATGAGCGTGAACCCGGCCTCTCCGGCCGGCCGGCGGCGCCGGGCGCGCAGGCTCAGCACGTCGTCCGCACCCGCAGCGTCACGGTGTCCGAGGCGGTGCGGCCCCAGGCGTCCCGGACGGACCAGCCGAACGGGTAGTCCCCGGTGGCGGGCGTGCCGCGGGCCTCGACGGTGACGTCGCCCGAGGCGTTCCCGGCCAGCGGTCCCACGGGGGTGCTGAACCGGTTGGCGTCCGGCAGGGACGTGAGCGACCACACCGCCCCCGTGGTCACGCCGGCCGTCACGCCGGCGGCCAGCGAGAGGGTGACGCGGGCGTTCTTGGTCGCGACCAGGCAGACCGTGCGCGGGGCGGTCCCGACGGCCACGGGGGCGGCGACGTCCACCCGGAGAGTCGCGCCGCCGGTGTGGGGGCCCCGGCTGCTGGTGTAGGGGACGTCGACCCGCCAGCCCTGGGTCGACAGCGCCCCCGGCTGCGGCGTCAGCTGGTGGACCCGGACGTCGTCGAGGCTGACCCCGATCCCGTCACTGGTCCCGCTGCCGGTGAAGGACAGCGCCGTCGTGGTCGCCGACGCGGTGACGTCGTAGGTGTACTGCCGCCACCACGTGCCGAGCCCGGTGGCGTCGTGCGAGAGGTCGGCGACCGTGGCCGCGCCCCACCTGACCCGCAGGCGGTTGGAGGACTGGGTGACCCGGCTGTCGGGGCTGTACCGGAAGCTGATCCGGTAGCGGGTCCCGGGGGTGGTCGGCACCGACTGCGACATCGTGATGTTGGCGGTGGTGTCGACCTCGGCGGCGTTGCTGCCCTCCGGCGCGCTGCCGTTGACGATCTCGAACCGGGCGCCGCCACCGCCGGAGCGGGTCCACGCGGGCAGGGTCGACAGCAGGGTGCGGGTGCCGGCGGCCGCCCCGGGGGCGTCCTCGAAGCCGCCGTTGACGACGAGGTTGCCGCCGATGGGGCCGACCGGGCCGGGGAAGGAGACCGTCGGCGTCACCGTGACGACGCCGCCGGACACGCTCGCGGTCCCGGCGCCGACCGGCTTGCCGAGGGTGATCGTGCCGTTGCCGAACGGGCCGGTGTCGTTGGCGCGGACGTCGACGGCCGCCGGGGCCGGGTACGTCGTGGTGGCCGCGTCGTCGACGACCTGGCCGGGCGTGATCTGGATCGTCACCGTCGCGGTGTTCGACACGTCGCCCAGCAGGCCGGTCAGCCGGTAGGTGAAGGAGTCGGTGCTCACCGAGGGGACGGTCGAGGTGTAGGTGATGCGGCCGGAGGCGACGTCCCCGGAGAGGGTGCCGTGCTGGGGCTGGGTGAGGACGACCACGGGGCTGTCGTCGCCGAAGGTGCCGGAGTCGTTGGCGAGCACGTCCACGACGCCCGAGGAGTCCTGGAACACGGTCATGGCGTCGTCGACGGCCACCGGGGCCGCGACCTCGGCGTCCGGGTTGAACACCGGCTCGGCGTCGCCGTTGACGAGCGTCGCGAGGGTGAAGGCGCAGCCCCCGGCGTCGCACCGGTCGCCGCCCTCCTCCCACGTCACGCGCACGACGACCCGGTACTGGGTGACACCGGTCGCGGAGAGCGTGCACGAGGTGTCCCCCGAGGGGATCCGGCAGGTCCCGATGTAGGTGTCGACGGTGTAGTCGAGGCCGCCGGCGGAGCGGGCGGCGGTCAGCGGGATCACGGGGTCGCCGGCCGGGGTGTCGTCCCAGGCGGGGTCCGTGAGGTCGGTGAGGGCGGCGGGCGCGGCCGCCCAGTGGGCCTCGACGTCGGTCCGGGTGCGGCCCTCGACGAGGCCGGCGGCGCCGGTGGTGACGGTGGCCGGAACCGCACGGACCAGGTCCATCGCCTCGTCGGCGAGCTGGACGGCGGTGTCGCGGCGCTGCAGCCCGGCGGTGGTCGCCACCCCGGAGAGGAAGAAGATGCCGGCCGAGGCCATGACGGCGGCGACCAGGACGACGGCGACGACGACCTCGACGACGGTGAAGCCGTCGTCCTCGCGTGGATGGTCCGCTCGCATGGCGCCTCCTGCCGGCCGGGGTGGGCGCGTGGCCCGGTCCGGGTGTCCGGACCGGGCCACGCGGGGTGACGGGGTCGTCCTCAGCAGGCGGTGTCGGTGAGGCCGCCGGTGGAGCTGTCGTAGTAGACGACCTGGGAGTCGGACGGGCTGCCCGCGACGCGGCTGATGGTGATGCAGTACGTGTCGGTGTCCGCGTCCAGCGTCGCGAGGTTGTTGCTCGACAGGACGACGTCGCTGCCGTTGACGTTGACCGGGTCGGCGCCGGCGAAGTCCGCCGGGTAGGTCTGGTTGTCGACGAAGAACGTCTCGACCTCGTTGGCGACGGTCCGGGCGTCGGACTCCATCGACGACACCACCGCGCGCTCCCGCTGGTTGAGGAAGACGGGGATGGCGATCGCGGCGAGGATGCCGATGATGATCATGACGACGAGGAGCTCGATCAGGGTGAAGCCCCGGTCGGTGCGGTCCCCGGTCGTCGGGCGCAGGCGCGAGAGCATGTGCTCTCCTTCCGTGGTCGGGCGGGAGCCGCGACCGGGGGGTCGGGCTCGCTGACGACCTGCTGATCGGCACCCGTTCCCGGGAGTTGACCGCTTCGTACGGCGCGTCACCCGTGCGGGTGTCCGCCGGAAGGGTCGGCCGCCGCCTGTGCGACCTCCGCGCGGCGACGCCACAGCTGCCCCCGCTCCTGGGGGGTGGCGGCGAGAGCGATGGCCCGGTCCAGCTGTGCGACGGCGTCGCCGGCCCGACCTGACCGGGCCAACAGGTCCCCCGTGGCGGCGGGAAGCAGGTGGTGCCGCGCGAGCCGCGGCTCGGTGGCGAGCTCGGCGAGCTCGGCCAGGCCCGCGTCCGGCCCGGATGCCATCCCGACCGCGATGGCGCGGTTCAGCGCGACGACCGGGGTGGGGAGCATCCGGACGAGCTCGTCGTAGCGCGACCGGATGGTGGTCCAGTCGGTGTCCTCGGCACGTGGCGCCGCCGCGTGGACGGCGGCGATCTCGGCCTGCACCCGGTAGCAGCCCCTGACGCGGGGCCGGCGCGCCAGGAGGTCCCGGGCCTCGCCCACGAGCGTCCGGTTCCACAGCGTGCGGTCCTGGTTCTCGAGGGTGACCAGCTCGCCGCCGGGCACACGGCGTGCGTGGCGCCGCGAGTGCTGCAGCAGCAGTAGCGCCAGCAGGGCCCTGGCCTCGTCGTGCTGCGGGAGCAGCTCGACGAGCAGGCGAGCGAGCCGGATCGCCTCGTCCGCCAGCGCGTCGTCGGCGGCCGCTGCGTAGCCCGACGTGAAGATCAGGTAGACCACGCCGAGCACGGCGTCAGCACGTTCCCACAGCATGGGACCGGTCGGGACCCGGTAGGGGATGCCGGAGTGGCGGATCCGCCGCTTGGCCCGCAGCAGGCGCGCGCCCATCGTGCTCTCGGAGGTGAGGAAGACCCGCGCGACGGCTGCCGTCGGGAGGCCGCAGACGACCCGCAGGGTGAGGGCGACCCGGGCGGGTGGCGACAGGGCCGGATGGCAGCAGGTGAAGATCAGACGGAGCCGGTCGTCGGTCACGGTCCCTCCGCCGTCCTCGCTGATCGCGGTCCCGTCGTCGGCCGGTCCCGAGGATCCGGCGGCCGCAGCCAGCGCGGCCCGTTCCGTCCCGGCCCGGCGCAGGACGTCCAGTGCGCGGCGCCGGGCCGCCGTCGTCAGCCACGCCGCCGGCACCGCCGGGATCCCGTCCCGGGGCCAGCGGGTCAGGGCCCGCTCCGCCGCGTCCGCGACGGCGTCCTCGGCCAGGTCCCAGTCCCCCGTCATGCGGATCAGGGACGCGACGATGCGCATCCGCTCCGCCGCCAGGGCGGCGGCGAGCGCGCGGTGGACGTCACCCGCGGCCGCGCCCTCGCCGTCGTTCACCCCGGTGGGCCTCCTCAGGACCGGTCGTCGCCCCAGAAGGGCCGGAGCTCCAGCCGCCCGAACCGGGCCATCGGGTGCTCCGCGGCGACGGCGATCGCCTCGTCGAGGTCCCGGCACTCCAGGACGTCGAAGCCCGCGATCCACTCCTGGGACTCCGCGAACGGCCCGTCCGTCACGAGCAGCCGACCGCCGCGGACGCGCACGGTGGTGGCGTCGGCGACCGGGCGCAACCGGTCGCCCAGGACGCGGGTGCCCCGCGCGTCGTGCCGGCGCACCCAGTCCCCGGCGTCGTCCTGCGCCGCGTCGTAGGGCTCGGCCTCGGGGTCGGTGGCCACGAACATCAGGTACTTCACGTCGTTCTCCTTCGTCGTCGGGGATGACGACGACACGACGATCCGGTGCCGCCGGATCCGACGCCACCGGAGCGGTGTGTGGCTCAGATCACTGGACGAGCTCGAAGACGCTGAAGATCGGCATGTAGAGCGCGACGATCATGGCGCCGACCACGCCGCCCACGAACACGATCATGAGGGGTTCGATGATCGAGGTGAGGGCGTCCGTGGTCGCCTCGACCTCCTGGTCGTAGAAGTCGCTGATCTTCACGAGCATGGTGTCGAGGGCGCCGGTGTCCTCGCCGACCGCCAGCATCTGCACCACCATCGCCGGGAACACCGAGTGCTGCGACAGCGGCGACGCCAAGGACTGGCCCCGGCGCACGCTGTCCTGGACATCCCGGACCGCACGCTCGAGGACGATGTTGCCGGTGGTCTCGGCGACGATGTCGAGCGCCTGGAGGATCGGCACGCCGGAGCGGATCATCGACCCCAGGTTGCGGGCGAACCGGCTGATGGCGATCTTGCGGACGAGCTCGCCGAACACCGGGGGCTTCAGCCACAGCGGGTCGACCACGGCGTGCACCCGGGGCAGGTGCCGGATCCGCCGCCACACCAGGACCATGGCGACCAGAGCCACCACGATCACCGGACCCCCGACCTTGAGCACCCCCGACAGGAACACCAGGAACCGGGTCGGAGCGGGCAGCGTCCCGCCGAGGTCGCTGAACATCGTCGCGAAGATCGGGACGATGAACAGCAGCATCCCGACGACGGCCAGGACCGCGATGACGAGGATGACGACCGGGTAGGTCATCGCCGACTTGATCTTGCTGCGGAGCTTGACCTCGGCCTCGAAGTTCTCGGCCACCTGCAGCAGCACGGTGTCGAGGAAGCCGCCCACCTCACCCGCCCGGCACATGTTGACCATGAGGGGCGGGAACACCCGAGGATGCTTGGCGAGCGCCGACGACAGCGACTGCCCGGTCTCGACGTCCGCGGCGACGTCGACGAGGACCTTGGTGAGGCCCTTGCTGCGGGTCTGCTCGGACAGGATGGTGAGGCTGCGCAGCAGCGACAGCCCTGAGTTGATCATCGTGGCGAACTGGCGCGACATCACGGCGAGGTCCTTGAGGCCGACCCCGTTCCCCCACGGCAGGGTGATCTCGCGGTTCAGCCCGGTGTTGGTCTCCGACACGCTGACGGGTGCGTAGCCCATCTCGCGCAGCCGCTGGACCAGCAGCGTCTCGCTGGCCGCCTCCAGCGTCCCGCTGACGAGGGCGCCCCCGCGGTCGCGGACGGAGTACTTGTACGTCTTGGTCGCGGTGGCCATCCGTGCCTCCCTCAGGGCCTCTCGGGTTCTCTCAGGCCCGGCCGGTGAGCCGGCGGTAGTCCTCGGCGTTGTGGCACTTCTCGAAGCCGTGCTCCCAGGCGATCTGCCCACGGCGCACGAGCTCGGCCAGGTGCTGGTCGAGGGTGTGCATGCCGTTCTGCTGCCCGGCCTGCATGGCCGAGTAGATCTGGTGGGTCTTGCCCTCGCGGATGAGGTTGCGGATCGCGGGGGTGGCGACCAGCACCTCGGTGGCGACCACCCGGCCGGGGGCGTCGGTGCGCTTGCACAGGGTCTGGCAGACCACGCCCTGCAGGGCCCCGGCCAGCTGGACCCGGATCTGCTGCTGCTGCTCGGCGGGGAAGACGTCGATGACGCGGTCGATGGTCTGGCCGGCGTCCTGGGTGTGCAGGGTGCCGAACACCAGGTGGCCGGTCTCGGCGGCGGACAGGGCGACCGAGATCGTCTCGAGGTCGCGCATCTCGCCGATGAGGATGATGTCGGGGTCCTGGCGCAGCACGTGCCGCAGCGCGGTCGGGAAGGACCGGGTGTCCTCGCCGACCTCGCGCTGGTTGACCACGCAGCCCTTGTGCTCGTGGAGGAACTCGATGGGGTCCTCGACGGTGACGATGTGGCCGCGCCGGGTGCGGTTGGCGAGGTCGACCAGCGACGCCAGCGTCGTCGACTTCCCGGACCCGGTGGGGCCGGTGACGAGGACCAGGCCGCGGGGCAGGGCGGCGAGACCGCCGACCATCCCGGGGATGCCGAGGTGCTCCAGCGGCTTGATCTCCGAGGGGATGAGCCGCAGCGCTGCCCCGACGTTGCCGCGCTGGCGGTAGACGTTGACCCGGAACCGGGCCCGCCCCGGCAGGGCGTAGGAGCAGTCGAGCTCGAGGTTGCGCTCGAAGGTCTCGCGCTGCTTCTGGGTGAGGACCGCCCACAGGGCGGCCTGGATCTCGGCACCGGTCAGCGCCCGGTACCCGTCGAGCGGGGTGAGATCGCCCGCCACCCGGACGGTCGGCGGGGCGCCGGCGGTGAGGTGCAGGTCGGAGGCGCCGAGGGTGACGACCTCGTCGAGGACCGCCGCGAGGTCGGGGTGGTCGCCCGGGCCGGCATGGCCCTCCCCGGCCCGGGGGGCGCCGACCCGGGCGGAGGCCGGCGTCGCCTCGAGCGGCTCCTCGAGACCGTAGCCGTGGGCGCCGTAACCGTGCGCGTGTCCCGTCGTCACCCGACGACCATCGGCGCGGTGTCCGGCGAGCTTGAGGCGCGCTCACGCCACCACCCGGAGGATCTCCTCCACGGTCGTGTGGCCGGCGGCGACCTTGCCGAGCCCGTCCTCGCGCAGGGTGCGCATGCCGCCCGCCCGGGCCGCCTCGGCGAGCTCCGCGGTCGGCGACCGGGAGACGCACAGCCGCTCGACGTCCTCGGTGACGACCATGATCTCGTGCAGGGCGAGGCGGCCCTTGTACCCGGTGCGCGAGCACGCCGGGCAGCCGACCGGGCGGAACAGCCGCGGGGCCCCCGCGGCGTCGTCACCCTCACCGGGCCCGCCGAGAGTGATCCCCGCCGTGGCCAGCAGCTCGGCCTCCCGGTCGGTCGGCTCCGCGGGCTCCTTGCAGCGCGGGCAGAGCCGGCGTGCCAGGCGCTGGGCGACCACGCAGTCCAGGGCCGAGCCGACGAGGAACGGCTCGACGTCCATCTCGGTCAGGCGGGTGACCGCGCTCGGGGCGTCGTTGGTGTGCAGCGTGGACAGCACGAGGTGGCCGGTGAGCGCCGCCTCGATGCTGATCTGCGCGGTCTCGTGGTCGCGGATCTCGCCGAGCAGGACCACGTCCGGGTCGGACCGCAGGATCGAGCGCAGCGCCGCCGCGAACGTCAGCCCGGCCTTGGCGTTGATCTGGACCTGGTTGATGCCGGGCAACCGGTACTCGACCGGGTCCTCGACGGTGATGACGTTGATGTCGGGCTTGGACACCGCGTTGAGGGTGGCGTACAGCGTCGTGCTCTTGCCCGACCCGGTCGGCCCGGTGACGAGGATCATCCCGTAGGGCTTGGTGTAGCTGCCGCGGAACCGCTCCTCGTTGCCCGGCGTGAATCCGAGGTCGCCCAGCCCCAGCCGGGTCGCGGAGTTGTCGAGGATCCGCAGCACGACCTTCTCGCCCCACACCGTCGGCAGGGTCGCCACCCGTAGGTCGACGGTCCGCCCGCCGACGGTCACCGAGAGCCGGCCGTCCTGGGGCCGGCGCCGTTCGGCGATGTCGATGTCCGACATGATCTTCAGCCGCGAGACCACCCCGGAGGCGATCGCCCGCGGGGACTCCATCACCTCGTGCAGCACCCCGTCGATCCGGTACCGGATCCGCAGGTGGTGCTCGCCGGGCTCGACGTGGATGTCACTGGCCCGGTCCTGCACCGCCTGGGTGATGACCATGTTGCAGTACTTGACGATCGGGGAGTCGTCGACGACGTCCTTGAGCGCCCCGAGGTCGTCCCCCGCGTCCTCCTCCCCCGCCCCGGCGAGGTCGACCGCGCCGGCGTCCTCCCGGCAGTGCCGCTCGATGGCCGCCGCCAGGTCGTCCCGGGTGGCGACCACCGGACGGACCTCGCGGCCGGTGGCGTGGCGGACGTCGTCGAGGGCGAACACGTTGCCCGGGTCGGCCATGGCGAGGACGAGGCGGCGGTCCTCGACGGCGATCGGGAGCACGGTGTGCCGCCGGCACATCGCGGGGTCGAGCAGGGTGACGGCCGCGGCGTCCACCGGATGCTCGGAGAGGTCGACGAAGTCGAGCCCGATCTGCGCGGCCAGCGCCCGCACCAGCTCGCCCTCGGTGAGGTGGCCGAGCTGCACCAGCGCCCGGCCCAGCGGGGCGCCCGAGCGCTCGTGCTCCGCCCACGCCTCGTCCAGCTGCTCCGGTGTCACCAGGCCGTCCTGGAGCAGCACGTCCGGCAACGCCCGCACTCCGGTGCCCGCGGTCATGCCCCGTGATCGTCGCCCGCCCACCCCGCCTTGACCGCCCGGAGGGTCCGATTCGCGCGGTTCAACCCGGAAGGGTCAGGCGGCGCCGCCGCTCGGCCGTCATGCCCGCCCGCATGGCGGCCACCGGCGGCCGGCACCCGGTCATGAGCCGGACCTGGGCGGCGGCCTGGTGCAGCAGCATCTCCGCGCCCGCCACCACGCGGGCCCCGGCCGCCTCCCAGGCGGCGGCCAGGGCCGTCGGCCACGGGTCGTAGACCACGTCGAGCAGGACGCTCGCCGGGGCCGCCGTCGTCACCGCCGCGGCGAGCCCGTCCGCCGCCCCGGCCGGCAGTGTCGACACGGCGATCCCGGCCGGGGCCAGCGCCGCAGCGGCCGCCGCCTCGTCCAGGCGGTCGACGCGGACCGGCCGGTCCAGCGTGTCCCGGGCGGCGGCGAGAACCTCGGCGGCCCGGTCCGGGTCGCGGGCCAGGACCACCAGCGGATCGGAACCGAGCCGGGTCAGGGCGACGACGGCGGAGGCGGCCGTGGCGCCCCCGCCCAGGACGACCCCCGGGCCGGGCGGCGGCGGGCCGAGGGCGGCGACCGCGGCGACGATGCCCTCGACGTCGGTGTTGTGACCGTGCCGGGCGCCCCCGGCGAGGACGACCGTGTTGCACGACCCGGTCGCCCGGACCACGTCGTCGACGGTGTCGAGGAACGGCAGGACGGCCCGCTTGAGCGGCATCGTCAGCGACAGGCCGGCCCACGCCGCATCGAGGCCGGCGAGGAACCGGGGCAGCGATGCCTGGTCCGCCTCCACCGCCTCGTAGGACCAGTCGAGCCCGAGCGCCCGGTACGCCGCCCGGTGGAGCGCCGGCGACAGCGAGTGCCGGACCGGCGAGCCGAGGACGGCCGCCCGGCGCGGGCCCGTCAGCAGCCCTCCGGCCGGTTGTTGGCGTCGCACCAGTCCTGGAACTGGTCGCGGTAGTCGAGGAACTCGTCGTACGACGCGGTGAAGAGCGTCTCGCGGGTGTTGAGGTCGATGGTGACGAAGTACCCGAAGTCCGTGTCGGGGGGGCTGGTCGCCGCCTGCAGGGCAGCGGTCCCCGGGGAGTTGATCGGGCCCGGCGGGAGCCCGGGATTGGCGCGGGTGTTCCACGGGTTCGCCGGGTCGTCGAGGCACTCCGCGAGGGGGAGGCCGTCGCGCAACCGCAGGTAGCGACACGTCGAGTCCATGCCCAAGGTGCCGTTGGTGCGGGGCACCTCCCCGGCCAGGCGGTTGTCGATGACACTCGCGATGTTCCCGAAGTCCTGCTGCCGGCCCTCGGCCTCGGCGATGCTCGCCTCGATCACGATCTCGCGCTCCCGGTCGGCCGGGATCCCGAGCGCCGCGCGCTCCTCGCCCCCCCGGTCCACCATGGCCTGGAAGATCTGGACGAGGGTGTCGTCGGCGGGGAACTCGTAGCTGTCGGGGAACAGGAACCCCTCGGGGTCGCCGTCCGCGCTCGCCGGCAGGGTCACCTGCTGCAGCGCCGCCTGCGCCTCCTGGACCGGAACACCCCGGTACTCGGCCACGGCCTCGACGGTCCGGGCCGCGATCTGGCCCTCCGGGACGGTGAGGAGGTCCCGCACCTGGCTGTCCCCGTCGAGCATGGCGGCGACGGCGTCGGCGGCGGGCATGTTCTCCTGCAGGGTGTAGGTGCCCGCCTGGATGGAGCCGCCGTCGGGATTGTCCTCGGCCGCGCCCACGAACGCTCCGGAGCTCGCGACGACACCGGCCTCGACGAGGACGTCGCCGATGGCGCGCAGGCTGGACCCTTCCGGCACGGTCACCGTGACCTCGCCGGTGGCGGGTCCCGGGAAGTCCGCGGGCGGGGCGAACAGCGCGCGGACCTCCTCGACCATCGGCCGCAGCCCGACCAGCGCCACGTACCCGCCGAGCCCGATGAGCCCCAGCACCAGCACGAAGACCAGCGCCTTTCGGCCGCGGCGGCGGGGGGCGGCACTCACCCGGGTCGACCCGCGCGCGGCGCCCGGGTCGGCCTGGTAGCCGTACATCGCCTCGTCGGCGGTCGCGACGTCGTGCCCGAGGTCCTCGTAGCCGTAGTCCTCGTAGCCGTCGTACCCGGCAGGGGCGTCGTGGCCCGCGTGCCAGGAGCGGTCGTCGCCGCCGGCGTAGGAGTCGTGACCCGCGGGCGCGTACTCGTCGTACCGGTCGTGCCCGGCGTCGTCGTACCGCACGCCCGGGCTGCCGGGCCCCGAGTGCCGGCCGCCCGGCTCGTCATGATCCTCAGTGTGGCGGACTCCGGGTCCGGTGTCCCAGCGGGAGCGTTCCTCCACCGCGACGCCTCCGGGACGGCCCTCCCGGGCGGCCTCCTCGGCCAGGCGCCGGGCACGCCGCGTGCCCGGGACCGGGCCGGCGCCGGCGTGCACCGCGCCGATCACGCCGGTGTCGCCGGCCCCCGGCGCCGGGGCCGGGGCCGCT
>JBHJOJ010000217.1:0-26663 GCA_050329835.1 Kineosporiaceae bacterium | reverse complement strand
ACACCCACGTCCACGACCAGCGACCGTGCCACCCCACCCCCCCAAGCCGCTCACACCACGCCGAACGACCAAGAACCACCAGCTCAACCCATTGATCAACTTAAGCTACGTGGCATTGCACTCCCCCTCGACGCCGCAATGGAGCCCGGTCACGAAGACCGGGAAGACGCTCTCCTCTGGATCGCGCGGCGTCGGACGGTCCGGAGGCCGCAATGGAGCCCGGTCACGAAGACCGGGAAGACAGCGTGCCCCCGCCGCCGCTCGGGTTCACGGCGTCGTCGCCGCAATGGAGCCCGGTCACGAAGACCGGGAAGACTTCAGCCGGTACACGTCGGCGGTCGAGCTCTTCGCCGGGCCGCAATGGAGCCCGGTCACGAAGACCGGGAAGACGCTGCATGGTCAAGAGGAAGCCGCAAACGACGATCAAGCCGCAATGGAGCCCGGTCACGAAGACCGGGAAGACCCGACCCGGCGAGCGAGGCCCGACGCGACTTCGCGCCGGGCCGCAATGGAGCCCGGTCACGAAGACCGGGAAGACCCGGAAACCCCGTAGAACAAGGAGAACCCGATGAACCCGCCGCAATGGAGCCCGGTCACGAAGACCGGGAAGACCGGTCGAGACCTTCGCCACCGAAGCCGAGGCCCGCGCCGCAATGGAGCCCGGTCACGAAGACCGGGAAGACCCGCGCCAGCCTGGCGACGCATCCCCTCGACGACCGCCCGCCGCAATGGAGCCCGGTCACGAAGACCGGGAAGACCCGGCACCACGGTGCCTGGCTGGCGACTTGTGCGCGCGCCGCAATGGAGCCCGGTCACGAAGACCGGGAAGACGCGACGGAGAGCGCGGCGTCCGGGACGTCGGCGTCGACGCCGCAATGGAGCCCGGTCACGAAGACCGGGAAGACCCCGAGCGGGTCGTCCCGGCTGACCACCAGCGTGGCGCCGCAATGGAGCCCGGTCACGAAGACCGGGAAGACGTCGGGCGCGAGGAAGTGGGGATCGCTGCCGAGGCGGAGCCGCAATGGAGCCCGGTCACGAAGACCGGGAAGACCTCGGCAGAGACCCCGGCGAGCTCGGCCGCCTTGTCCTTGCCGCAATGGAGCCCGGTCACGAAGACCGGGAAGACGGCTCGCACATAGTACCGCCCCTGACCTCGGGGTTCGTAGGGCTGTGCGAGCGGCTACGCGGACGAGGGCGCACGCCACGGGCGGGAGGTCCCACGGCGCGCGCCAAGTGCATGTGACCTGCGCGCGAGCGGTGCAGGCGTGTCGCGGGGTCACCGGACCGCTCGCATCAGACGATCCTGGGCCCTGACGTCGGCAGGGGCCGCCGTTGGCCGACGAAGGTGAACCGGGCGTCCTGCACGTCGCCGAGGTTGACGATGACCACCGAGTCTGCGGCCAGGTCCATCTCTCGCTCGACGGCGGCTCGGGCGTGGACCAGCTCCGAGCGTGTCAGGTCGCAGACGAAGACGGAGTACTGCAGGCGCTCGCCGTACTCCTCCATCCGCTTGCAGACCCGACGCAACCGCACAGGCTCCCGGATGTCGTACGCGATGAGGTACCGCTTCCTGGACACCGATCCTCACCTCGTCGTGAACGGCGTGTAATCGGGGATCTCGTCCAGCAGATGGGCGGCCAGTAGTCGACCTTGGACATCGATCGCACGACGGTAGTTCACCCGGTACCCGAAGACGGGATGCTTGATCTCGTGTGCCATCCGCCGTTCGTAGGCGCCGATGACGACCTTCCGGCCGTCCGCCGTGAGCTGGCAGCCACCGGCTCGTCGGGTGAAATGCCGGTTGCGAACCTCGCCGTTGTTGACGAGCTGCACGACGGTGCTGTCCGCCACGAGCGGACGGAACTCCTCGGCGACGTCCAGTGCGAGCGCCGGACGGCCGTACCGGGGGCGGTGGTAGACGCCCAGGTACGGGTCGAGGCCGATCGCTGCGAGGGCCACCGTGATGTCCTTGACGAGGAGGGCGTAGACGAACGAGAGCAGGGCGTTGACCGGATCCGGTGGGGGACGTCGGGCGCGTCCGTTCGAGTCGAAGCTCGCCACGTCCAGTTCCGTCCCGGTCGCCAGCATCCGGGTGAAGCACGAGAAGTACAGCCGAGCCGCCGTCCCCTCCAGGCCCAGCAACGTCGGGTAGCCCGGCGCCGTCACCGCCGACTCCGCCAGGGACTTGAGCTGGTCGACGACGGCACCGGTGGCTTCCCGGGCGTTCCGGCGCAGGAGGGTACGGCTGTTCCGGATCTTGCCGGAGACCATGCGGGCAGCCACGGCGAGCAGACGGTCGGAACTCGAGACGTACTGCATCCGGCGCAGGTCGACGTGCTTGCCCGGGAGTCCTTCGGACATCCCGCTGAACCAGCCGCCGTAGGAGAACCAGCACACCGGGACCTCGCGGGCGAACAGTTCGCGCATGGCCTGGGGGGTGACCGACACGTTGCCCTGCACGCACACCTGGGACACGTCGATCAGGCGATAGCTGCCCAGCAGGCTCCCCTCCCCGGTGATCTCGAGCCGCCCTCGGCGGACGCCGACGACGGCACCCTGTTCCTGCACGTAGACCGGGCGGCTGTCGGGGTCGGCCGCCATGACACCACGCGGGCGACGGGGTTCCGTGTCCCTGGTGCGCAGGGCGTTGACCTCATCGGGAAGGCAGAGCCCGACGAGTGAGCACTTGGGGCACTTCGGGCTGTCGACGAGGGGTGGGGGCGCCGTGTCACGGGCCGCCACCTGCCACAGGTCCGTGAGGGTCGTCTCGACGGATCGCAGGGCCTCCTCGTCCGCCTCGACGGTCAGGCGCTGCCGTGTCTGGGCGTACCAGACCTCGGCCCGGTGCACCCGGTACCCGGCGTCGCGGAGCAGGAGGACCTGCAGCAGGGACTGCACCCGGTCGGTCGGCCAGACCCGGCCTCGCCGGTCCGGACTCCCCTTCTTGTAGTCGACCGGGACGACGGAGCCGTCGTGGGCGACCTCGACGACGTCGACCTTGGCGCTGACCGCCCATCGCGGCGACGTCACCCAGAACGATCGAGACGCCCGGCCCCCGAACCTCTCCAGGTTCTCGGCCGGTGGCGGCAGTGTCCCGCCGGGCTCGTCGACGACTCGGTGGACGTAGAGACCCTCCTCGACGTCGTCGCTGGTGGCGAAGCGTCCCTGCACCCACTCGAGGTAGAACAGCCGTGGGCAGTAGACGAACTCGTTGACCATCCGAGCGGGCACCGTCTCCGGCAGGCCGAGCACCTCCGGTCGCCCGGCCGTCACCTGCCGCTCCTGCGCGTCCGGGTCACCGGTCCCTCGGCGTCGAAGCGCACCGGCACGAGGGCGCCGGCGGACTTCTGGCCGTCGGCCTTGAGCCGCTCGACCGCGACCAACCGGAAGATCGACAGCAGGGCGAGCCCGTCGGACGGTGTGGCGGACGTCGCCGCGGCGACCGCAGGGTGGTGCAGCAGGGCCGACACCCCCGCCACGTCGAGCGGGCGGGACCACAACGGGTAGACGGCCCGTCGCGACCTCCACCCGGAGCTCACCACGCGGGCACCCACACTCGTGGTCCGGAACAGGGGGTGGGCCATGAGGGCCAGCCACGTCGCCCCCGGCACCCCGCGCATGCTCGCCTTGCCGTCCGGGGAGTCGACGGCGTCGAACAGTGCCCGATGGTCGAGGTACTCACCGGTGACCCCGGCGTGGCGGCGCCAGGCGACCAGTGCTTCCCGGAGCAGTTCGGGGTTGCGACGGACGGCATCGAGCGGCTTCTCCAGCATCGTCCGCATCGACTGCTTGCCCGCCGGTGCCGTCCACTGGCTGATCGCCGCGCGTCCCTTGTCGTCCAAGGCGAGGTCGGTCACCAGGGCGCTCAGCCAGGCCTCGGTCTCGGCGAATGCCGCGAAGTCGTCGTCGGCAGCCCCGAGGAGGCGCTCCATTTCGGGGCGGAAGGCCCCCCGCGACAGGCGGAGCTTGTCGGGGGCCTCCCCCGGCGGCGGCACGTGAGCCGACAGACCGGGGAGCACGGCGTCGTCACCCACGCCGACCACGACGGCCTGAAGGTCCGCCAGAAGGTGGTCGAGGTCGGCATGGGCGTCCACCAGGACCGCCGAGGTGTCCTCCGGCGACCACGCCAGCCTCGCCTCGGGGCGGGGACCGGCGGGCAGATGACGGGTCACCAGCCGTAGGACTCCCAGTGCGGCGAGGAACCCCAGGGGGGTCCCGCCGGTGAGGGCGGGAAGCGGGAGTCCGGTCACGACCCCTCCGCCGAGACCGTCATGTCCGCGCACCGGACGGTGGACTCCAACAGGGCCAGACCCCAGCGGCCGTACCGCTCGTTGAGGCGGGCGAACCGCGCGGGCTGGTCGAGATCGACCGTCGCCGCTGAATCCACGCTCACGCCCATGTCCTGGACGGTCGTGACGACGGGTCGGGGGGCCGGGTCGAGAACGAGGGGGAGCAGGGGGCGCGCGTGCCCGTGGTGCGAGGCCACGAGGTGCACCACGAGGTCGGGGTCCTGGACGGGAGCGTGGACCCGCTCCCTCAGGTACTCACGGACGAGCGCCGCGGACCACGCCTCGTGACGGGCCCCTCGCGGCAGTCCACTGGAGCGGGTCGCCCGTCGCCAGGCCGCCCGGTCGTCCGGGTCCATCCCGGACTTGGCCAGCGGCTCCTCCGCCAGCAGCGCCTCGGTCGGGTCCCCGCCGTGGAGCATGGCCTGGAAGCGGTCTTCCACCTTCCCCAGGTCGTGCCATCCCGCCGCGTCCGCGACCGCGGCCACGAGGTGCGCCGGCAGGCCGAGAGCCGTGGCGATGTCGGTGGCCCGTCGGCGGACCGCGGTGTGGTGGCGGGTGAGGGTGACCGGTTGCAGCCCGACCGACGTCCCGGCCTCGCTGTCGTCGTCCCGGCCGATCTCGCCGGCCCCGCTCTGCGGTCCGCGCGGTCGAGGTCCCGACAGCAACCACGACACCGGCCGGCGGGGCTCCCCGGCCACGAGGGGAGCCGCGGGGTGCTCAACCGGGATCAGGCGGACCGCGTCGAGCCACGGCAGGATCTGCGCGCGCCACCACGAGCGGATGCCGGACGGTGCCGTCTTGTCGGTCGAGCACTCGGTGAGAACCTCACGGATCACCCGTGCCAAGGCGTCGGCAGCGTCGTCGTCGCTGGTCCGGACGCGGCCGACAGCGCCGCCGAGGGCGGGCCGCCGATCGTGAGGCAGCCTCAGCCGCTCGCCCAGGTGCTCGTCGACGCGCAGCACCGGCCGGCCCCGGGACGCGAAGGACGCCTGGTCCCCGAGATCCGGGACGGGTTCCCGGCTCGTCGGGTTCCAGCCGTACTCGTCCAGGCCACCACGCTCGGCCGGGACGACGATCTGGTCCCCCGGCCGAAGCTCCCGGTGACTGATCCACTCCCAGGTCGACGTGCCGTCCGCACGGGAACGCCAGGCGAGCACCCGGAACGGCTCCCGCTTCGCCACGGCCCGTTCGTCGGGGTCCGAGGCGGTGTCGACGTCCGCCACGCTCGCCGGGGCTTCTCCGGCCATCCAGGCCCGGACGGCGGCGAAGGGGACCTCGACACGCTCGGGTGACCGGACGGGCACGGCGTCCAGCAGGACACCGGCGACCTCGGCGGCGACCTCGGCATCGGGCAGCTCGTCTTCCTCGGCGAAGGGGTCGTCGAGGTCATCGGTGGTCACGAAGCCGAGCCGCCACGCCACGAGGACGGCGGGGCGCGGGGCCTCGAATCCGTGGAGGAACGGGGCCACCGGCGGGTCCGGCTCGGGGACCGGGGCCGTCTGCACCCAGGCGTCCAGGGTGGGTGTCAGCAGGACCGGGACGTCCCGCGGGCGCATGGCCGCCTCCCGCAACACGGTTCGGGAGAGCTCCCGGCAGGCCAGCGGTGACACGTCGAGACCCTCGAGAACGCCGGTCTGCCGGGTCGCCGCCCGCTCATCGGAGACCGGGGTCGTCAGCGCGACGAGAGCCTCCCAGCTGGCATCCCGGACGGCTCCGTACACCGGTCCGTCCGCCTGGCCGTCGTGCACGACGACGGCGGTCGGCGGTGGCGCCGACGGACGCCGGGCGGCATGACGCCCGAGGCGGTTGAGGCGCCCCATGCGCTGGACGAGGGAGTCCCAGGGCGCGGACTCGGTGACGAGGACGTCGACGTCCAGGTTGACCCCGACCTCGACGGTCTGGGTGGCGACGAGGACGGCGGGGCGAGAGCCCGGACCGCGATCGACGCCGAACCGGTCGAGGATGCGGTCCTGGAGACCCGGCCGGTCGAGCGGGCGGGTGCGGCCGATGAGCAGCTCGCAGTCCACCGCCGGGCCGGCGGTGCGCGCCCGGCCCGCGGTGGTGTCCCGCACGATCAGCTCGTGCACCGCCCGGGCACGGGCGACGGTGTTGCACACGACGAGGACCGTGGGCACCCACTCATCACCGGTCGCCGACTCGGTGGCGTGTCCGACCGCCAGCGTGGCCATGACCCGCGGACAGCTCCTCACGTCCGTCTCGACCGTCGTCAGCCGCTTGTCGGCGGTGAGCCGTCGCCACGCCTCCTCGTGGCCGCGATGGGCGTCGACGTCCAGGGAGTACGTCCGCGGTCCCGGCTCGGCCGTGGCCGTCATGCGGACGACGTCCAGCCCGGGCAGCCCGACCCGTGGGGTGTCCCTGGCCCGGGTGGCGTCGACGGTGGTGGTGAGCGCTGCGGCCAGGTGCGCCTCGTCCACGACGAGCAGCGCGTCCGTGCCGACCAGGGCGGCGTCCAGTGGGCGGCGGCGCTCGCTGACGCCGTAACCGCGGAAGAGCAGGCGGCTGCCGACCTGGTCGACGGTTCCCACCACGACGGCCGGCTGGTCGGGGCGGTCCACCCAAGACGCGGCCCACGTCGTGCCGCCCCGCATCCGCGCGACCGGCAGCACCGGACCGCCCGCGTCCGGTGCGAAGGACCGGAGCCGACCGGCGACCGCCCCCAGCACCCCGTGGCCGCCCTCGGCGGCACCCAGCGCCTCGGCCAGCCGGGTCGCGTGATCGAATGCCTCGTCGACCACGATGCGGCGGTCGACGACGAAGAAGCACCGCCGCCGTCCCAGCCGCCGCGGACCGGGGTCGCCGGCGGTCGCGGCCGCGACGAAGACGGCCACGTCCAGCACGGACGTCTTGCCCAGGCCGGTCGGGACGTCGAGGAGGTCGGGCCAGCCGCCACCGTCGAGCACCCGGCCCACCAGGTCCGACTGCCAGGGAAACGGCCGGTGCCCGTGGACCTCGGCGACGAAGTCCGGGAAGTCGGCGGGGGTCAGGGTCATGCGGCATCCCGCTGCGCGGCCGGGGCGAAGAGGCCGACACCCAGGTACCGGCCCGCCCCGACCAGGACCGGGCCCGCCACGTCACGGTCGAACGTCAGCGCGACGTGGCGGTAGAGACGCCCCCGCACCTGGGCCGGCAGATCCGGAGGACGCATCCGGACCGCGCCGGAGGTCAGCGGCTCGACGCTGACCGTGACGTCCACCGGTTCGGGCAGTCCCACCGTCCGGCACGACCGGCGGATCTCGGCGACCGCCCCGTCGGGGTGCTTCGGGTAGCGGTCGAGGACGACCGGAGTCGCCGTCACCCACCGCCGGCTCCCCCGCCGCCACCGGCGCGGGTCCGCCCCCCACGGCCGGACCAGACCGGGACGGTAGGAGAGGTCCACGTCACCGATCCCGCGCACCGGGACCGTCACCGTCCCGGACTCCCCCCGCAGCCCGAGCACGGCACGCAGCACACGGCGGCGTTCGTCACGGTCGAGCAGCGGCACGGCGACCGCCAGTCCCAGCAGATGCCCGTCGGAGTGCGGGCCGTCCACGTCGGGCAGGGCCAGGAAGGCGACGTGCGGGCGCCCGTCCACACCATGGCCGTGCAGGACCGCCGGCGCGTCACCGGCACGGCGCAAGACCGCCGACCGCAGCGCCTCGCAGAACCGGACCGCCAGGCGGCCGTCGGGACGCAGACCCTCGAAGCGGAATGCGACCAGGTCCTCGTACACCGACGGTGCCGGGGACTCCGTCGCCGGGGCCTGCTCCGTGGCCGGGCGGGGCCGGTACCCGCGCAGGCGCGCCACCTCCCAGGCCGGACGGCCCTCCGCGAACTGGGCTTCCAGCTGGGTCAGGTACCCGGGGTAGGGGACACGGACCTGTGTCTGCGACTGCAGGAGGGAGCACGGTTCCCAGACCACCGGGGTGGTGGGCGCGTCCGCGACTTCCCCGGCAGGACTGACGTCGTCGCTCACGGCGGCTGCGACCAGGGCGACGCCGGAGGAGCGCCCGAGATAGGGAATCCGCCGGGCGAGGGCGTCCAGCGCGTGCAGCGTCGCTGCCTCCGGCTGCGCCGTCGGCCAGACGAACCGCACCCCGGCATGCGGCAGGAAGGCGGTGACCCGCTCCCGGCGGCCGTTGGTCCGGGCCGGGTGGGTCTGGCTGCCCCCCTTGGTGATCTCGTTGGTCACGACGTACGAGGTCCGGCGACCGGCGACGACCACATCCATGGCCGAGGCGAGGACCAGGGGCGGCGTCTGCTCCTCCAGCCAACGCAGCGCCGCCTGTTCCTCGTCCCCCCGGACACCCGCGACCAGGGCACAGAAGAGCCGGCCCGGATGGGGCGGCCACTCCGGACGGCGCCGGTCCTCGGCGTCGCCCGCCTCGTAGGCACCGTGGAGGAGGTCGACCGTGATCGTCAGGGGCACGTCAGTCGCCGCTGGACTCGGCCTTGGTGAGGCTGAAGTCCAGCGCCTTGGCCAGCGCCGGCTTCGGGCGCAGCACCAGGGTCTGCGTCTCCATCGGAAGCCCGGTGTCGGCGGCCCGGGCGGCGGCGATCGCGAACGCCTCCACCGCCACCGGAACGGGGATCTCGCGCGTCTCGGTCGTCCCGCCGCGGGAGACCCACTCCAGCCGCTCCTGCCGCAGCACCAGCTCGCACCCGCTCCGCAGCCACAGACTGGGACCGGCGAAGGCCAGCCGGTCGGCCAGGAGCGCGTAGGCGGCGAGAGCCACCCTGGCGGCGAGCTGCGCCTCCACCGGGGCGGTGCCGAACCCGATCCGCCGCAGCGCGGCCGTGGACAGGGTCGCCATCCGGGTGGCCGAGGTGATCGTGACGCCGCCGTGCTGGGGGTTCGGTGCGACGTTGCCGTGCCCGATCTCGCTGAGCTTGCTGCCCTTGACCTTCTCCCCGGCAGCGACGAAGTCCCACTCCCCGTCCGCACCGCCAGGCCCGACGGCGCCGACGAGGTTCATCGGGTCCATCCGACCCGCTTTGCGCCGACCCTCCACCGGGTCCCATCCGACGACCTCACTGGCGTAGATGCGCGGGAACTTCTGCTGCCGCCCCTTGCGGTGGCTGTTCCACGCCCCGTACACGAGCGACCCCGGGTCGTGCGCGTACAGACCCCTCGCGTCCGCGAGCGAACTGGCCAGGACCTTGCGGCCGACATCGCTGCGGTCGAACGCGACCCCGTCGACGAGGCTGTCCCGGAGATAGGCGTCGGCGTAACGATGGGGGAACTCCAACGAGGTCAGCACCACGTCGGCGGCGCCGTCGTGCCGCAGCTCCATCAGCGGGAGCCGGACCCGGTCCGACCGGTGGGCGGCCAGCAGCGCCTCCTCGGCGCGGTTGGCCTGGGACGGCACGGAGTCGAGCAGCACGTCCGTCCGCTCGACCCCCTCGACCACGCGGGACTCGAGCACGTAGCGGGTCGCGTCGGGTGGACCGTTGCTGGGGATCGGGTAGGTGGGCGGGAAGACCCGGCTCCCGGGCCCGCCCGCGGGGTCGTACTCGCCCGCGATGCGCAGGACTGCCCACTCCGACTCGTCCGACAGAGCGGACCGCAACTCCTCGACCAACTCGTGGGCGCTCACTACCTACCTCCCGTAGTCACGTGGTCACTGTTCGCACCCTGGCACAGGGGCCGGACACGGCGCTGCCGAATCCGACGAATGGGGTGGTCGCGAAGGCCCCCGAGAACTGCCTGCGCTGGTCGCCGTCGGATACATGAGGGACACGCGCCGGTGTGACCACGGGCGGGCTGTGCGTCGCCGCACTCATGGGCCGTCTCTGACGAAGCGGCATGGAAGAGGCTGTGGGTCGAGGCCAGGGCGCGGTCCCTCGACACCGTGACCGGCCAGATGGTCAAGGCTCTGCGGCCGCCGCGACGCCTTCCCAGTCGTCATGTGGCGTCGGACGACCTCACTGGTGCACGGCGATGGAACACACGATCGAGGAGATGAGGATTACCCGGACCTGACGCCGGTCTGCGGCCAGACGACGCGAGGGCCGGTCCCGATGTCCCTCGGGAGTCCCGGCCTCACTTCTCGGCACCCAGCGGGGCGAGCGCCCTGCCAGGGCAACCCCTCAGGCGCGCTCGACCTTGGCGCCCAGGGCCTCGAGCTTGTCGTGGAAGTGCTCGTACCCGCGGTCGATGATCCCGATGCCGTGGACCGTGGTCGTCCCCTCGGCGGCCAGTGCCGCGATGAGGTGGCTGAACCCGCCGCGCAGGTCCGGGACGGTGATCTCGGCGTGGCGCAGCCGGGCCGGGCCGGAGATCACGGCGGAGTGGCGGAAGTTGCGCTGCCCGAAGCGGCAGGGCGAGCCGCCCAGGCACTCGCGGTAGACCTGGATCGTGGCGCCCATCTGGCGCAGCGCCTCGGTGAAGCCGAACCGGTTCTCGTACACGGTCTCGTGGACGATCGACAGCCCGGACGCCTGGGTGAGGGCGACGACGAGCGGCTGCTGCCAGTCGGTCATGAACCCCGGGTGGACGTCGGTCTCGAGGACGATCGAGCGCAGCTCCCCGCCGGGGTGGAAGAAGCGGATGCCCTCGTCGTCGATCTCGAACTGGCCGCCGACCTTCCGGAAGGTGTTGAGGAACGTCATCATGTCCGCCTGCCGGGCGCCCTCGACGTAGACGTCGCCGCCGGTGACCAGCGCGGCACAGCCCCACGACGCCGCCTCGATCCGGTCGGTGAGCGCCCGGTGGTTGTACCCGCCGAGGTGCTCCACCCCCTCGATGCGGATGACGCGGTCGGTGTCGACGCTGATGATCGCGCCCATCTTCTGCAGCAGGGCGATGAGGTCGCCGATCTCGGGCTCGATGGCGGCGCCGCGCAGTTCGGTGACCCCCTCGGCCCGGACCGCGGTGAGCAGCACCTGCTCGGTGGCGCCGACGCTGGGGTACGGCAGGGCGACCTTCGTGCCCTGCAGCCGGCGCGGGGCGCGCAGGTGGATCCCGTTGGGCAGCTTGTCCACGACCGCCCCGAACTGCCGCAGGACGTCGAGGTGGAAGTTGATGGGCCGGTCCCCGATCCGGCACCCCCCGAGGTCGGGGATGAACGCCTCCCCGAGGCGGTGCAGCAGCGGCCCGCAGAACAGGATGGGGATCCGGCTGGAGCCGGCGTGGGCGTCGATGTCGGCGGTGGCCGCGATCTCGACGGCGGAGGGGTCGAGAATCGTCTCGCCGTCGCCGGCCATGCTGCCGGTGCCGTTCTGGTCCACCCGGACGCCGTACAGCTCGAGCATCCCGCGGACGACCGCCACGTCGCTGATGTCCGGCACCCCGCGCAACCGGCTGGGGGACTCCCCCAGCAGCGACGCCACCATCGCCTTCGTCACGAAGTTCTTGGCGCCCCGAACCGCGATCCGTCCGTGGAGGGGGGAGCCGCCGTGCACGAGGAGGGTGTCCGTCACCGGCCCATCCTGACCCATGCCGGGGCGTGCCCGGCACACCCGCGCCGGACGGGCCCGTGGGCCCTGGTCAGGCGAGGGTGCGGGGGCGCCAGGACTCGCGGCGGGTCTCGAACGCCTCGATCCGGTGGACCTCGCGCATGGTGAGGCCGATGTCGTCCAGGCCCTCCAGCAGCCGCCACCGCGTGTAGTCGTCGATGCGGAACGGGCAGGTGAACTCCAGGCACTGCACCGACCGGGCCCCGAGGTCGACCCGCACCCGGGCGCCGGGGGTGGTCTCCAGCAGCTTCCACAGCTGCTCGACGTCCGCCTGGTCGACCTCGGCGGCGAGCAGGCCCTGCTTGCCGGCGTTGCCGCGGAAGATGTCGGCGAACCGCGACGACAGGACGGCCCGGAAGCCGTAGTCCTTGAGCGCCCAGACGGCGTGCTCGCGGCTGGACCCGGTGCCGAAGTCGGGCCCGGCCACGAGGACGCTGCCGTCCCGGTAGGCCGGCTGGTTGAGGATGAACGTCTCGTCCTGGCGCCAGGCGGCGAACAGGCCGTCCTCGAAGCCGGTGCGGGCGACCCGCTTGAGGTAGACGGCAGGGATGATCTGGTCGGTGTCGACGTTCGACGCCCGCAGCGGGACGCCGGTGCCGGTGTGCTCGGTGAACGGTTCCACGGCGGGCTCCTGACGTCTCAGGCGCCGGCGCCGACGAGCGGCCGGTCGCCGGAGGGGACGGGGTCGAGGTCGGCGGGGCTGGACAGCGTGCCGCGCACCGCGGTGGCGGCCGCCACCAGCGGCGACACGAGGTGGGTACGCCCGCCGCGGCCCTGCCGGCCCTCGAAGTTGCGGTTGGAGGTGCTGGCCGACCGCTCGCCAGGGGTGAGCTGGTCGGGGTTCATGCCCAGGCACATGGAGCACCCGGCGTGGCGCCACTCGGCCCCGAAGGCCGTGAACACCTCGTCGAGGCCCTCGTCGACCGCCTGCCGGCGCACCCGCTCCGAGCCCGGCACCACGAGGACCCGCACGTCGGGGTGCCGGCGGCGTCCCCGGACCACCTCCGCGGCGGCGCGCAGGTCCTCGATCCGCCCGTTGGTGCAGGACCCGATGAACACGGTGTCGACGGCGACGTCCCGCAGCGGCGTCCCGGGAGTGAGGGCCATGTACTGCAGGGCCTTCTCGGCGGCGGCGCGCGCCACGGGGTCCGCCAGCGCCTGCGGGTCGGGCACGGACTCCGAGAGCGGTGCCCCCTGCCCGGGGTTGGTGCCCCACGTGACGAACGGCTCGACGTCCGCGGCGTCGAGGACGACCTCGGCGTCGAACACCGCGTCGGCGTCGGTGGCGAGCGAGCGCCAGTGCGCGACGGCGGCCTCCCAGTCGGCGCCCCGCGGCGCGTGAGGGCGCCCGGCGAGGTAGGCGAACGTCGTCTCGTCAGGGGCGATCATGCCGGCCCGGGCACCGGCCTCGATGCTCATGTTGCAGACCGTCATCCGGGCCTCCATGGACAGCGCCCGGATCGCCTCCCCCCGGTACTCCAGGACGTGGCCCTGCCCGCCGCCGGTCCCGATCCGGGCGATGACGGAGAGGATGACGTCCTTCGCGGTGACGCCCGGGCGCAGCTCCCCCTCGACAGTGATCGCCATCGTCCGTGGCCGGCGCAGCGGCAGCGTCTGGGTGGCGAGGACGTGCTCGACCTCGCTGGTGCCGATCCCGAAGGCCAGCGCCCCGAAGGCGCCGTGGGTCGAGGTGTGGCTGTCGCCGCACACGATGGTCATGCCGGGCTGGGTGAGCCCGAGCTGGGGCCCCACGACGTGCACGATGCCCTGCTCGACGTCGCCGAGGGGGTGCAGGCGGACGCCGAACTCGGCGCAGTTCCGGCGCAGGGTGTCGACCTGGGTCCGGCTCACGGGATCGGCGATCGGGAGCTCGATGTCGATCGTCGGCACGTTGTGGTCCTCGGTGGCCAGCGTGAGGTCGGGACGGCGCACCGGGCGCCCGGCGAGCCGCAGGCCCTCGAAGGCCTGCGGGCTGGTCACCTCGTGGACGAGGTGGAGGTCGACGTAGAGCAGGTCCGGCTCGTCGCCGGAGCCCGCCCGGACGACGTGGGAGTCCCAAACCTTCTCGGCCAGCGTCCTGCCCATTCCTGCCACCTGTCCCGCCTGGGTCCGTCGTGCCGGCCCGGTCTCGCGGGTTCGACTTGCCATCCCACGATGTGGACCAGCAGTATCGCTGTGTGGACAAGCATAGCGGGGTCGGGGTCATCGACAAGGCTGCCGCGGTGCTCGACGCGCTCGAGGGCGGCCCGTCGACCCTGGCCCAGCTCGTGACGTCGACCGGCCTGGCCCGACCCACGGTCCACCGCCTCGCGGTCGCCCTCGAGCACCACCGCCTGGTCGCCCGCGACGGCCAGCGCCGGTTCGTGCTCGGGCCCCGCCTCGCCGAACTGTCCGCCGCCTCCCGCGAGGACCCGCTCGTCGCCGCCGGCACCCCGGTGCTGCAGGCCTTGCGGGACCACACCGGCGAGAGCGCCCAGCTGTACCGGCGCGAGGGCGACCAGCGGGTGTGCCTCGCCGCCGCCGAGCGGACGACCGGCCTGCGCGACACCGTGGCCGTGGGCGCCCTGCTGACGATGCAGGCCGGGTCGGCCGCTCAGGTGCTGCTCGCCTGGGAGGACCCCGACCGGGTCAACCGGGCGCTCACCGGGTCGAAGTTCAACGCGGCCTCCCTGGCGGCCGTCCGGCGGCGCGGCTGGGCCCAGAGCGTCGGCGAGCGCGAGCCGGGGGTCGCCTCGGTGTCGGCCCCGGTGCGCTCCCCCTCGGGACGGGTGATCGCCGCGGTGTCGGTGTCCGGGCCGATCGAGCGGCTCAGCCGCCAGCCCGGGCGTGCGCACGCCATCGCCGTCATGGGCGCGGCCAACCGCCTCACCGAGACCCTGCGTCGCGGCCTGGCCCGCTGAGCAGCTCTCGGCCGCGGCCCCGGACCACCGACGACGCCCCGGGCACCTTGGTGCCCGGGGCGGGACGTAGCCCCGACCGGATTCGAACCGGCGCTACCGCCTTGAGAGGGCGGCGTGCTAGGCCGCTACACAACGGGGCCGTGCGGGTGGTGCGCTGGGGTACCAGGACTCGAACCTAGACTAACGGAGCCAGAATCCGTCGGGCTGCCAATTACCCCATACCCCAAGGGTGACGACCAGTCCTCCGACCGGCCGCCCGAGAAGGATAGCCGACGTTGCGGGGTCCCGGCGCCGGCGCCTCGGGCCGGGTCGGAAGTCGGCCCGCCGCGCGGGTCCCGTCGCCGCGGCCATCGCCTAGGGTCCTGGTGAGATCCCGATCCCGCGGCCGTGACGCGGGACGAGCCGCAGCACGGGGGGTGCTCTCCTGGACGTCCAGCTCGACCGCCCGCCGGTCATCGGCCCCACCGCCCAACCCATCGGCCCGCCGGACGAGCGCCCGGCCACGGCCGCTGCGGCCCTGCTCGTCCGGGGACCCCTCGCCGTGGCGGTCGCCCTCGTCCCGGTGCTGGCCGTCGCCGGCGCCGCCCAGCAGGTCGGCCTCTGGGTGCCGGCGGTCGGGTTCGCCTCCCTCGCCGTAGGCGCGCTCCTGGCCTGGCTCACCGTCCGGCGGATCCCCGTCCCCGCGATCCCGGCCTGGGCGGTGGCGGGCGTCCTCGTGGTCGCCGTCGCCGCGGGCGTGTGGGCGGCCGTCACCCACGGCGAGCACGTGGCCGTGCGCCGCGACGCCGGCGCCTACGCCACCTACGCGCTGTCCCTGGCCCGCTTCGGAGGGGTACCGATAGACCCCGGCCTCGACGTCCTCGGGGTCGCCGCCACCGACCCCTTCGTCCGCGTCAGCGGGGCCGCGAACTACCAGGTCCCCGTCGTCGAGGGGGGGCAGGTGGTCGACCTCGAGGTCGTCCCGCAGTTCCTCGTCGGCACCCCCGCCGTGCTCACGCTGGGCTGGTGGGCCGCCGGGTGGCAGGGGCTGTTCGCCGTCCCCGCGGTGGTCGGCGCCGTCGCGCTGGCCGGCTTCGGGGCCCTGGCGGCGGTCGCGGCGGGTCCGCGCACGGCCGTCGGCGCCACGGCCGCCCTGGCTCTCGCCCAGCCGGTGCTGCTGGCCAACCGGCAGACCTACAGCGAGCCGCTGTCCCTGCTGTTCCTCGTCACCGCAGGCACGGTGCTCGTGCTGGCGGTCTCGGCCCGGGTCCCGGGCACGGCCGCCCGGCTCGGCGTGCTGGCGGGGGCCCTGGTCGGGGCGAACATGTTCGTCCGGGTGGACGGCCTGCGCGAAGCGGTCCTGCTGATCCCGGTGGTCGCCGTCCTCGCCGTCCTGCGCCATCGGGCGGCGCGTGGCATCGCAGCCGGGACCCTCGCGACCGGGGTGCCGGCCGCCCTGGCCGCGACGCCGTGGGACTCGCCGTACGTCGCCCAGGTCTCCGACGCCGTGCTCCCGCTGGTGGCGGCCGGGGTGCTGCTGGCCACGGTCGCGGCCGTCGCCGTGCCGCTGGCCCGCCGGCTGCCGCGGGGACGGGCCTCGGGCCTGCTCCGGCTGCTGCCCGGGCTGGCCGCGGGCGCGGTCCTGGTGGCGGGGCTGGTCCTGGGGTCCCGCCCGCTGTGGCTGGTCGACGAGCACTACCCGAGACTGGCGGGCGTCCATGACTTCGTGCAGGCCCTCCAGATCGCCCAGGGGCTGCCGGTGCACCCCGAGCGCAGCTACGCGGAGCACACCGTGACCTGGTTGTCCTGGTGGCTCGGCCCCGCGGCCGTGGCCGCGGCCCTCGCCGCCGCAGTGGTACTGGCCTGGGCGGGGGGCCGGACGCTGGCGGCCGGACGGATGCCGCCCTGGCTGCCGGTGCTCGTCGTCGGGTTGGTCAGCACCGTCCTCACGCTCGCGCGGCCGGGCATCACCCCGGACCACCCGTGGGCCGACCGCCGCCTCGTCACCACCGCGCTGCCGACCGTGGCCCTGCTGGCCGCCCTGGCCGTCGCCTGGCTCGTCGGGGAGGCCGCGCGGGTTCGGGACGCCCGGGCGCGAGCGGCAGCGCTGGCCGTCACCTCGGTGGTCGGCGTCGCGGCGCTGCTGGTGCCGCCCGCGCTGGCCACCTGGCCGGTGGCGACCGACCGGACCGAGGTCGGCCAGCCGGCCGCCGCCGACGCCGTCTGCGAGGCCCTGCCGGCGGACGCCGTCCTCATCGGCGTCGACGACGCGACCCGTGTGCTGTGGTCACCGGTGCTGCGGGCCCGGTGCGGGGTCCCGGTCGTCGGCGTCTCGGCCAACGCCGCCGCCGGGGACTACCGGCTGCGGGTGGGCGACGCCGTCGAGACCGCGCGGGAGAACGGGTACACGCCGGTGGCGCTGGCGGGCGCGACGCCCGGACCGCGGGACGAGCTGGCGGCGTCGCTCGGGGCGGAGTGGGAGGCGGTCGTCCAGCTCGACACCACCGAACCGCAGCGCCTGCTGGAGCAGCGGCCCGACGGCACCCGGCCGCTGCGGCTGGAGATCTGGCTGGCCCCGCTGTGAGGCGACCCCGGGCGGCTGCGGGTTGCTAGCGTGCGGGCGCCCCTGCCGCCTGCCGTGAGGCCGTGATGCCCGACCACGCCCTGATCGATTCCCTGTTCGCCGCCGACCTGCCCGAGGTCGACGAGTGGGAGCGCCGGTACCCGCCGCGCGACCTGCCCGACGGGGCCCATGTCACCCGGTTCGCGCCGTCGCCGACCGGCAGCGTCCACATCGGCGGCCTGTACGTCGCCATGGTCTGCCGCGACCTCGCCCGCCACTCGGGGGGCCGCTACCTGGTGCGGATCGAGGACACCGACCAGGCCCGGGAGGTGCCGGGGGCGCTGGAGCAGTTCCGCCGGGCGTTCGACTACGCCGGGCTGGATGCCGACGAGAGCGTCGATCTGCTGGGGGCCGGCGGCGAGCACGGCCCGTACCGCCAGTCCGAGCGCGAGGCGATCTACCACTCCTTCGCCCGGCACCTGCTGCGCGAGGGCCGCGCCTACCTCTGCTTCGCCACCAGGGACGAGCTCGCGGCGCTGGCCGCCCGCCAGGAGTCGCTCAAGGTCCCCACCGGCTACTACGGGGAGTGGGCGCTGTGGCGCGACGCCGATCCCGGCGACGTGGCCACCGCGCTCGACGCCGGGCGGCCGTACGTCGTCCGGTTCCGCTCCCCGAACGAGACCGGCCGGGTGCGCTACCAGGACGCCATCCGCGGCCGGCTGGAGCACGAGGCGAACCGGAACGACGTCGTGCTGCTCAAGTCGTCGGCGACGTCCCCGCGCCTGCCCACCTACCACTTCGCGCACGCCGTGGACGAGCACCTCATGCGGGTGACCACGGTGGTCCGCGGCGAGGAGTGGCTGTCGTCGGTGCCGCTGCACCTGCAGCTGTTCGCCGCGCTCGGGGTCGAGCCCCCGGTGTACGCCCACGTCGCCCCGCTCATGAAGCTGATCCCCGGGGGCAGGCGCAAGCTGTCCAAGCGCCACGACCCCGAGGCGGCCGTCGACTTCTACCTCGCGGCGGGCTACCCGCCGGAGGCGGTGCTGCACTACCTGCGCGGGCTGGCCAACGGGCGCCTGGCGGAGCTGCCGGAGGCCGAGGCGCTCGCCACCCCGCTGGTGCTCGGGGAGTTCGGCACCGCCGGCCCCCTGGTGGACCTGCCCAAACTGGACGACCTCAGCGCCGACCACGTCGCCGGGATGACCGGGCCCGAGGTGGTGGCGGCGGTGTCGGCGTGGGCGCGGGTCCACGACCCGGAGGTGGCGGACGTCCTCGCCGCCGAGCCGGACCTCGCCCTGCGGGCGCTCGCGGTGGAGCGCGACGGCGTCGACAACCCGCGCAAGGACCTGCGGACGTGGTCCGGCTTCCGGGCGGCGTACGGCTTCTTCTTCCCTCAGCTGTTCACCCCCCTGACCGGGCCGGACGACGAGCGGGTGAGCGCCGCCGGTCTGCCCGGCGAGGCGGCCCGGCCCTTCGTGCGGGACCTGGTCGCGGACTACCGGCAGCTCGACGACCAGGGCGAGTGGTTCGACCAGATCCGCCGCGCCTCGGCCCGGAACGGCTTCGCCGCCAGCCCCAAGGAGTACAAGCGGGACCCCGATGCCTTCGTGGGGTCGATCCGGGAGGCCGCGCAGCTGGTCCGGCTCGCCGTCACGGGATCCACGCGCAGCCCCGACCTGCACGCGATCAGCGGGGCGATCGGCGCCGAGGAGTTCCTCCGCCGCCTGCGGCCGCTGACGTGAGGCCTGGTCGCCTCAGCGCCTGACGTCAGAGGTCTCGGGGTCTGCGGCGGCGTGAGGTCGGGCCGTGGGGTGAGCTGGGTCAACGGGCGGCGCAGGGGACACCTGTGTTCCGGGGGCTATGCAAACCTACGAATCTGGGACCCCGGGGCGTGTGAACTCGCCGCCCGCGGCCCACAGGCCGAGGGCCTCGGACTTGTAGGTTCTGCTTAGCCTGCGGAACACCATCACCGTGGCGCCGCCCCACGGCCCAGGACACGGCGGACCCCGTCCAGTGATCTCCGAAACCGGCCGTCACAGGTTGCCGCGGCGCTCCTGCTCCCGCTCGATCGCCTCGAACAGGGCCTTGAAGTTGCCCTTGCCGAAGCCGAGGGACCCGTGGCGCTCGATGAACTCGAAGAACACCGTCGGGCGGTCCCCCACGGGGCGGGTGAAGATCTGCAGCAGGTAGCCGTCCTCGTCCCGGTCGACGAGGATCCCGCGCCGCTGCAGCTCCGCCACCGGGACCCGGACCTGTCCGATGCGCTCCCGGAGCTCCGGGTCGGTGTAGTACGTGTCCGGGGTCGGCAGGAAGTCGACCCCCCGGGCCCGCAGGACGTCGACGGTCGTGAGGATGTCGTTGGTGGCCAGCGCCAGGTGCTGCACCCCCGGTCCGCCGTAGTACTCGAGGTACTCGTCGATCTGCGAGCGCCGGGGGCCGGGGGCCGGCTCGTTGAGGGGGAACTTCACGCGGTGGTTGCCGTTGGCGACGACCTTGCTCATGAGCGCGGAGTAGTCGGTGGCGATGTCGTCGCCGACGAACTCGGCCATGTTGGCGAAGCCCATGACGCGACGGTAGAAGTCCACCCACCGGTCCATGCCGCCCAGCTCGACGTTGCCGACCACGTGGTCCAGGGCCTGGAACAGCCGGCGCGGCGCCCCCGCGGGGCGGGCGAGCGGCTCCCGGGGCTCGTACCCGGGCAGGTACGGCCCGGTGTACCGGGAGCGGTCGACGAGGGAATGCCGGGTCTCGCCGTAGGCGGCGAGGGTCGCCAGCCGGACCGTGCCGTGCCGGTCCGTGACGTCGTGCGGGTCGACGAGGACGGTGGCGCCCGCCGCGCGGGCGTGGCGGACGCACCGGTCGACGTCGGTCACCTCCAGCGACACGTCGAGCACCCCGTCGCCGTGCCGGCGGTGGTGGTCCAGCAGCGGGCTGTCCGGGCTCACCCCGCCCGTGACCACGAACCGGACTGCCCCGCTGCGCAGCACGAACGACCGCCGATCGCGGTCACCCGTCTCCGGACCGGCGTGGGCCAGGAGATCCATGCCGTACACGGCCTGCAGGACCAGAGCGGTCTGGGTGGCGTTGCCCACCACCCACTCGACGGCGTCCCAGCCGCGGACCGGGAACGGGTCGCGCTGGCCGTCGTACTCCACCAGGCCCACGAGCTGGCGCAACTGATCCGCGTCCAGCTCCCCCAGGCGCTCGAGACTCGTCAGCGACGCGCTCAGGTCCACGGCCATGACACCTCCCAGGATTGTCCGACGACATAGTAGAACATGCGTCGGTCCTGACAGCCGCCTGCCCGCCGCCCCCTCGCGTGGCCGAGAGTGAGCCCGTGACGCCCGAGGAGTTCCGGACCGCCGGCCACGCTCTCGTCGACTGGGTCGCCGACCACCGGTCCCGGCTGGGGGACCTGCCGGTGGCGGCCACCACGGCCCCGGGCGAGGTGGCGGCGGGGCTGGCGGCCCACGCCCCCGACCGGCCGGAGCCGCTGGACGGCCTGCTGGCCGACCTGGAGCGGGTCGTGGTGCCCGGGCTGACCCAGATCCAGAGCCCGCGCTACTTCGGGTGGTTCCCCTCCAACGCCTCCCTCGCCTCCGTGCTGGGGGACCTCGCGTCCGGGGGGCTGGGCGCGCTCGGGATCTCATGGGCCTCGGCCCCCGCCCTGACGGAGATGGAGGAGGTCGTCACGGAGTGGCTGCGCGAGGCCACCGGGCTGGCCCCGGGGTGGCGAGGCGCGATCCACGACACGGCCTCGACGGCCTGCCTCGTCGCCCTGCTGGCCGCCCGGGAGCGGGCCGGCGGGCACAGCGCCGCCCGCGGCGGGCTGCAGGAGCTGGACCGGCCCCTCGTCGTGTACGCCTCGCGGGAGGCGCACTCCTCGGTCGACAAGGCCGTGGTGCTCGCCGGCTTCGGCGCCGGCAACCTCCGGCACGTCCCCGTCGACCCGCTGACCCTGGCCATGGACGCCGAGGCGCTCGCCGCCGCGATGGCCTCCGACGCCGCCGCCGGGCGGGTGCCGGCGGCGGTGGTGGCCACGGTCGGGACCACGGCCACGACGGCGGTCGACCCGGTCCCCGCCGTCGTCCGGGTCGCCGCCCGGCACGGGGCATGGGTGCACGTCGACGCCGCCATGGCCGGCTCGGCCCTGCTGCTGCCGGAGCGCCGGGGCGACCTCGGGGACGGCCTCGACGGCGCCGACTCGCTGTGCTGGAACCCGCACAAGTGGCTGGGGACGATCCTCGACTGCTCGCTGCTGTACGTCCGCGACCCGGACGCCCTGGTCCGGTTCCTGGCCACCGATCCGTCCTACCTGCAGTCCGCCGTGGACGGCCGGGTGACGCAGTACCGGGACTGGGGCGTCCCGCTGGGCCGCCGGTTCCGCGCCCTCAAGCTGTGGTTCCATCTCCGGCTCGACGGTCTGGACGCGATCCGGGACCGGCTGCGGCGGGACCTCGCCCACGCGGCCTGGCTGGCCGAGGAGGTGCGCCGCGCTCCCGACTGGCGGCTCGTCGCACCCTGCCGGCTGCAGACCGTCGTGATCCGCCACGAGCCGCCCGGCCTCACCGGCGAGGCGCTCGACGCCCACACCCGTGCCTGGGCGACGGCCGTCAACGAGTCGGGGCGCGCGTTCCTGACCCCGGCCCGGGTCGCCGGACGCTGGTCGGTCCGGATCTCCCTCGGGTCGGAGGCGACCGAACGCCACCACGTCGAGGACCTGTGGCGCCTGGTGCGGGACAGCGCCCGGCGTGAGGGGGTACCACGATCACCGTAACGTAGGACAATATGATAGAACGATCGTTGCCGAGGAAGGGGACCACACCATGAAGGTCGTCACCAGCCCGCCCGACTTCGCCGCCCTCGGAGGGCACCGGACGGGCGGCATCGCCTTCGGCCGGTTCTTCAGCGGCCGCACGGGCTCGCCCGGCAACTACGAGTTCTCGCTCACCCGGATCGACTCGTACTCGACGCCGCGCCACACCCACAACCACGACCAGATCCGGTACTGCCTTCGGGGCCCCTTCAACTACGGGCCGGGCCTGGACATCCCCGAGGACTGGCTGCTCTACCACCCGGAGTCGGCGCCCTACGGGCCGCAGCAGGTGGACCGGGAGTGCCTGGTCCTCACGCTCCAGATGGGTGGCGCGAGCGGGCGGGGCTTCATGAGCTACGACCAGGTCGACGCCGCCAACACCCGGCTCCGGCGCCGTGGCCGCTTCGCCGACGGCCACTACCACTGGACGGACGACGCCGGGGCCGAGCACCGGGAGGACGGCTGGGACGCGGTCTGGCGGGAGGTGACGGGCACGGACCCGGAGTTCGACCCGGTGCGCTACGCCCATCCGGTCCTCGTGAACCCGTCGGCCTTCCGCTGGCTGGCCACCGCGGAGACGGGGGTCGAGTCCAAGACCGTCGGCGTCTTCACCGAACGCCTGCTGACGATCGGGTTCACCCGCCTCGCCGCCGGGGCCTCCCACACGCCCGTCGCCGGCGAGACCCCGCGGCTGGGATTCGTCCGCTCCGGTCGCGCCCGGGCGGCCGGGGACGACCTTCCCGCCATGGCCGCGTACCGTCTGGACCCGGGGGACCCGCCCGTGACGATCGAGGCCGTCGAGGAGACCGTGCTGTTCACCGTCGACCTGCCACGCTTCGACTCCCCCGACGCGTACTGATCCCCCGACGCGTACTGATCCCGCGACGCGTCCTCGTCGCGGCGCGCACCGAGGAAGGACCACCATGGTGACCCGCCGATGACTGCCCCCCGCGACCCCGCCGCGGTGCTGCGCGCGGCTCGTGAGCTGGCGCCCGCCATCCGCAAGGCCGCGCCGGACCACGAGGCCGCCCGCCGGCTCGGTGACGAGACCTTGGCGGCGATGCGGCGGTCGGGGCTCTTCGGCATCCTCCTGCCCGCGGCCTACGGGGGGGACGAACTGCCGCTGCCGGCGGCGATGGCGGTCATCGAGGAGGTGTCGGCGGCCGACGGCGCCGCCGGGTGGTGCCTGCTCAAGGGGGCGGCGATCAACCAGATGGCCGGCTACCTGCCGGAGAGCGCGGCCCGCGAGATCTGGGCGGACCCGACGATCGTCACCGGGGGCAGCCTCAACCCGCGCGGCCGGGCCGTCGAGGTGCCCGGCGGCTACCGGCTCACGGGGCGGTGGGACTGGGGCACCGGCGTGGCGCACAGCGCCTGGGTCGTGGGGGGCGCAGTCGTGGTGGGAGCTGCGGACGGCTCCCCCCGCCCGGGCCCGGCCGCGGGCGTGCCGGAGACCAAGGCGCTCTTCTTCCCCAGGGCCGACACCGTCGTCCACGACACCTGGCGGGCGGCCGGCATGCGAGCCACGGCCAGCGGCGAGTTCGAGGTCAGGGACCTGTTCGTGCCGGCGGAACGGACCTTCGACGGGATGGTCGCCCGGCCGGTCTCGGGCGGGCCCAACTACGCCATCCCCTACATCGCCCAGGCGATGGTGCCGCACGCGGCCGTGGCGGTCGGCCTGGCACGCGGCGCCCTGGCCGACTTCCGGGAGCTCGCCCGCACCAAGGTGCCGCTGCTCGGCACCTCCCGCCTCTTCGAGCAGGACCGGGTGGCCGACGGAGTCGGCCGGGCCGAGGCGATGGTCCACGCCGCGCGCGCGACCGTGCTCGCGGCGGTGGACGCGGCCTGGGCCTCGCACGCGGACCGCGGTCGCGCCGAGGAGGACCGCCTGGTCCACCTCAGCCTGTCCGCCGTGTACGCGACCGAGCTCTGCGTGGCCGCCGTCGACGTCGTCCACTCCCTGGCCGGCGGCAGCGCGGTCGACGAGGGCTCCCCGCTGCAGCGGGCCTTCCGGGACATCCACGTCGCGGCGACCCACTTCCTGGTGAGGACGGACAAGTACCTGCTGGGCGGCCGCGCGCTGCTCGGACCCTGAACTCCCGCGTGCCACCATCAGCGCGATGAGCGAGCCCACCCCGCCGCCGACCACCACCGTGCTGCAGGTCGTCGACGACTTGCGGGACCGGATCCGCCACGGGCTGCTGGTGCCGGGCCAGCGCCTGGTCGAGATCGACCTCACCCGGGAGCTCGGCATCAGCCGGGGCCCGCTGCGCGAGGCGCTGTCCCGGCTCGCCATGGAGGGCCTGGTGGTCATCGAGCCCTACCGGGGCGCAATGGTCCGCAAGCTCTCGCCCGCCGACCTGCAGGATCTGTACCAGGTCCGCGAGGTCCTCGAGGCGACGGCCGCCCGGCTGGCCGCCTCGCGCGTCGGCGAGGGCGACTTCGCCGAGCGGCTGCGCGCCGCCCTGGCCGAGAACGCCCGGTACCGCCAGGACCCGGATGTGCCGGCCTACCTGGCCTTCAACGAGCGCTTCCACCTGCTGGTGGCGGAGATGTCCGGCAACGCGCTGCTCGGGCGGCTGCTGAACCAGCTCCGTACCCAGACGTTCCGCCTGCAGTTCCGCCGGATGACGCCGGAGGCCCGCCAGGACGCGGTCGCCCAGCACGAGGCGGTCGGCGCCGCCATCCTCGCGGGTGACGCGGACGCGGCCGAGACGGCCATGCGCCGCCATGTCCGTCGCGGCGGCGAGGTCGTCCGAGCGATCGCCACCGCCTGAGTCAGGCGGACCCGCCCGGCGCCCCGCCGTCCCCCTCGCCGGCGGCGACCCGGGCCGCGACCCGGAAGGCGGCATGGGCGTCCGGCACCCCGCAGTAGACGGCCGCCTGGAGCAGGACCTCGGCGATCTCGTCCCAGCCGAGCCCGTTGGTGCGGGCGCCGCGCAGGTGGGCGGCCAACTCCTCGTGGTGGCCGCGGGCGACCAGGGCCGTGATCGCGACCACCGAGCGGGTGCGCCGATCGAGGCCGGGACGGGTCCACACCGTGCCCCAGGCGTAGCGGGTGAGGAAGTCCTGGAAGTCGGCCGTCAGCGGGTCCGCGCGCCCGGCGGCGGCGTCCACCCACCCGTCCCCGAGCACCTCGCGGCGCACCCGCATGCCCTCGGCGCGCACCTGGGCCGTGGTGACCGCGGGCGGGGGGCCGGCCAGCGCGTGGTCGGCCAGCAGCGCCGCCACCGGCTCGGGTGCCTCCGCGGGAGGCAGGTGCCCGACCCCGTCGAGCACCACCAGGCGGCCGTGGCGGACCCCGTCGGCGACGTGCCGCAGGGCCGCCACCGGGGTGACGACGTCGTCGGAACCCGCGACAGCCAGCACCGGTGCGTCGATCCGGTGGAGGTCGGCGCGCCGGTCGTGGCGGGCGAGCGCCTCGCAGACGGCGGCGTAGGACGTGTCGTCGGCGGCGGCGAGGTCCGCGAGCAGGGCGTCGGCCGCCACCGGGTCCCGAGCGGCGAAGCCGGGCCCGAACCAGCGGGCCGGAGCGGCCTCGAGCAGCGCGACGGTGCCCGCCGAGCGCACGAGGGCGGCCCGCTCGGCCCAGGCGGGGGGCGTCCCGATCCGCGCCCCACTGCCGAGCACGGCGACCGACCGGACCCGGGCCGGGTCGCGCAGGGCGATCTCGAGGGCAACCGCCCCGCCCACCGAGTCCCCCGCGACGTGGCAGGCGCCGCCGAGTCCGCCGGCGTCCAGGGCGGCGAGCACGGCCGCGGCCAGCCCGGCGAGGCCGAACCCGGTCGCGGGGTCGGCCCCGTCGTGGCCGGGGAGCTCCCAGCCCACCACCCGCAGGGTCCCTGACAGTCGCGCGGCGACGGGTCCCCACAGCGTCCGCACCCCCGTGCCCAGCGAGGGACCGACGACGAGCAGCGGCCCCGACCCACCGAGGTCGCGCAGCACGACGGGCGGCGAGGTCACGGCCGCCCCCCGCCCGCGGGGGGAACCAGCCCGGCGGCGGCGCGGGACACGGCCTCGTCGACGAGGGCGCCGACCACCCCGGCGGCGGCGTCCAGGTCCGGGACGGCGGGCACGGGATCGGCCGGCCCGGCCCCCGCCCGGCGCTCGGACAGCAGGTCGTCCGCGGCGGCCACGGCGGTCGCCCGCATCCGGCCCGGGTGGACGACGAGGCCCTCGAGCAGTTCGGCCGTCAGCGACCCGGCGACGACTGCGGAGCGGGCGAGCGCCCGCAGCGCCGGCCACTCGGCGTGCCAGGGCCCCGCCGGGCGCTCGTCGGCGGCGAGCGCGGCGGCCAGGTGGAGGGTCGCCGCGTGCTGGGGGGCCGCGAGGGCGCGGCTGCGGACCAGGGTGGCGAGGACCGGGTTCGCCTTGTGGGGCATCGCCGAGGACACCCCGCGGCCGGGGACGGCCGGTTCGGCGAGCTCGCCGATCTCGGGCCGGCCGCGCAGGACGACGTCCTCCGCGATCTTCCCCCAGGCGTCGGTGCACGCCACCAGGGCGTCGGCAACCCGGGTGAGGGGCCGGCGGCGGGTGTGCCACGGCGCCGCCGCCGACAGCCCGAGCCGGCCGGCGAGCCGGGCCGCGAGGTCCCGCCCGCCCAGGCCCGCGGTCCGGGCCAGGGCGTCCGGCGCGGCCAGCGTCCCGGCGGCGCCGCCGAC
>JBHJOJ010000216.1:0-11731 GCA_050329835.1 Kineosporiaceae bacterium | reverse complement strand
TCGCGGCGCACCTGGGCCCGGGCGTGGTCGATGGCCAGGCCGCCGACCGTGACGACCGACGGGCCGGTGCCGGGCGAGCGGCGGCACAGCCGCCGCACCCGCGCCACGAGCTCGGCCATCGCGAACGGCTTCACCAGGTAGTCGTCCCCGCCCGCCTCGAAGCCCGCGACGCGGTCCGCCACCGTGTCCCGGGCCGTGAGGAACAGCGCCGGCACGTCGTCGCCCGCGGCGCGGGCGCGGGCGACGAGACCGAGGGCGTCCCCCGCCGGCACCGCCCGGTCGAGGACCAGGCAGTCGTAGGCGTTGACCGACAGCGCCAGGTCGGCGTCCGGCAGGTCGGCCACCGCGTCGACGGCGAACCCCGAGTTGCGCAGCCGCCGCGCCAGGGCGCCCCGGAGCTCCGGGTCGTCCTCGACGACGAGCAGTCGCATCTGCCGCTCCCGGTCACGACGGCCCTGGCGGGTGGACCGGACCCGGACCCTGGACGGGGCCCTCCCGTGGAGATCATCGCACCCGCCCGTTCCCGGGGGGTTGGCAAGGGGTGCCTCCCACCATGTGCCGATGGCCGCCCGCGTCGACTTCCACGACGATCCCGACGCCCCCACTCCGACCACGGTGGTGCCGTCCGCCAACGCCGTCGTGACGGACGGCGCCGGCCGGGTGCTCGTCATCCGCCGGGCGGACAACGGCACCTGGGCGCTGCCCGGCGGGGCCATGGACCTGGGGGAGTCGCTGGTGGCGACGGCGGTGCGGGAGGTGAGGGAGGAGACCGGGATCGACTGCGAGGTCACCGGGCTGGTCGGCATCTACACCGACCCGGGCCACGTCATCCGCTATCTCTCGAACGGGGAGGTGAGGCAGGAGTTCTCGATCGTCTACACGGCCCGGGCCGTCGGCGGCACGCCCACGACCAGCAGCGAGTCCCTGGAGGTGGTCTGGGTGGCGCGGGACCGGCTGGCAGACCTCGCGATGGAGCGGTCGATGCGGCTGCGGGTCGAGCACTACCTCGCCGACCGCGGCTTACCGTACCTGGGCTGACCCGGGGCGCCGGAGCGCCCCGATCGAGGAGGAAGCCCGTGGAACCCACCGGCCTCGTCGCCAACCTGTCGGTCCCGGACCTCGCCGAGGCCCGGCCCTTCTACACCGACTACCTCGGGCTCAGCGTCGAGGAGTTCGACCTCGGCTGGGTCTCGCGGCTGCGGTCGCCGGACGGCGGCGCCGTCGTGCAACTCGTGACGCGCGACGCCACGTCACCCGAGGACTCCGTGATCTCGGTGCACGCCGGCGACGGCGTCGACGAGGCCTACCAGGAGGCGCTGCGTCGCGGCTACGACATCGTCCATCCGCTGACGACCGAGAGCTGGGGCATCCGGCGGTTCCTCGTCCGCGCCCCCGACGGCAACGTCGTCAACGTCACGAACCACCGGCCGCCCCCGTCCGGGACCGGCGCTTGACCCTCCCGTCGCGGGAGACCCCAGCGTGCTCGCCATGACGCACACCGAACCCACCGTGATCGACGTCCCCACCGACACCGTCCTCGTCTGCCACGGTGCCGGGGACACCGACCCGGCGGCCGTCGCCGAGCACGAGCAGGTGACCTCGGTCGCGGTGGCACTCGAGGTGTCGTAGCGGATGGCCCCCGGGGTCCCCGGGGCTGCGGTGCGCGGCCGATCGTTCCCGGGAGGCCTCGGCCGCGCGTGGTCAGTTCGTCCGCCGGGCCTCCCACTCGACGACCAGCACGCCGTCACGGTCCGTGACCCGTGCGCCGAGGGCCGAGCAGGCCCGGCGGAACCGGTCGGTCACCCAGGCCGCCTCCGCCGGCTCGGCGAGGCGGGTGCGGCAGAAGTCGAGCGCGAGGGGGATCGCCTCCAGCCGGGTGGGGCTGCCGTCCTCGAAGGTCCCGAGGGTCGCGACCGTGTCGACGGCCCACCGAGGCGGACCTCGGCTGAGGTCGGCGTAGGCCACCCCCGGGCGCCCCGGCCCGGCCGCGTAGTCGGGGGGTGATCGGTGAACCCGACGACGCCGACGCGCAGACCGCCCGCCTGCAGGACGGCCGGCGCCCGCGCCTCGCCCTCGTTGCGGCCCGCCCCCACGGCGACCCCTCGCCCGAGCATGGTGTCGCCCGCCAGGGCGAGCTTCACGGTCCGCCTCGCCCGGTCCGGACGGGGGCAAGGTGTTCGGTGAACCACGCCCGGGCCGCCTCGGCGACGGCGGGCAAGGCGCCGCGCTCCTCGAACAGGTGGGTGGCCCCGGGCACGATCACCAGACGGTTCGCGCAGCGCAGCCGCGCCTGGGCCCGCCGGTTCAGCTCGAGCACGATGTCGTCGTCCCCGCCGACGACGAGCAGCGTCGGTGCGGTGACGTCGGGCAGCCGAGGCCCGGCCAGGTCGGGCCGGCCGCCCCGGGACACGACCGCGGCGATGTCGCTGCCGGGTTCGGCGGCCGCGCGGAGGCCGGCGGCCGCGCCGGTACTGGCCCCGAAGTACCCCACCCGCAGCCCCGCGGCCTCGGCTCGGGATCGCACCCAGCCGGTGGCGGCGATCAGCCGGCCGGCCAGCAGGTCGATGTCGAACACGCGGGCCCGGTCGCGCTCCTCGGCCGGCGTGAGCAGGTCGAGGAGGAGAGTGCCCAGGCCGGCCCCGTTGAGCACCGTGGCGACGAAGCGGTTGCGCGGGCTGTGGCGGCTGCTGCCGCTGCCGTGGGCGAAGACGACCATGCCGACCGGCCGCTCGGGCACGGTCAGGTGACCGCGCAGTTCGGCCGAACCCGCTGCGACCGTGACCTCACCGTCGTAGTCCGGAGGGTCGTCCCCGACGGGCGCGGCGGTGGCGGCCGGACTCCGGTCGCGGTCCCGCAGACAGGCGACGACCTGCTCGTCGGTCGTCTGGGAGAAGTCGTCGTAGAACTGGCCGACGGCGAAGAACGGGGCAGGCGTGCTCAGGCAGACGTAGTCGTCCGCCAGCCCGGCCAGGCGGTCGACCCAGCCCGGCGGGGCCACGGGGACCGCGAGCACGACCCGGGCGGCACCGCGGGCCCGGACCACCCGGCACGCCGTCCGAGCGGTGGATCCGGTGGCGATCCCGTCGTCGACGATCACTGCGACGTGGCCCTCGAGGGGGATCCCGGCGCGGTCGCCGCGGAGACGCCGGACGCGACGCTCCAGCTCCCGCCGCTCCCGACTCTCCACCCGGGCCAGCTCGTCCTCGGTGACGCCGGCCATCCGCACGACCTCGCCGTCGACGATGCGGACGCCGCCCTCGCCGAGGGCCCCCATGCCCAGCTCGGGCTGGAACGGCACCCCGAGCTTGCGGACCACGATGACGTCCAGTGGCGCGTCGAGGGCGATCGCGACCTCACGGGCGACCGGGACGCCGCCACGCGGCAGGCCGAGCACCACGACCGGTTCGTTGCGCAGGTACTCCAGTCGCCTCGCGAGCTGACGTCCGGCCTGCGCGCGGTTCGCGAACGCCATGGCCGCCTCCCGGTCCGGGCCATCCGTTCCTCCCACTCTGCCGCGTCGTCGGGGAGTCGCCAGGGGCGATGGTCCTTCGGCCGGGGACCGCTCGTGTGAGGTGGGACGTCTCGGTGTCCGTGACGCATGTGCGGCGCGACACGCATCCGCTGCGGGTCGCCAGATCCCTTCACACCCTGTTCAGGTACCCGTCGTCCCTGAGGAGGAGGATTTACATGATCACGCAACAGGACCTGCCCATGGTCTCCGGCGCCGTCGTGTACGGCGCGGAGGGGGAGAAGATCGGCAAGGCGTTCCAGGTCTACCTGGACGACGTCACGGGCGAGCCGGACTGGGTGACGGTGAGCACCGGCCTGTTCTCCGGCAGGGACTCCTTCGTCCCGCTGCGCGACGCGCGGCTGGAGGGCGAGGAGCTCCGCGTCCCCTACACCAAGGACCAGGTGAAGGACGCCCCGCGGATCTCCGCGGACGAGCACCTGGACATCGACCAGGAGGCCGAGCTCTACCGGTACTACAGCCTCGACACGGGTGGGGGCACCGGCATGGAGGACGCCACGACCGGGGCCGGGGCCGGCACCGCGGGCTACGCCGTCGGCCACGACACGTCGGGCCCGACCACCGACGACGCCATGACCCGGTCCGAGGAGCGCCTCGACGTCGACACGCAGCGCGTCGAGGCGGGTCGTGCCCGGCTGCGCAAGTACGTCGTCACCGAGCAGCAGTCGGTGACGGTGCCGGTTTCCCGCGAGGAGGTCCGCGTCGAGCGCGAGCCCGTCACCGAAGCCGACCGCGACCGCGCCCTGGACGGCCCCGCGATCTCCGAGGAGGAGCACGAGGTCGTCCTCACCGAGGAGCGCCCCGTCGTGACCACGGAGGCGGTCCCCGTCGAGCGGGTCCGCCTGAACAAGGAGACCGTCACCGACCAGGAGACGGTGACCGGTGAGGTCCGCAAGGAGGAGATCGAGACCGTGACGGACGGGAAGCCCGGCCGGCGTTCCTGACCCCGGGTCGGCAGCACGGCGGCCGCGGCCCCGGGACCGGTCAGTCCCGGGGCACGGCCGCCCGCCGGAGCCGGTCGCCGACGGCCCGGCCGAGGCCCTCCGCCGGGAGTGGCTCCGCGACGATCTCCACCAGCCCCAGCTCGCGGACCGCCGCGTCGAGCCGGTGCAGGGCGTCGAACAGCCGGGCCGCAGCCGTCACGAGGTCGCCGTCCGGCGACAGCGCCTCGCCCGCGGCGTACCCGGGCGGGACGGATCGGAAGGCGAGGCAGGCCCGGACACCTCGGTCCGCCACCGGTGGGTGTCCGCTGGTCGCCAGCCGCACCGGTGCGACAGGCGCGTAGTGGGACGGCAGCGCTCCCGGTGTGGCGGGCCGGTCGCCCCCGCCGCGGCGGACCTCGACCGGGCCGGCTGCCGCCTCCAGCTCCTCGACGGTGAGCGCACCGAGACGGAGCACCGCCGGCCGGTCCCCGCGGGCGTCGACCACCGTCGACTCCACCCCCCACCGGGTCGGGCCCCCGTCGAGGACCACGTCGACCTCGCCGTCGAGGTCGGCGAGGACGTGCTCGGCCCGGGTCGGGCTGAGCCGGCCGAACCGGTTGGCGCTGGGAGCCGCCACCGGGACACCCGCCCGGCTGATCAGGTCGCGGGCGAGGGGGTGGTCGGGCACCCGGACCGCGACGGTGTCGAGGCCCGAGGTGACGATGCCCGGGATGCCGGCCGGCCGCGGCAGCACGAGGGTCAGCGGGCCCGGCCAGAACCGCGCCGCCAGGGCGGCGGCGGGCCGGGGGAGCGGGGTCAGCCGGTCGGCGTCGGCGGCGCTCGCGACGTGCACGATGAGCGGGTCGAAGTCCGGCCGCCGCTTGGCCCGGAAGACGCCGGCCACCGCGGCGGCGTCCCGGGCGTCAGCCCCGAGCCCGTAGACCGTCTCGGTGGGGAAGGCGACGAGACCGCCGGCCCGCAGGACCGCGGCGGCCTCGTCGAGGCCGGTCGCGGCGGGCAGGACCCGCGTGGCCCGGGGGCCGCGGGCGGACGGGCGGTCCAGCTCAGGCCTCCGCGGGCGCCGGGTGGCGGCCGGGCGGGCGGACCCGGGCGACGGCGGCCGCCGCGATGGCCGTCGTCACCGGGATGGCGAGGATGAGCCCGATCGACCCCACCGCTGTCCGCACCACTTCCTCCGCGATCTGGCCGCTCGTGATGACCTGGTCGAAGGGTCGGCCGTACAGGTCGATGAGCAGCAGCGTCGGCAGCGCCGCCCCCGCGTAGGCGAAGGCGATCGTGTACACCGTCGACGCCAGGTGGTCCCGGCCGATCCGCATGCCGCTGCGGAACAGCTCGCCGAAGGACCGGTCCGGGGCGGCCTCGTGCACTTCCCAGACCGCGGACACCTGGGTGATCGTCACGTCGTTGAGCACGCCCAGCCCGGCGATGATGATCCCGGCCAGGATGATCCCCGACAGGTCGTCGATCCCGGTGAGCGTGGACAGCGTGTAGGACTCCTCGTCGGTCAGGCCGGTGAGCCGGGCCGCCCGGGACGCCCACGTCGCCAGCCCCGCGGCCATGACGATGCCGAGCACCGTGCCCAGCAGCGCCGCCGTGGTCCGGGCGGAGAACCCGTGGGCGAGGTACAGCAGCACCGTCATGATGAGGATCGCGCTGCTCAGCGCCACCGCGACCGCGTTCGACTGCTCCCGCAGCGCGGGCAGCAGGTAGAACGCGATCGTCGCGTACGCCAGCGCCAGCCCGACCAGGGCGCCGAGGCCGCGCAGCCGGCCGACGGCGACCACCAGAACGGCGAAGGCCAGCGCCAGCACGCCCAGCGGCAGGGAGCGGGCGAAGTCCACCCAGGCGTAGACCTGCCCGCTCGGCGCCGCGCCGGCCGTGCCCCCGCCCTCCCCGGCGGCCTCCCCGCCCGGGAAGCGGCCGAGCGTGATGCGGGTCCCCTCGGCCAGGCCCGAGCGGTACACCTGCGGCGGGATCGGCACGTCGAGCACGGCGCCGGCGTCCTCACCGGTGAGGATCTCCACGGTCGCGGTGGCGCACAGGGCGGTGTCCGGGATGGTGCCGTCGGGCAGCCGGTCCTCGGGCGCCCCGGGGCACAGCCCGCCCGTGGTCGCCCGGACGGCACCGGTCTCGCGCTCCTCGATCACGGTTCCGGGCTGCAGCCGGGGGTCGGGGCCGCCTCGCCCGTCCGGCCACAGCAGGACGACGGTCACGAGCGACCCGAGGATCGCCGGGACCAGCGCCAGCAGCATGATCGTGTGGGCGCGCCGGGAGGCGACCCGGGACGCCCGCCGGCCGCTGTGCGAGTGACCGTGGGAGTGCGCGTGGGAGTGCCCGTGCGAGCCCGCCAGGGGGATCACCTCCGCAGCGCCTGCTCCTCGTCGGCGTCGGACGACGCCGGGGGGCACGGTAGCGACGCCGCCGGGGAGACGGGTGCGGGCCGCACGGCGGCCTCCATCCCACGTGCCCTGCCGGCGGGTGCGCCGGCGGGGCCGACGCCCGCCGGGTCGAGCGCGTCCAGCCCCCGCAGCGACCGCAGGAACAGCGCGGACGCGCCCGCCACCACGACGGCCCCGACCACGACGAGGAAGGCCGGGCGCAGGCCCGCGGCGTCGACCAGGGGACCGGCGGCCAGGTAGCCGACCGGCCCCGCCGCGTACCCGATGGACGTCACCACGCCGATGACCCGGCCGCGCAACCGCTCGGGGGTCCGCACCTGCATGACGAGGTTCATGATCGGGTTGAGCGGTCCGTACAGCAGCCCGGTCAGGGCGCCCGACGCCAGGATCACCCCGTACGGCGGCAGGAACGCCATCGGGACCAGGGCCAGCGCGGTGCCCAGCGCGGACAGCAGGAAGGTGGCCCGCCGCGGCAGCCGGTGCCCCACCGCCCCGTAGAGCAGCGACCCGGCGACCCAGCCGAGGCTCATCACCAGCAGCACCCCACCCAGTCGGCTCGGCGCGTCGAGCGCCTCGAAGTGCACCGGGAGCAGGACGCCCTCGATCGGCAGGTAGGTGCCCGCCAGCAGGGTGGTGAAGAGGGCGACGCTGAGGATCATCCGGTCGCGCCACACGAAGACCAGCCCCTCGCGGACGTCGCCGAGGACGCCCGGGCGGGCCCCGGCCGGGCGGTCGGGCCGCCCGCCGCCCGGGATCCGGACCGCCGCCATGACGATCGCCGCGAGGACGAAGGCGGCGGCCGTCGCCCACAGGGTGCTGCCCGCCCCGACCAGGCCGATGAGCACGCCGCCCACCCCGGGCCCGACGACGAACGACGCACCCCACACCGCCTCGTGCAGGCCGTTGACCCGTTCCAGCCTGACCCCCGCCGCGCGGGCCGCCGCCGGGAGCATGGCCTCGCGCGCTGTGAAGCCGGCCGGGTCGAAGACCGCGCCGAGCGCGGCCAGCACGGCGATCGTCGTGATCGACAGGTCGCCGACCAGCGCGACGACGGGGATGGCGGCGGCGAGCGCGGAGAGGACGTCCGCGCCGACGGCGGAGACCCGCCGGCCCACCCGGTCGACGAGTGCCCCGGCCAGGAAGGACGCGACGACCAGCGGCACGGCCGCCGCCGCGGCGACCACACCGGCGCCCGCGGCGCTGCCGGTCTCCTCCAGCACCAGCCACGGCAGGGCGACGGTGGTGATGCCGTTGGCGACGCCCGACAGCAGCGTCGTGGCCTCGACCGCGACGAGCGGGAGCCGGCGTCGGGCGGCCATCAAGGCTCCCGCCGGGTCGCGGCGCCGTGCAGCAGCACCTCGACGAGCAGCCGCGGCGCCTCCCGGGGGGCGACGCGGCCATCGCGGATGGAGTCGCCGGCGCACCACACGGCCGAGGCGACGAGGTCGACGATCCAGGCCGTCGGCAGGTCGGGTCGCAGGTCACCGTCTCGCTTCCCGCGATCGACGACCGCCTCCAGCCGGTCGGACAGCCGGTACCACCGGGTGTCGAGCTCGCCGCCGACCTTCCACACCTCGGGGCCGACCTCGAGGAACCGGAACTCGTCGGACATCGGGACCAGCGCGGCCGCAACCCGGGCCAGGACGTCCGGCACTGGACCGTCGTCCAGCCGGCAGTCCGCCAGCGCCGCCTCGATCCGGTCGAGGGCGTCGACGGCGAGCGCCGCCAGGAGGTCCTCCCGGGTGGGGAAGTAGCGGTGCACCGTGGTCCGACCGAGGCCGGCCGCGGCCGCGACCTCGGCGAGGGTCGTCCCGGAGTTCGTCGGCAGGATCCGAGCCGCGGCCTCGAGGATCGCCGCTGGCGTGTCACGCATGACCCACATGGAACATAGATGTTCCGTCAGGGTCAAACTCAACCCGCATGGAGACGTCCCGTTCCAGGTGCATCGAGGACGCCGCCGTCCCCGTTCGCTACCCTGGGCGCGTGCGACACCCGCAGCTCCTTACCGGGCCGCGCTGAGCAGCCCGCCCCCGGCCCGTCCCGGTGGCGGATCAGCGCGGCAGCCCCTCGACGCCCTCGCGCGAGGGGCTTCGTCATGCCGGGACGACGGCCATTCGCAGCGCGGCACCGCACACGGAGGAGTTGACGAGACCGTGACGACGATCGAGCAGGCGGACACGACGACCGGGCGCTGGGACCCGTACGCCCTGGAGGAGCGCTGGCTACCGGTGTGGGACGAGCTGGCGCCCTTCCGCAGCGGTCGCCCCGACGACCCGCGGCCGCGCAAGTACGTCCTCGACATGCTCCCGTACCCCTCGGGCGACCTGCACATGGGCCACGCCGAGGCCTACGCCCTGGGCGACGTCGTCGCCCGGTACTGGGTGCAGCGCGGCTACAACGTCGTGCACCCCATCGGCTGGGACGCCTTCGGCCTGCCCGCCGAGAACGCGGCCATCCAGCGGGGCCTCGACCCGCGGGCCTGGACCCACGACAACATCGCGGCACAGCGCGAGTCGATGCGTCGGTACGCGTGCTCCTTCGACTGGGACCGGGTCGTCGTCACGTGCGACCCGGAGTACTACCGCTGGAACCAGTGGACCTTCAACCGGATGCACGAGCGCGGCCTCGCCTACCGCCGGCCCAGCCAGGTCAACTGGTGCCCCCAGGACCAGACCGTGCTCGCCAACGAGCAGGTCGTCGACGGCCGGTGCGAGCGCTGCGGCACCCCGGTGACGAAGAAGAAGCTCACCCAGTGGTACCTGCGGATCACCGACTACGCCGACCGGCTGCTGGACGACATGGCGCAGCTGGCGGGCCGGTGGCCGGACCGCGTGCTCACCATGCAGCGGAACTGGATCGGCCGGTCCACCGGCGCCGACGTCGAGTTCGCCATCGAGGGCCGGGACGAGCCGGTCACGGTGTTCACGACCCGCCCCGACACCCTGTACGGGGCCACGTTCTTCGTGGTCGCGGCGGACGCCGACCTGGCCGCCGAGCTGGCCGCGGACGCCTCGCCCGCGGTGCGGGCGGAGTTCGCGGAGTACCTGGAGCGGGTCCGGGCGACGACCGAGATCGACCGGCTGAGCACCGACCGGCCGAAGACGGGGGTGTTCCTCGAGCGGCACGCGGTGAACCCGGTGACCGGCGAGCGGATCCCGGTCTACGCCTCGGACTACGTGCTGGCCGACTACGGCCACGGCGCGATCATGGCCGTGCCCGCGCACGACCAGCGGGACCTGGACTTCGCCCGGGCGTTCGACCTGCCGGTCCGGGCGGTCGTCGACGTCCGGGACGAGGCGGGGGCGGCACTGCCGGACCCTGCCGAGTCCGGCGTCGCGACGGCGGGCGACGGCGTCCTGGTGAACTCCGGCCCACTGGACGGGCTGCGCAAGGCCGCGGCCGTCGAGCGGATCATCGAGGTGCTGGCCGAGCGGGGGACCGGTCGCGCGGCGGTCAACTACCGGCTGCGGGACTGGTTGATCTCACGGCAGCGGTACTGGGGCACGCCGATCCCGATCGTCCACTGCCCGGCGTGCGGCGAGGTCCGGGTCCCCGACGACCAGCTGCCCGTCGAGCTGCCGCCGTCGCAGGGCCTGGACCTCACGCCGAAGGGCACCTCGCCGCTGGGGGCGGCGACGGACTGGGTGAGCGTCGACTGCCCGGCGTGCGGGGGGCCGGCCACCCGGGACACCGACACCATGGACACCTTCGTCGACTCGTCCTGGTACTTCCTGCGCTACCTGAGCCCACACGAGGACTCGGCGCCGTTCAACGTCGCCGAGGCGGCCCGCTGGATGCCGGTCGAGCAGTACGTCGGCGGGGTCACGCACGCGATCCTCCACCTGCTCTACGCCCGGTTCTGGACCAAGGTGCTGCACGACATGGGCCTGGTCGAGCCGGTCGAGCCGTTCTCGGCGCTGCTGAACCAGGGCATGGTCATCATGAACGGCTCGGCGATGAGCAAGTCGCGGGGCAACCTGGTGCGCCTGTCCGAGCAGCTGGCCGAGCACGGCGTCGACGCGGTGCGCCTCACCATGGCGTTCGCCGGGCCGCCCGAGGACGACATCGACTGGGCCGACGTGTCGCCGACCGGGTCGGCGCGGTTCCTGGCGCGGGCGTGGCGGCTGGCCGGCGACGTCACGAGCCCGGTGGGCACCGACCCTGCGACCGGCGACCGGGGGCTGCGGACGGTGACGCACCGGACCGTCCGGGAGGTGCGCGAGCTGGTCGAGGCCTTCAAGTTCAACGTGGCCGTGGCCAGGGTCATGGAGCTGGTCAACGAGACCCGCAAGGCCGTCGACCGCGGTCCGGGCGGCGCCGACCCGGCGGTCCGGGAGGCCGTCGAGGCGGCGGCGGTGCTGCTGTCGCTGTTCGCGCCGTACACCGCCGAGGACATGTGGGCACGTCTGGGCCACGAGCCGACCGTCGCGCTCGCCGGCCTGCCCGAGGTCGACGAGTCCCTGCTGGTCGAGGACACCGTGACGGCGGTGGTCCAGGTCGCCGGGAAGGTCCGTGACCGGCTCCAGGTGTCCCCGGCGATCGGCGAGGAGGAGCTGGCGGAACTCGCCCTCGCCAGCGAGGGCGTGCGACGCACGCTCGCCGGGCGCGGGGTCCGCACGGTGATCGTGCGCCCGCCGGCGGTCGTCAACATCGTCCCGGCCTGAGGGCTCGCGGCGGGTGCCCCGGTCGTCCACAGCGGCCGGGGCACCCGCCCGTCCCCAGGGGCGACCGCGGGCCGCCCGGGCGAGGGGGCCGTCGTTCCTAGCGTCGCCGCCGTGGACAGGACTGCGGACCCGCTGCGACGACTGAACCAGGGCCCCTGGCGACCGCTGCCGGCTGCTGCGGCCTCCGCCCCGCCG
>JBHJOJ010000215.1:0-4700 GCA_050329835.1 Kineosporiaceae bacterium | reverse complement strand
TGTGCCGGCCGGCCCCGCCGGGAGCCGGGCCGTGACCGCCGTCGAGGTGGTCGTCGGCGTCGACGTCGGGACGACCGAGACCAAGGCGCTCGTCGTCGGCACCGACGGGACCGAGCTGGCCGGGGCGGCGGTGCCCACGGCGTGGCGGCGCGACGGCGCCGAGGCCGAGACCACCGCCGACCGGCTGCGCGACGGCATGGTCGCCACGGTGCGGGCGGCCCTGGCGGCGGCCGCCGACCACGGCGGGCGCGGGGTCCGCGGAGTCGGTGTCGGGCTCACCGGGATGGCCGAGTCGGGCGTCCTGCTCGACCCGTCGGGGGCCGTGCGCGCCCCGGTCATCGGGTGGTTCGACCCGCGCGGGGAGGCCGAGCTGGCCCGGCTGCCCGCGGACGTCCTCGCCGCGCTGCCCGCGACCACCGGGATGGCCGTGAGCCCGCTGTGCACCGCCGCCAAGCTGGCCTGGCTGCGCGGGCGGGGGCTCGGCCCGGGGCGGGGGTCGCGCTGGCGCAACGTCCCCGAGCACCTGGCCTGCACCCTCGGCGGCGAGCCGGCCGCGGAGCCGTCGCTGGCCTCCCGTACCGGGCTCTTCGACCAGGCCACCGGTGTGGCGTGGGCGGGGGGGCTGGCCGCGGTGGGCGCGCCCGCCGACCTGTTCGGGACGGTGGTGGCGGCGGGGACCAGTCTCGGGCGCGTCACGGACCCCGCGCTGCCCGAGCTGGCGGGCGCCCACGTCGTCGTCGCCGGCCACGACCACCCGGTGGCCTCGGTGGGGGCGGGGGCATGGGAGGACGACGACCTCTTCGACTCGTTCGGGACCGCCGAGTCGGTGCTCCGGTCGCTGTCGGCGCCGCTCACCGGCGAGCAGCGCCGGCGCCTCGTGGGCGCCGGCCTCACGGCCGGCAGCCATGTGATCGAGGACCGCTGGGTGGTGTCGGGACCCACGCGGGCCGGGATGGTGCTGCGGCGCGTGCTCGACCTGCTGGGCTGCACCGATCCCGCCGCCCGCGACCGGCTGGACGCCGCCTGGCGGCCGCGTCCCGGACCGGCGCCGGCCGTGGTCAGCGGGGCGGCCATGACGGACGCCGACGTCACGGTCCGCCTGAGGGACGACCGGGCCGGCCCGGAGGTCGTCTGGGCCGCGGCCCTCGAGCACACCAGTACCGCCGTCGCCGCCCTCGCCGCGCAGATCGACGCCGAGGTCGGCACCCGCCGCCGGGTCGTCGCCGCCGGGGGGTGGACCCGCCTGGCGGGGGTCCGGGGCGCCAAGGCGCTGTCCATGCCGGACGTCGTCTTCTCGCCGCGCCGCCAGGCCGGTGCCTACGGGGCCGCCACGTTGGCCGCCTGGGCCGCCGCCGGGCGCCGCGGCGCCGCGGCCGACTTCGCCCGCGGCTTCCAGCGCGCCCCCGTCCCCGACACCCCGCTCCTCACCCGCGCAGGAGGACACCCGTGACCGGTCCCGACCCCGGCGGCCTCGACCGCATCGCCACCCCCGACGGCACCTTCGCCATCGTCGCCATGGATCAGCGCAACACCCTGCGCCGGATGTACGAGGCGGCCGGCCGAGTGCCGGACCCCGGCGACATGGTCGCCCTCAAGGCCGACATCGCCCGCGCGCTCGGCCCCGGTGCCTCGGCCCTGCTCGTCGACCCGGACATCGGCGTCCCCGCGCTGGCCGGCGACGGGGTGCTCGCGCCGGGCTGCGGGGTCCTGGTCGCCGCGGAGCCCGCCGCCAAGCAGTCCTGGCAGGGCGAGCCCCGGGCGACCCGCGACCCGGCGCTCGACGCGGCGTGGGTCCGGTCCCAGGGCGGGGACGCGCTGAAGTTCCTCGTCCAGCTGCGGGCGGGCCGGCCGCACCGGGCCGGCGGGCCGGATCTCGTCGAGGACCTGCTCGAGGTGGTGCGGGCCGTCGTCGCCGACTGCCGGGCGACGGGCGTGCCCGCGGTGATCGAGAACCTGGTGTACCGGCTGCCCGCGGAGGACGTCCTGACCGGCGACGCCCGCGCCGAGGCGGTCGTCGAGTCGGCGCGCCTGCTCGACGGCCTCGGCTGCGACCTGCTCAAGCTGGAGTACCCCGGCTCGCCCGCGGCCTGCCGGCGCCTCGCCGACGCCGTCACCGGGCCGTGGGCGGTGCTGTCGGCGGGGGTGGCGTTCGACGACTTCCTCGACGCGGTGCGGGTGTCGTGCGACGAGGGCGGGGCGTCCGGTTTCATCGCCGGGCGGGCGTTCTGGAAGGAGGCGGTCGCGCTGGACGGCTCGCAGCGGGCGCCGTTCCTCGCCGAGCACGGCCGGCCACGCCTCGACGCCTGCGTCGCGGCGCTGGCGGGGCGGGCCCGGCCGTGGCGCGAGGCCCGCAGGGCCGCCGCATGACGCCGCCGCTGCTCGAGGCCCGCCGGATCGCCAAGACGTTCGGCCAGGTCCGTGCCCTGCACGAGGCCGACTTCGACGTCCACGCCGGTGAGGTGGTCGCCCTCATCGGGGACAACGGCGCCGGCAAGAGCACCCTGGTGAAGATCCTCTCCGGGGTGGTCCAGCCCGACGCCGGCGAGATCCTCAGCGACGGCAGCCCGGTGACCGTCGACTCCCCGACGACGGCCCGCGCCCTCGGGCTGGAGACCGTGTACCAGGACCTCGCCCTCGCCCCGCACCTCGACCCGAGCGAGAACATGTTCCTCGGCCGCGAGATCATGCGCAGCGGCCTGGCCGGACGGCTCGGGTTCATGGACGGCCCCGCGATGCGGTCGGCCACCGTCGCCGCCTTCGACGACCTCGGCGCCCGGATCCCGGACCTGCGGGCGCCGGTCGGGACGATGTCGGGCGGGCAGCGGCAGTCGATCGCCGTCGCCCGGGCCGCCGCCTGGGCGAACCGGGTGATCTTCCTGGACGAGCCGACCGCCGCCCTCGGGGTGGTCCAGACCCGGGCCGTGCTCGACCTCGTCCGCCGGGTTCGCGACCGGGGGATCGGCGTGGTCCTCATCAGCCACTCCATGCCGCAGGTGATGGAGGTGGCGGACCGGGTGCAGGTGCTCCGGCTGGGGACCCGGGTCGCCACCTACCGGGCGTCGCAGACCTCCATGGAGGAGCTCGTCGGCGCCATGACCGGCGCCGTCACCCAGCCCGGCCGCGATCCCGGTGGCTGCCCGGCCGGCGGGGAGGCCCCGTGAGCACCGACCCCGTCCTGACCGGCCGGCCCCGGGGAGTGGTCCGGCGGCTGCTGTCGGCGCAGGCGATGCAGATCTTCGTCGTCCTCGTCGCCATCGTGGTGATCTTCAGTGCCCTGGCGCCGGACGCCTTCCTCGCCGTCAACAACTTCCGCAACATCGCGACCAACGTCGCCATCCTGTCGATCATCGCGATGGGCATGACGTTCGTCATCGTCACGGCGGGTATCGACCTGTCCGTCGGTGCCGTCCTCGTGTTCAGCGGCGTCGTCGCGGCGCTGACGATGAGCGCGCACGGCGGCGAGGGGTGGGGGACCTCGCTGGTCGGGCTGGCGGTGGCGCTGGCGTCCGGTCTCGGGTGGGGCCTGCTCAACGGCTTCCTCGTCGCGAAGGCCCGGATCCCGCCGCTCATCGTCACCCTCGGCACACTCGGCATGGCCCTCGGCTTCGCCCAGATCCTCACCGGCGGCATCGACCGGCGGGCCGCGCCGGCCGTGCTCGTCGACACCGTCGGCTTCGGCCGGATCGCCGGGCAGGTCCCGGTGCTCACGGTCATCGCGCTGGTGGTCATCCTGCTGTGCTACGTCCTGCTGCACCGGACGCGGTTCGGCCGGCACACCTTCGCCATCGGCTCCAACCCGGAGGCGGCGGTCCGGGCGGGCATCGACGTCGACCGCCATCTGATCGTGGTGTACGGGCTGACGGGGCTGCTCGCCGGGTTCGCCGGCCTGCTGAACCTCGCGTTCTTCCAGTCGACGACGATCGCCGGGCACTCGACGACGAACCTCAACGCCATCGCGGCGGTCGTCATCGGGGGGACCAGCCTGTTCGGCGGCATCGGCACGATCGCCGGCACCGTCGTCGGCGTGTTCATCCCGTCCGTCCTCCAGAACGGCTTCGTGATCCTGCGGGTCCAGCCGTTCTGGCAGCAGGCGGTCGTCGGGGCGGTGCTCATCGCCGCCGTGTACGTGGACCAGGCGCGACGCAGCGCCGCGGTCGACGGCAAGGGGGGCATGCCCGCCGCCCTTGCTGCGTGGTTCCGACCCTCAAGGAAGAGGACGCAGTGATGACACACATCCTCAGAACCCGCACGGCGCGCGGTGCCGCCGCCGTGGCGGGCGTGCTGGCCCTGTCCCTCACCGCCGTTGCCTGCGGCGGCGACGAGGCGGAGCCGGCCGACGACACCGCCGGGCCGGCCGACGACACCGGGTCGGGCGAGTCCCCCGACGACGGGGCCGCGGCCGGCGGCGACTACGAGGTCGCCTTCGTCCAGGGCGTCGCGGGCGACGAGTTCTACATCACCATGCAGTGCGGCATCGAGGCCGCCGCCGAGGACCTCGGCGTCACCGTCACCACCCAGGGCCCCCAGGAGTTCGACCCGACCCTGCAGACCCCGATCGTCGACTCGGTCGTCGCCTCGGCTCCGGACGCCCTGCTCATCGCCCCGACCGACATCACCGCGATGCGCCGGCCCATCCAGGCCGCCATCGACGCCGGGATCGAGGTCGTCCTCGTCGACACCACGCTGGAGGACACCTCCGG
>JBHJOJ010000214.1:0-23164 GCA_050329835.1 Kineosporiaceae bacterium | reverse complement strand
CCCGCCGCGGCGCCGGTGGCAGCACGCCGGGCCGCCGCCCAGGCCGCCGCCCGGTGGCGGCGTCGGGTGGCGGCCGGAGCCTCGGCCGAGCTGCCGGTGGCCGACCGCTTCCGGCTGCTCGACGAGTGGCTTGCGATCCTCGACCGCCACGGGGCGTCGGGCGAGCTCCCGGGCCCCGCCGTGGTGGGTCGGCTCGCGGCCGCCTGGTCGCAGGACCTCCGGACGCGGGACGCCTGCATGGTGGCCGTGCTTCCCGCGGCCGGGCCGGCCCCCGACGCCATCGTGGCCGGCAGCCGGACCGGGTTGTCGTCGGTGCTGGCGGACCGCTCCTGTGCGGGGGCGGTGCGGGCCGTCGCCCCGGTGTTGCGCCACATGGCGTCGCACCTCAGCGGCCCGCCCGCGGCGGCGGTCCTCGCGGTCCACGCGTGGCTGGCCTGGACGTCCGGCCACGGCGCCGCGGCGCGCGACCTCGCCGCCCGGGCCGGCGCGACCGGTTCCGGCCACCGGCTGGCGGCCCTCGTGCTGCGGGCCCTCGACCACGCCGTGGCGCCCGACTGGGCGGTCCCGGACGCTCCCGCCGGTGCGTGTGGGCCCGTCACCCCCTCCGGTGCAGGGACTTGACCGTGGCGACGGTGTCGGCCTCGCCCGCCGGCTTGTCGGGGCGGTGGCGCACCACCCGGGCGAAGCGCAGGGCCATCCCGGCCGGGTACCGGCGGGACGTCTGGACCCCGTCCAGCGCGATCTCGACGACCAGCTGCGGCGACACGTCCACTCGAGGGGGCGTGCCGCCCCTGCGCAGGTCCTGCAGGTGCAGCGTCTGCCACTCCAGCATCGCGTCGGTGAGGCCCTTGAAGGTCTTGCCGAGCATGACGAAGCCGCCGGGCGGACCGTACTCGCCGTCGGCGTCGCGGGCTCCCAGGTGCAGGTTGCTCAGCCGACCCCGCCGCCGCCCGGATCCCCACTCGGCGGCGAGGACGACGAGGTCGAGGGTGACGACCGGCTTCACCTTGACCCACGCCGCCCCCCGCCGGCCGGCCGCGTACGGGGCCGTCAGGTCCTTGGCGACGACCCCCTCGTGCCCCGCCGCCAGGGCGCCGGCCAGGAACCGTGCGGCGGGTCCGGCATCGTCGGGGCCGCGCTCGACGACCAGCGCGGGGGTGAGGACCAGGGCCGGCCACGCGCCCGCCGGGGGCGGCGGCGCCACCAGGTCGGCGAGCAGGCCCCGGCGGCGGGACAGCGGGAGATCCACCAGGGGGTGGCCGCCGAGACGGAGGAGGTCGAACACGGCGTATGCGGGCTCGGTGCCCGAGCCCGGCTCCCCGCCCAGGCGAGCCACCCGGGAGGAGGTCTCCTGGAAGGGCCGGGGACGCCCGTCGGGGTCGACGAGCAGCACCTCGCCGTCCAGAACGCAGTCCCGCCCGAGGGCGGCGACGGCCTCGGCCACGGTGGGCAGCCGCGCGGTGATGTCGTCGAGCGACCGGCTGAAGAGACGGGTCGGCCCTCCCTGCGGGCCGTGGGCCTGCACCCGGAACCCGTCGAGCTTCCACTCGAGCAGGGCGGGCCCGGTGCGGGCGAGGGCGGCCGCCAGGTCCGGCGCCGACTGGGCCAGCATCGGCGACAGCGGCGTGCCCGGCGTGAGGGCGACGTCCGCCAGGGCCTCGGCGCCGCGCGCCAGGAGCGCCGCGCCGACCGCCACGAGGTCCCCGGCGACGGTGACGGCCCGGCGCACCTCGTCGGGGGCGGCCCCGCCGGCCGCGGCGAGCGCGTCGACGAGCACGCCGTCGGCGGCGCCCTGCCGGACGTCGCCGGTGACGAGGCCGGTCAGCAGGCGCTGCTCCCGGGCGGTCGCCCGACCCATGAGCTGCTCCCACAGCCCGCGCCGGATCCGCGCCGACCCGGCGCCGGAGGCCGCCGCGGCAGTCGCGAAGGCGAGGTCCACCTCGGCGAGGGTCAGCGTGGGGGCGGCCGCGGGAGCCGGGGCGCGCCGGGCCGCCGCCGCGTACCCCAGACCGGTGCGCCGCTGCCGCAGTCGGCCGGCCAGCACCGGCAGCGCGGCGGCGACATCGCCGGGGTCGGCGGTCCGGAGCACCCCGGCCACCAGGTCGACCTTGGCGCGGCGGGACGCCGTGGCGGCCAACCGCTCCGACGTCGCGGCCAGGTCGTCGAACAGCATGGTGCTCCCGCATCCCGAGACACAGCCGACCAGGACGGATGACACGGCCGACGCGACACCCTATTCTCCGAGGCAGGTCATGAGCGCCAGCGCCAAGCCCCGGCTCGCTGGCCGGCAACCCTCCTCCGCGGTGGGGTGCCCCGGGTGAAGACCTGGTCGATGTCACGAGGCATGGGCAAGCGCGGCCCGGTTCCGGGCCCTGTCCCACAGGAGGCCCGGAATGTGTTGTCACTCTCGGTGAGTCGTCCGCACTGACCGTCGGCGCCCTGCCGTGGGCGCCATCCCGCGCCGAGGCGCACCCACGCAGTCCGCCGTCGTCGTCCCACCCGGGAGGAACCCATGTCCAACGGATGGTCCTTCGAGACCCGTCAGATCCACGCCGGTCAGCAGGCCGACCCCGCGACCGGGGCCCGGGCCCTGCCCATCTACGCGACCACGTCCTACGTGTTCCGGGACACGGATCACGCCGCCGACCTCTTCGCCCTCAAGGAGTTCGGCAACATCTACACACGGATCATGAACCCGACCCAGGACGCGGTCGAGCAGCGGCTGGCGAGCCTGGAGGGCGGGGTCGGTGCCCTGCTGGTCTCGAGCGGCCAGGCCGCCGAGACCGTCGCCATCCTCAACCTCGCCGAGGCCGGCGACCACCTGGTGTCCGGCCCCAGCCTCTACGGGGGCACCTACAACCTGTTCCACTACACGCTCCCGAAGCTCGGGATCGAGGTGTCGTTCGTGGAGGACCCCGACGACCTCGACTCGTGGCGGGCGGCCGTCCGGCCCAACACCAAGGCGTTCTTCGGCGAGTCCATCTCCAACCCCAAGCAGGACCTCCTCGACATCGAGGGCGTCGCCGGGGTCGCCCACGAGGCCGGCGTCCCGCTCATCGTCGACAACACCGCGGCGACGCCGTACCTCATCCGGCCGTTCGAATGGGGCGCCGACGTCGTGGTCCACTCGACGACGAAGTTCCTCGGCGGCCACGGCACCGTCGTCGGCGGTGCCATCGTCGACCGGGGCGGCTTCGACTTCGCCGCGGACCCCGGGCGCTTCCCGAACTACAACACCCCCGACCCGAGCTACCACGGCCTCACCTACGCCCGGGACCTCGGCGTCGGCAGTGCCCTGGGCGCCAACCTCGCCTACATCCTCAAGGCCCGGGTGCAGCTGCTGCGCGACCTCGGCACCGCGATCAGCCCGTTCAACGCGTTCCTGCTGGCCCAGGGCCTGGAGACACTCAGCCTCCGGATGGAGCGGCACGTCGCCAACGCCCGGGCGGTCGCCGAGTGGCTGCAGGGCCGCGACGAGGTCGAGAGCGTGTCCTACGCCGGCCTGCCGAGCAGTCCGTGGCACGACCGGGCCCGCAGGTACGCACCGCTGGGCCCCGGCTCCGTGCTCGCGTTCGAGATCCGCGGCGGGCTGCAGGCGGGCAAGCGCTTCGTGGAGGCCCTGCAGCTGCACAGCCACGTGGCCAACATCGGGGACGTCCGCAGCCTCGTCATCCACCCGGCCTCGACGACCCACAGCCAGCTGACCCCGGAGGAGCAGGCCACCACGGGCGTCACCCCGGGCCTGGTGCGGCTGTCCGTGGGCATCGAGCACGTCGACGACATCCTCGCCGACCTGGAGGCCGGGTTCCGGGCGGCCAAGGAGGCCTGATGCAGTGGTGGCGGGCGGGGAACCCGGCCGGCGGGCGACGCTTCGCCGACCTGGGTGAGCTGCGGCTCGACTCCGGCGGTCGGCTGCCGTCGGTCCGCATGGCGTACGAGACGGCGGGCCGGCTGTCCCCGGCGCGGGACAACGCCGTCCTCGTCCTCCACGCCCTCACCGGCGACAGCCACGTCGCCGGGCCGGCCGGGCCGGGGCACCCCACCCCGGGCTGGTGGGACGGACTGGTGGGCCCCGGGGCGGCGCTCGACACCGACCGGTGGTTCGTCGTGTGCCCCAACGTGCTCGGCGGCTGCCAGGGGACCACCGGGCCGTCGTCGCCGGCGCCGGACGGGCGGGCCTGGGGCCGACGGTTCCCGCGGGTCACCGTGCGCGATCAGGTGCGGGCCGAGGCGGCGCTGGCCGACGCCCTCGGGATCGACCGGTGGGCGCTGGTCCTGGGCGGCTCCATGGGCGGGATGCGAGTGCTCGAGTGGGCCGTCGGGTTGCCGGACCGGGTGGCGCGCGCCATCCCGATCGCGACGACCGCTGCCGCCGGCGCCGATCAGATCGCCTGGTGCGCGGCCCAGCTCGCGGCGATCCGGTCCGACCCCCACTGGCGCGGCGGCGACTACCACGACCGTCCCGCCGACGAGCACCCCACCGCCGGACTCGGGGTCGCCCGCCGCATCGCCCACGTCACCTATCGCAGCGCGGACGAGCTGGAGCAGCGGTTCGGCCGCTCCCCCCAGCCGGGTGAGGACCCCGGCGACGGCGGCCGCTACGCCGTCGAGTCCTACCTGGACCACCAGGCCGGCAAGCTGGCGGCGCGGTTCGACGCCGGCTCCTACGTCGTCCTCACCGAGGCGATGAACGGCCACGACGTCGGGCGCGGGCGCGGGGGGGTCGCGGCCGCGCTGGGCCGGGTGAGAGCGGACGTCACCGTGGTGGCCGTCGACAGCGACCGCCTCTACCCGGTGTCGCAGTCCGAGGAGGTCGCCCGGCACGTCCCGGGCGCGCGGGGACCGGTCGTGGTCTCCTCGGCGGCAGGTCACGACGGGTTCCTCGTCGAGACCCGGGCCGTCGGAGGGGTCGTCGCCGAGGCCCTGACGACGGCCGCCGTCCGGGCGGCCTGAGGGCTCGGGCGCCGGGACGACGGCCGCGCGGCGACTCAGGCGGGAGCGGACGGGCCGCCGTCCGCAAGGGCCGCGACCACCTGGGCGAGCCGGGGCCAGTCCGCGGCCAGGGACGCGTGCAGGCGCTTGCCGGCGGGCGGTGGCCCGGCGCCGGGGACCCAGTCGAGGCCGGCGGTCTCGAAGGTCGCCGGCCTCGCCGTCGTCGTCGGGCCGGTCCGGCCGAGGACGTAGGTGTAGGACCAGTCGCCGTGGTCGGAGCCCCGCATGCAGGCGAGGACGGTGACGGCCGCCGCCGGGACCGCGACCTCTTCGAAGGCCTCGCGCAGCGCGGCGGTCACGACGTCCTCGTGGCTGTCCCGCGCCCCGCCGGGCAGAGCCCAGGTGCCCCCGTCGTGCACCTGGTCCGAGCGGTGCTGGAGCAGCACCCGGCTCCCGGCGGCGTCGCCGCGGAGCAGCACGAGCCCGGCCGCGCCGTGGCGCCCCCAGTGGCGACGCCCGCAGCGGCAGTGCACCCAGCCGTCGCCGTCGCTCGCCGGCACCCGGCCAGCGTAGGCCCGCCGTCCCGTGTCGCCCGCCGCCGGTGCCCGTCCGGCCCGCGGGTCGGGCGGCGCCGGGTCCGGTGGGGTCCGCACGGTGGTTCCCGCCGGGTGGGGTAGGTTCGCCGTCACCTGTCCGACGGGAGGTGGTCGGTGTCCGTCGTCGTGGGGTACGTCCCCACCCGCGAGGGCCGCGCGGCGCTGGACCACGGCGTGCGCGAGGCGGTCCTGCGGGGGGTCCCGCTCGTGGTGGTCAGCAGCCGCCCGGACCGTCCGGACGACGACGCCGCGCTCGAGGGCGACCTCGCCGGTCACGTCCCGGTGCTGGTCGCCGCGGGCCTGGCCCACGAGAGGCGGCAGCTGCCTCCGGGCGGGGACACTGCCGACGACATCCTCGCGCTCGCGCACGATGTCAAGGCCCAGCTCATCGTGGTCGGCCTGCGGCGTCGGTCCCCGGTCGGCAAGCTCCTGCTGGGCTCCATCGCCCAGCGGATCCTGCTCGACGCGTCATGTCCCGTGCTCGCGGTCAAGGGAGTCGAGCCCTGACCCGGGGCTGACACGCCGACTCCGACCGCGAGGAACTACCTGAGACCTCCCATGCGTTCCATGGGTGTCCCGGGTCACGCCTGCGCGCCGTAGAATACGAGATCGCGGTCCAGGCCCCCGGCAACGACCTGACCGTCCCCGAACCTCGATGAAGGGCTGTGCGTGTCGTCCCAGCACCTATCCCGGTCGTCCGACCTGCCGCTCGACCCTGTCGCTTCCGGTCCACTGGTTGCTGCCGCGACCCTCGCCGCCAGGGGGTCGTCCCCGGCGGTGGTCGCCGCCGTGGTCGAGGCCGAGCCGTCGGCGGCTTCGGTCGAGGTGGACGGCGGCCCGGCGGGCGCCGAGGGCTCACGGTCGAGGTCCCGTTCCACGTCGGCCAGGAAGTCGGCCGGGAAGTCCGCTGCGAAGTCCGCTGCTCGGTCCACCGCGAAGCCCACCACCAAGTCCCCGGCGAAGGCGAAGTCTGGTACCCGCGCCGCTGACGAGGGCACCGCCGGGACGGCGACCCCGAGCGACGCCGGGGACGATGCGGACGGTGTCGAGGACGTCGAGCCAGACCTCGACGCGGGCGATCTCGAGGGCGAGACCGAGGGCGACACCGACCCCGAGGGCAACACCGACGGCGCCGAGGTCGCCGACCAGGCGGCCGACGGGCCCGCCGACGCGGGTGACGCCAACGACGGTGACGCCAACGACGGTGACGCCTCCGGGGCGGCGCCCGCCGCGACGGCCACGGCAGACGCGGGACCGGCGAAGACCGGGCCGAAGGAGGAGGACGCCTTCGTCGTCAGCGCCCTGGACGACGACGACCCGGCCCCCACCGTCGCCCAGGCCGGTGCGACCGCGGACCCCGTCAAGGACTACCTCAAGCAGATCGGCAAGGTCGCCCTGCTCAACGCCGAGCAGGAGGTCGAGCTCGCCAAGCGGATCGAGGCCGGCCTCTTCGCCGAGGAGACGCTGACCACCGAGCCCGACCTCGACCCCAAGCTCAAGCGGGAGCTGTGGTGGATCGCCGAGGACGGCCGCCGGGCCAAGAACCACCTGCTCGAGGCGAACCTGCGCCTCGTGGTCTCCCTCGCCAAGCGGTACACCGGTCGCGGGATGCTCTTCCTCGACCTGATCCAGGAGGGCAACCTCGGCCTCATCCGAGCGGTCGAGAAGTTCGACTACACCAAGGGATACAAGTTCTCGACCTACGCCACCTGGTGGATCCGCCAGGCGATCACGCGGGCGATGGCCGACCAGGCCCGGACCATCCGCATCCCGGTCCACATGGTCGAGGTCATCAACAAGCTCGCCCGCGTCCAGCGCCAGATGCTGCAGGACCTGGGGCGCGAGCCGACGCCCGAGGAGCTGGCGGTCGAGCTCGACATGACGCCCGAGAAGGTCGTCGAGGTCCAGAAGTACGGCCGGGAGCCCATCTCGCTCCACACCCCCCTGGGCGAGGACGGCGACAGCGAGTTCGGCGACCTCATCGAGGACTCCGAGGCCGTCGTCCCCGCGGACGCCGTGAGCTTCACCCTGCTCCAGGAGCAGCTGCACTCGGTCCTGGACACCCTGAGCGAGCGCGAGGCCGGGGTGGTCAGCATGCGGTTCGGGCTCACCGACGGCCAGCCGAAGACCCTCGACGAGATCGGCAAGGTCTACGGCGTGACGCGCGAGCGGATCCGGCAGATCGAGAGCAAGACCATGTCGAAGCTGCGACACCCCAGCCGCTCCCAGGTGTTGCGCGACTACCTGGACTGACCCGGCCGGCAGGGCGGGCGAGGAGTGCCGGCTCGGCGACGACCTCGGCGGCCCCCCGGATTTCCTGCAGGAAGCAGCCCTGATCGACGCAGCCCTGATCGCCGGCCGCCGTTCTCACCTGCCAGCGCTCGACCGGAGGCCGAACTGGCGCCGGTGCGCCGACGGCGGCAGTCCCACCTGCCGGGTGAAGTGCCGCCGGAAGGCCGCCGGGTCCGGGATCCCCGCCCGGCGGCCGACCTCCTCCACCGAGAGGGCCGTCGTCTCGAGCAGCCGGGACGCCTCGGCAACCCGACGGGCGAGCACCCACTGCAGGGGGCTGACCCCGGTGACCGCCGCGAAGCGCCGGTTGAGGGTCCGCACCGAGCAGTGCGCGGCCCCGGCCAGCTCACTCACGCCGAACCGCTCGCCCAGGCGAACCTGCGCCCAGGTCGTCGCCGCCGTGACCACGGGATCGCCGCCCGCCTCCCGCGCCACCGGGGACTCGACGAACTGGGCCTGGCCACCCGTCCGGTGCGGTGACACGACCATCCGCCGGGCGACGGCGTTCGCGACCTGTGCGCCGTGGTCCCGGCGCACCAGGTGCAGGCACAGGTCGATCCCGGCGGCGGTGCCCGCCGACGTCAGCACGTTGCCCTCGTCGACGTAGAGCACGCGTGGGTCCACGGCGATCCGCGGGAAGCGGCACGCCAGCAGGTCGGCGTAGCGCCAGTGCGTCGTCGCCCGCCGGCCGTCGAGGACCCCCGCGGCCGCCAGGGCGAAGGCGCCGGAGCAGAAGGAGACCAGGCGGGCCCCGCGGTCGCGGGCGGCGGCCAGGGCGTCCGTCAGGACCGCCGGGGGGTCGTCGCGGACGTCGGGGACGCCGACCACGACGACGGTGTCGGCCCGCTCCACGATCTCCGGGCCGTGCGCGACGTCGGCCGCGAGGCCTCCGACCAGCCGTATCCGCCCGGGCCGCTCGGCGAAGACCTCGAGGGAGTACCACCGGGGGACCTCCAGTTCGGGCCGGGGGAGCGCGAACACCTCCGCCGCGACCCCGAGCTCGAAGGGGGCCATGCCGTCGAAGGCGTGCACCGCCACCCGGTGCGGCGCCTGACGGGCGATCGACATGGCCGGAACGTACCGCTCAATGTCTTTCCGGCCACTGTCGATCCGGCGCTCGCCCCGCGACGCTCCTCCCATGAGCCGCATCACGTCGATCCCCGCCGCCGCTCCGGCGGCCGCCGCCACGCACTTCGCCGCCCGCCTCGCCGTCGAGACCGATGCCGCCGACGTCGGGGCCGCCGTCGCGGACGGCGCGCTGGACGCCACCATCGTCGACGTCCGCAGCGCCGAGGCGTTCGCCGCCGGCCACGTCCGCGGCGCTGTCCATCTCCCGCACGCCGACATCGACGCCGAGCGCGCGGCGGCCCTGCCGGCCGGGCTCCTCGTCGTCTACTGCTGGGGTCCCGGCTGCAACGGGGCCCATCGGGGCGCCGCCCGGCTGGCGGCCCACGGGCGCGCCGTGAAGGAGATGCTCGGCGGGTGGGAGTACTACTCCCGGGAGGGCTGGCCGACGGCCTCGCACGCGGGCCCGGCGTCGTGACACCCTGACCGCAGGCACTCCCCGGCCCGGGAGGGGGCGGCGATGGCAGGACCGGCGACCGGCGGCGACGTCTACGCCGACGCGGGCCCGGCTGCCGGGGGACCGAGGCGCCCCCGGCGGCCCTGGCCGCTCGTGGCCCTGCTGGTCGCGCTGACCGTCGGGACCGTCCTCGTGGGCGGCCTCGCGCCGGGGCTCGTCCTGCGGGCCCTCCCGGACCCGCCCCCGGCTCCTGGCCTGCTGGACCGCGAGGGCTACCACACGGTGCGGCTCGGGCAGACCTTCTCCGAGTGCCGGAGCGCCGGCGGGCCGGGCGGCCCGTGCGGCGGCGGCAGCAGCTCGGCCACGGCGTTCGACAGCCAGCACTCGTGCACCCGGTACCAGGGGGTCGAGCGGGACGGCGTGCTGGTGCGGGTGTGGACCCGCGACGGCGAGGTGTCCGCCGTCGAGGTGACCGGCGGCCCGGCCGCCGCCACCGTGCGGACGTGGCCCGGTCCCGCCCTCGGCGACGTGCTCGATCCCGCCCCTCCGGAGCTGGAGAGGTTCCGCCCCGACCCGGCCACCCCGGGGTCCGACCTCGTCCTGGATTCCGACGGGGTGACGACCCGACTGGCCGACGGCGACGGCGACGGCCGGCTGGACACCGCCACGGTCGCCACCGGCCAGGGCCGGGAGTGCCGCCCCGACCCCGCGCCGGCTGCCGCATGACCGCGGCGGCGGACCGGACCGGGGAGGGCGGCACCTACACCCACGGCCATCACGACAGCGTCCTGCGATCGCACCGGTGGCGGACGGTCGAGAACTCGGCGGCGTACCTCGCCCCGTGGCTGCGGGCCGGGCTGGACGTGCTGGACGTCGGCTGCGGGCCGGGCACCGTCACGGTGGACGTCGCCCGCCGGGTCGCGCCCGGGCGCGTCGTCGGTCTCGACGCCTCGGAGGACGTGCTGGCCGAGGCGCGGGCGGCGGCGGCCGGGGCGGGCGTCGACGTCCGGTTCGAGACCGGCGACGTCCACCGGCTGGACCACGCCGACCGGTCGTTCGACGTCGTCCATGCGCACCAGGTCCTCCAGCACCTGGCCGACCCCGTGGCCGCGCTGCGGGAGATGCGCCGCGTCACCCGGCCCGGCGGCCTGGTCGCCGCGCGGGACGCCGACTACTCCGCGATGACCTGGTTCCCGCCGAGCGAGGGGTTGACGGCCTGGTCGCAACTCCAGGACCGGGTGCACCGGGCCCACGGTGGGGAACCGGACGCCGGCCGGCGGCTGCGGTCGTGGGCGCTGGCCGCCGGCTTCGACCACGTCGCGAGCTCCGCCTCGGTGTGGTGCTTCGCCACGGTCGAGGACCGGGAGTGGTGGTCGTCGCTGTGGGCGGAACGCGTCACGTCGTCCGGTCTCGCGACCGGCGCCCTGGCACTCGGGGCGGCGACCCGCGACGACCTCGAGGGGATCGCCCGGGCCTGGCGGGCCTGGGGGGCACAGCCCCACGGGTGGTTCGCCGTCGTCCACGGCGAGATCCTGTGCCGCGCCCGACCGGCGTGACCCCTACAGCCGGGGGACCAGCACCGCGAGCAGCCACGCGGTCGCCGCCACGACGCCGGCGGTCAGCTCGATGAGCAGGGACAGCCCGTACGCCAGGACCGCCTGCCAGGTGGACCCGAGGGAGGCCCGGACGTCCCGGTGGCGCAGCGACTCCTGGAGGTACACGGCGGCCACGAAGAACAGCGGCAGCCCGATGACCGGCACGATGAAGAACCCGACGATCCCGGCCAGCGCCGCGAGCAGGATCACGCGGTTGGGCACGCCCGCCGCCTGCAGGCGCTTGCCGGGGACGTAGTACATGAGCACCCAGGCGGTCACCGACACCACGAGACCGACGACGAACGCGACCCACCCGGCCGGCTCGCCCGCGACCACCGCCCACACCAGCAGTCCGCCGAGGATCAGCGGCAGGCCCGGCAGCACGGGCACCACGATCCCGGCCAGGCCCACGACGACCGCGGCCCCGGTCGCGATCGCCCACGCGAGTTCGGCGGACATCGTCGACCGGGGCCGGCGGGGGGCGTTACCGGGCCGTCAGCGGAGCTTGTCGCTCTCGTCGACGACGGTGGCGCCCTGCGCCTCCAGGACGGGGGCGAAGGCTCGGCCGTGGTGGCCGCAGAAGCGCAGGTCGGAGCCGCCCGGGAGCGTGACGTGCACGTAGGCCTGAGCGCCGCAGCGGTCGCAGCGGTCGAGGGCGGAGAGCGACGGGGCGTCGAGCACGGCGTTCATCGGTCCCACCTTCCGGTGTCGCGACCCGGTCCGGGTCTGGTCGGGCGGGGGGTCCCGCCGTCACCACCCTCAACCATGCCCGGAGGTGGCGGGTTCCGATCGCGGGTCCGTTCCGCCGACGGCGTAACGGCCTCCCGCGGACGGCCGTGTCCGTCACGGGGCGGGCCGCCCGCCTCGTTACCCTGCCCGGGTGGCCGCCGACCAAGCCGTGAGGAATCCCCCCACAGCGACCGGCGACTACACGGCCCGGCACCTGTCCGTGCTCGAGGGGCTGGAGGCCGTCCGCAAGCGCCCCGGCATGTACATCGGGTCGACGGACACCCGCGGCCTCATGCACTGCCTGTGGGAGATCATCGACAACGCGGTCGACGAGGCCCTGGCGGGCCACGCGACGCGGGTGGACGTCGCCCTCCACGAGGACGGCTCCGCCGAGGTCCGCGACGACGGCCGCGGCGTGCCCGTCGACACCGAGCCCCGCACCGGCCTGTCCGGGGTCGAGCTGGTGTTCACCCGGCTGCACGCGGGCGGCAAGTTCGGCGGCGCGTCCTACGCCGCCTCGGGCGGCCTGCACGGCGTCGGCGCCAGCGTCGTCAACGCCCTGTCTGCCCGCCTCGACGTCCAGGTGGACCGGGACGGCCGTACCCACGCCATGAGCTTCCGCCGCGGCGAGCCCGGGCGCTTCGCCGGCGACGGCGTCGCCGCCCCGTTCCAGCCGTTCCAGGCGACGACCGCGCCGGACCGGGTCGCCCGGGTGCCGCGCGGGCGGACCGGCACCAGGGTCCGGTTCTGGCCGGACCCGGCGGTGTTCACCGCCGACGCCGGCTTCGTCGCCGAGGACCTGCGGGCCCGGCTGCGCCAGACCGCCCACCTGGTCCCGGGCCTCACCCTCGCGGTCACCGACCGCCGGGCGCCGGACGCGCCCACGAGCGAGTTCCGCTTCGACGGCGGCATCGCCGAGTTCGTCGACTTCCTCGCCGCCGGCGGTGAGGACGCCTCCGAGGGGCCGGTTCCCGACGCGGTCGCCGGGACGTGGCGGCTGCGCGGCTCCGGCACCTTCACCGAGACGATCCCCGTCCTCGACGTCACCGGGGCCCTGGAGACCCGCGAGGTCGAGCGGACCTGCGAGGTGGACGTCGCCCTGCGCTGGGGGACGGGGTGGGACACCGACGTCCGGTCCTTCGTCAACGTCGTCGCGACCCCGAAGGGCGGCAGCCACCTCACCGGGTTCGACCAGGGCCTGCTCAAGGTGATCCGGGCCCAGGTGGCCGCGAACGCCCGGCGGCTGAAGATCACCGGCAAGGAGAACGACCGGGTCGAGAAGGACGACGCCACCGCCGGCCTCACGGCGGTGGTCGCGGTGCGCCTCCCGGAGCCCCAGTTCGAGGGCCAGACCAAGGAGGTGCTCGGCACCCCGGCGGTGCGGGCCATCGTCGCCAAGGTCGTCGAGACCGAGCTCACGGCGCTCCTGACGTCGACGAAGCGGGGTGAGAAGCTCCAGGCCGCCCACCTGCTCGAGAAGGTCGTCGGCGAGATGCGGGCCCGGGTCTCGGCCCGGAACCAGCGCGACACCCAGCGGCGCAAGAACGCCCTGGAGAACTCCTCCCTCCCGGCGAAGCTCAAGGACTGCCGGTCCCACGACGTCGGCCGCTCCGAGCTGTTCATCGTCGAGGGCGACAGCGCCCTCGGCACCGCGATGAGCGCCCGGAACTCCGAGTTCCAGGCCCTGCTGCCGATCCGGGGCAAGATCCTCAACGTCCAGAAGGCCTCGCTGGACGACATGCTGCGCAACGCCGAGTGCGCCTCGATCATCCAGGTCCTCGGGGGTGGGTCGGGGCGCACGTTCGACCTCGGTGCCGTGCGGTACGGCCGGGTCATCGTCATGAGCGACGCCGACGTCGACGGCGCCCACATCCGCACCCTGCTGCTCACCCTGTTCTTCCGGTACATGCGCCCCCTGGTCGCCGAGGGGCGGGTCTTCGCCGCGGTCCCGCCGCTGCACCGGGTCGAGATCGTCACCGCCCCGGGGCGGGCCAACGACGTCCGCTACACCTACTCGGACGACGAGCTGCAGCGCACCCTGCGCGAGGCCCGCTCCCGCGGCCGACGGGTCAAGGAGCCGATCCAGCGCTACAAGGGCCTCGGCGAGATGGACGCCGACCAGCTGGCCGAGACCACCATGGACCCCGCCCACCGGACCCTGCGCCGGGTCCGGGTCACCGACGCCGCGGCGGCGGAGCGCATGTTCGAGCTGCTCATGGGATCCGAGGTGCCGCCCCGGCGGGAGTTCGTCGTCGCCGGCGCCCGGTCGATCGACACCGACCGCATCGACGCCTGACGGCCGATCCGGGGCGTGGTGAGGATCACACTCGGGACGACGTGATCGGTCAACGTGGCGAGCCGCTGATGCGTTCGACGGTGGACCGACACGGGAGGTCCTCATGACGGCGACCGCCGACCGGCCGACGGCCGGGCCCTACGCGACGTTCGAGGCGTTCGCCCACGACGCGCTGCCCCGGTTGACCCGGTTCGCCCGCTGGGTGGCCGCCGACGACGCGGACGACCTCGTCCAGACCGCCCTGGAGCGCACCGGTGCCCGGTGGGCGGCGGTGGGCCGCGAGGATCCGGAGGCCTACGTCAGGCGTGCCATCGTCAACGGGCACGTGAGTCGCTGGCGGACCCGGCGTCGCGAACGACTCGTGGCCACGGTGCCCGGGCCGCGCCTCGTCACCGGCGACGGCTTCGACCAGTCGACCCTGCGCCACTCGCCGGTGTGGCAGGCGATCCACGAGCTCCCCCCGGGCCAGCGGGCGGTCGTGGCCCTCCGGTTCGTCGACGATCTCTCGGTGAGCGAGACCGCCCGGCTGCTGGGACTGTCCGAGGGAACGGTCAAGACCCAGTCGCACCGCGCGCTCACCGCCCTCCGGCACCGCCTGGCCGGCGAACCCGAGGACGTGGCGACGGACGTCCGCCGGGCGGCGGCGAGCCAGGCGACGCCGATCACGGGACCCGGCGCCGTGGCGAGCCTCGCCGTCGGGGCACGGCGTCGTCGTCGACGCCGGACGGTCCTGGCGGCGACCGTGACGTCCGTCGTCGTCGCCGGTGCCGCGATCACCGGAGGCCTCCTGGCCTGGCGGCCCTGGAGCGACTCGGGCCAGGTGCAGCCGGTGGCGCCGCCCGCGCCGACCACTCCGACGTCGACCGCGCCCTCGCTGGCAACGCCGTCGGGGTCCGCGACGGTGGGCGCCACCGACCCCGCGCCACCGACGACCCCGAGCGCCGGCCCGACAGCCGCCACCGTGGTCGTCGAGGACGTCACCGCCGAGGTCGCCGCTGACGGCATGGTCAATTTCGAGACGCCGACCGGGAACATCCAGTGCGCCGTGTACGACTTCGGGTCGTTCGCCCCGCTCGGCGCGGACTGCCAGGTGTTCGAGGCGGAGTGGGCGGTCCCCCAGGTGGGGGAGTGCGAACTCGACTGGGTGCCGACCGGCGTCAGCCTGGGCGAGGAGGCCACCGCAGGCTGGTGTGCGGGCGACACCTTCCTGGTCGCCGACCCCCGCCGCCAGGCCTACGACACCGGCCTGCGGGCGGGGCCGATCGAGTGCGTCGTCCGGACGAGCGGGGTCACCTGCCGCAACGTCGACACCGGCCGGGGCTTCGTCGTCTCCCGCTCCTCCTACGAGCTGTTCTGACCGTCGGCCGGGATCCCACCGAGCGCCGTCAGGGTGCCGCGCACCGGGGTCCCCGACCCGTCGCGGCGGGGGTCGAGGTCCGGCAGCGTGACCGGCGCCCCCGATCCGTCGGCGCCCAGTGCCGGGCCCGGGCCCGCCCAGGCCGCCACCAGCACGTCCTCGCCCTTGAGGAAGCGGTGGCAGCGGACCCCGCCGGTGGCGCGGCCCTTGCCCGGGTAGACGCCGAACGGCGTCACCTTGACGGTGCTCGCGCCCGACCCGGCGAACGTGCCCGAGGCCCCCGCCGCCGTGGCGACCACGAGGTCGTCCCGCCCGGCGTCCAGGGCGCCGAAGAACACCACGCCGGCGGCCCCGGCGGCGATCCCCGCGATCCCGCCGGCCGCCCGGCCTTGGGGGCGCACCAGGGAGGCCGGGAAGTGCAGCAGGCGGGCGTCCGACGTGACGAGGACGAGTTCCTCCTCGCCGGTCGCCAGCGCGAGGGCGGCCACCACCCGGTCCCCGTCGGCCAGGCGCACGATCTCCCACTCGTCACGCCCGCCCGGCACGTCCGGCACGACCCGCTTGACCACGCCCGACGCGGTGCCGAGGACGTACCCGGGACCGTCCGCCGCCAGTGGGACCAGGCCCACGGCGGCCTCGCCCTTCGCCAGGTCGACCGCCTCGGTGACGGCGACCCCGCCGGCCACCGACACCGGCCCGTCCACCGGCGGCAGGGTCGGCAGGTCGACCACCGGCAGCCGCAGCACCCGGCCGGCGGACGTCACGACGCCGAGCTCCGCCCGGGCCGTCGTGGCGACTGCCGCGGCCAGCACGTCGTGGCGCGGGCGCCGGCCGGTCCGGCCGCCGGCCGGCCGGGGGAGCGGGCCGGCGCCGGTGGTCCGGGCCAGCAGGCCGTCCGAGGACAGCAGCACCCGGCAGGGGTCGTCGGGCACCTCGAGGGCGACAGCGGCGCGGGCGCCGCGCACGGGGACCGCGGCCGCGGGGACCGCCCCGGCCTCCAGCAGCACCGTCCGCCGGGGGGTGCCGTGCTCCGCGGCGACCGCCTCCCATTCCTGCGACACGACCCGCCGCAGCTCAGCGGGGTCGTCGAGGATCGCCCGGTGCCCGGCGATCGCCTCGCGCAGGGCGTCCCGGCGCTGCTCCAGTTCCAGGGTCGACAGCCGGGTGAGGCGCCGCAGCCGCAGCTCGAGGATGTGCTCCGCCTGCTGCTCGGTGAGGTCGAAGGCGGCCATCAGCCCGGCGCGGGCGGCCGCCGCGTCGTCGCTGGACCGGATGACGGCGACCACCCGGTCGATGTCGAGGACCGCGACCAGCAGCCCCTCGACCAGGTGCAGGTCCCGCTCCGCCACCGCGAGCCGGTGCGCCGTCCGGCGCCGCACGACCTCGACCCGGAACTCGACGTAGACCCGCAGCATCGCCCGCAGGCCCATGGTGCGGGGCCGGCCCTCGACCAGGCTCACCGCGTTGACGGCGAACGGCTCCTCGAGCGGGGTGAGGCGGTACAGCTGCTCCAGCACCGCCTCGGGTCGGAAGCCGGACTTCACCTCGACGACCACCCGGGTGCCGTGGTGGCGGTCGGTGAGGTCGGCGAGCTTCGAGACCCCGTCCAGCCGCTTGGCGTCGACGGCCTCCTTGACCTTCTCCATGAACCGCTCGGGCCCGACCCCGTACGGCAGCTCCGTGACCACCAGTCCCTGGCGGCGCGGGCTCACGGCCTCGACGCTCACCCGCCCCCGCAGCCGGAAGCCGCCGCGACCGGTCCGGTAGGCCTCGCGGACCCCGTCCAGGCCGACCACCACCCCGCCGGTCGGGAAGTCGGGGCCGGGCACGAAGCGCACGAGGTCCTCGTCGGTGGCGTCGGGGTGCTCCAGGAGGTGCCGGCAGGCGGCGATCACCTCGTGGAGGTTGTGCGGCGGGATGTTCGTCGCCATGCCGACGGCGATCCCGGACGCGCCGTTGACCAGGAGGTTCGGGAAGGCCGCCGGGAGGACCGACGGTTGCTGGAGGGAGCCGTCGTAGTTGTCGACGGTGTCGACGACGTCCTCGTCCAGCGCCTCGGTCATGAGCAGCGCCGCGGGTGCCATCCGCGCCTCGGTGTAGCGCGCCGCCGCCGGCCCGGCGTCCAGGGAGCCGAAGTTGCCGTGCCCGTCGACCAGCGGCAGCCGCATGGTGAACGGCTGGGCGAGCCGGACCAGCGCCTCGTAGATCGCCGAGTCGCCGTGCGGGTGGAGCCGGCCCATCACGTCGCCGACCACCCGGGAGGACTTCACGTGCCCGCGGTCGGGGCGCAGGCCCATCTCGGACATCTGGTAGACGATCCGCCGCTGCACGGGCTTGAGGCCGTCGCGGGCGTCGGGCAGGGCGCGGGAGTGGATGACGGAGTAGGCGTACTCCAGGAAGGCCTGCTCCATCTCCTGCTCGACGTCGATGTCTACGACGTGCCCGATGCCGTCGAGGGGGGCGTCCGTCACGGCCCGATTGTGCCGCCCCGCCCGAGCCCTCCACCGCCCAGGGGCGGGCGTGTCGCGCCCCATCCCTCCCGGCATGATCGAACTCATGCGGCGGCAGGTTCCCGGCACGCCCAGCCTGCCGTCGCATGAGTTGGATCATGAGGACGGCGGCCGCGGGGGTCCTCACCAGCGGGCCTCGTGGACGATCTCGGAGAGGGACCGGCGGGCGCGCCGGGGCGCCGACGACGACCGCTCGCCGCCCTGCGCCGGGTACCCGGCCGTGACCACGCCGACGCACCGGCGGTCCGGCGGGACCCCGAACGCCTCGGCGAACCGCTCGTGCCCGCCGTCCGTGCGCAGCCCGACGAAGCACGCGCCGAGCCCCTCGTCGACGGCCGCCAGCAGGATGAGCAGGGCCGACATGCCGGCGTCCACGTGCCAGTAGGGGATCGGCCAGGCGTCGGGTCCCTGCCGCTTGCCGGCGGCGGCCTTGTCGTCGGCCGCGTACCGGTCGAGGTACGCGGCCGGGGAGGACAGCACGGCGACGACCAGGGGGGCCGCCGCCATCCCGGCCAGCCAGGCCGACGGCGCCGCCACCGCCGCCTCGCCGGCCTGGCTCACCCAGAACCGCCGCCGGTCCGCCGCCGACCGCAGCACCAGGAGGTCCACGCCCTGGCTGAACCCCGCGCTCGGCGCCCGGGTCGCCGCCCGCAGCAGGCGGTCGGCCGTGTCGTCCGGCACCTCCCGCACCGGGTCGTAGCGGCGCACCATCCGCCGCCGCCGCAGCACCTCGGCGAACTCCACGGGACGAGACTGCCCCACCCGCCGGCGACCGCCGCCCCGGTACCGTTCCGGGCATGGCCGAGCGTGCCGCGGGGGACACCGGACCGCGGCCCCCGGCGTACCCGGCGCACTGGGAGGCCGACGTCGTGCTGCGCGACGGCGCCACCGCCCACGTCCGACCGATCACCCCCGCCGACGGCGACCGCCTGCGCCGCTTCCACGACGCCCAGAGCCCGGAGTCCGTCTTCTTCCGGTTCTTCGCCCCGAAGCCGCACCTGACCGACGCCGACGTGCGGCGCTTCACCCACGTCGACCACGTCCAGCGGGTGGCCCTCGTCGTCACCCTGGCCGGGGAGATCGTCGGCGTCGGCCGTTACGAGGGCCTCGGCGGCGCCGGGGACGAGGCGGCCGGCCCCGGGGGCGCCGCCGAGGTCGCCTTCAACATCTCCGACCACCACCAGGGGCGGGGGATCGGCTCGATCCTGCTGGAGCACCTGGCCGCCGCCGCCCGCGAGAACGGCATCACCCGGTTCGAGGCGCTCGTGCTGCCGGAGAACGCGAAGATGCTCGCGGTCTTCCGGGAGGCCGGGTACGACCTCACCCACCGGCTGGAGGACGGGGTCGTGTCCGTCGAGTTCGCCCTGGACCCCACCGAGCGCTCGGTCGCCGTCATGCGCTCCCGGGAGCACCGGGCCGAGGCACGGAGCATGCAGGCCCTGCTCAACCCCCGGTCGGTGGTCCTGGTGGGGGTCAGCAGCCGGCGGTCGCAGTCCCTGGGCCGGCGAATGCTGGCCGGTCTGCGGGCGGGCGGGTTCACCGGTCCCGTCCACGTCGTCCACCACACCGCCGACACCATCGACGGCTTCGCGGTCCACCGCACCGTCGACGACCTGCCCGACCCGCTCGACCTCGCGGTCGTGGCGGTCCCGGCGCCGGACGTCCGGCGGATCGTCGCGGACTGCGCCCGGCGCGGCGTGCGGGGCGTCGTCGTCGTGTCGGGCGGCTTCGCCGAGACGGGGGAGGAGGGCCGCCGGCTGCAGGCGGAGCTCGTCCGCGAGGCGCGCGCCGACGGGGTGCGGGTGCTCGGCCCCAACTCGTTCGGCCTGCTCAACACCGACCCCGCGGTGCGCCTCAACGCCTCGATCGCCCCCGAGCTGCCGCCGGCCGGCGGGCTCGCCCTGTTCAGCCAGTCCGGGGCGCTGGGCGTGGCGGTGCTCGACAGCGCCGCCCGCCGCGGGCTCGGGCTGTCGTCGTTCGTCTCCGCCGGCAACCGGGCCGACGTCTCCGGCAACGACTGCCTCCAGTACTGGCTCGACGACGACCGAACCGACGTGGTCGGGCTCTACCTGGAGAGCGTCGGCAACCCCCGGAAGTTCAGCCGGGTCGCCCGGGCCCTGGCGGCCCGCAAGCCGCTCCTCGTCGTCAAGAGCGGGACCAGCGGGTACGGCGTGCCGCCCGGGCACGAGACCCTTCCCTCCCAGGCGCCCCCGGCCGCCTTCGACGCCATGCTGCGCCAGGCCGGGGTGATCCGGGCGGAGAGCCTGCACCAGCTCTTCGACGTCGCCCAGGTCCTGCTGTCCCAGCCGCTGCCGGCGGGCGACCGGGTGGGGGTCGTGGGCAACTCGCCGGCGCTGGCCGCGCTCGCCGCCGACGCCTGCCAGTCGTGGCGGCTCCCACTGGCCGGCCCGCCGCGCTGGGTCGCCTACGACGCCCCCGCCGACGAGCTCGCCGCCCTCGTGGCCGCCGTGCAGGCCGATCCGGCCTGCGACGCGGTGGTCGCCTGCCTCGCCCCGCCGCTGTCCGGCGGCGCCGACGACTTGGCCCGCCTGGTCCGCTCGGTCCCGGGCAAGCCGACCGTCGCCTGCGCCATGACCAGTCGCTTCCTGCCCGCCGAGGCCGGCCGCCCGCCGGTGCCGGCGCTGCCGCTGCCCGAGGACGCCGTCCGGGCACTGGCGGCCGTGGTCCGCTACGCCGCCTGGCGGCGCCGCGACCCCGGGCCGGCCGTGGCCCGGTCCTGGGAGCGATCGCCCGGGCCCGACCCGCTGGTCGGCCCGGGCGTCACGGGGGCCGCGACGGCGCACGCCCGGCGGCTCGTCGAGGACGTCCTGCAGCGGCACCCGTTCGGCCGTGACCTGTCCCGGGAGGAGGTGACGTACCTGCTCCAGTGCTACGGGCTGCGCCTGCGCCCCGAGGCCCCGCCCGGTGCCGGGCCGCCGCCGGGCGTCCCGTGCCGGGTCACCACGACCGAGGACCCGCTCTTCGGGCCGCTGCTGAGCTTCGCCGTCGCGGGGGAGACCGCGGACCTGCTGGGCGACGTGGCCTACCGGATCGCGCCGCTGCGCGAGGGGGACGTCGCCGACCTCGTCGCGGAGGTCCGGGCGGCGCCGCTGCTCTCGGGCCACGGCGGCCGGGAACCGGTGGACCTGGACGCGCTGCACGCGACCGTCGGCCGGGCGTCCCTGCTCGCCGAGGACCTGCCACAGGTGGCGAGGCTGGTGCTGGAGCCCCTGGTCGCGCACCCGAGCGGGTGCGAGGTGCTGGACGCCCGGGCGAGCGTCGCGCCCGCCCCGAACCGCCCGGACATCGGGCGTCGCGCCCTGAGCGCGGCCCCGGGCTGAGAGGATGCCGGTCATGCGCGAGCCCGGCCGCCGCTCCAACGCGGTGCACGCCCCGGGGTCCGAGGGGCGGCGGCCGCTGCCCGGGGCCCTGCGGACCGAGATCGACCGGGCGGGGTTCTACCCCGCGGTGGTCACCGACGTGCTGGGGTCCACCCTCGCCCGGGAGGAGGTCACGGCCCACCTCGTCCATCTCGAGACGACCTTCGACGTGGACGACGACCTCCGGCGCCATGTCACCGTGCTGGCCCTCACCGGGACCCGGCTCGTCATCGTCCACGCCGACGACCACACCGACTCCCCGGACGCCGACCGCCACGGCCCGGTGGCCGCCGACCCGGACGCCGCGCCCGCTCCCGCGGCCCGCACCTACGCGGCGGTCACGGCCGAGGCGATCCCGCTGTCGGGGATCCACGGGGTCGTGACCACCCACATCGTCGACCGGCCGGAGGACCACCGGCCGGGCACCCCGCCGCTGGAGGTCACGATCGGGGTGGCCTGGGGGATCGCGAGCCGCGTCGACCTCGAGCCGGCCGCCTGCGACAACCCGGACTGCGACGCCGATCACGGGTACACCGGGTCGGTGACGGCCGACGACCTGTCTCTGCGGGTCAGCGCCGCCGCCGAGGGCCGGCCCGCCGTCGACGCCGCCCTGGCCTTTGCCCGCGCCCTCTCGGCCGCCACCGTCCGCCTCCCGTGACCGGGGCGGCCGGCGCGGACTGGTCGTCGCCGCGCTACGGCTCCGCCAGCCTCGCCGAGGTGCTCCCCTCGGCCGCCGCCCTGCTCGGCGTGCCCGGCCACCGCGACCGGCTCGGCCTGGCGGGGGTCGTGCGGGACCCCCGCGCGGTGGTGGTCGTGCTCGTCGACGGTCTGGGGGCCGCGCTGCTGGAGGCCCGGCGGGGTCACGCGCCCTACCTGCGCGACCTCGCCGAGCACCACCCGCCCGGCGTGCCGTCCCGCCTGACGTCCGCCTTCCCGTCGACGACCGCCTCCAGCCTGGCGACGCTGGGGACCGGGCTCCCGCCCGGCCGGCACGGCCTCGTCGGCTACGACGTCCTCGACCCGGAGCGGGACCGGGTGGTGAACCAGCTGACCTGGCCGGACGACCTCGACCCGCAGGCCTGGCAGCCGCGGCCCACGGTCTTCGAGGCCGCCGTCGCCGCGGGCGTCGCCGTGGTGCGGGTGGGACCGAAGGAGTTCGACGGGTCCGGCCTCACGGCGGCCGCGCTGCGGGGCGGCCGCTACGCCGCCGCCGAGTCGCTCGGCGCGCGGGTCGACGCCACCGCGCGGGCCCTGCGCTCCTCCGAGCGGTGCCTGGCGTACCTCTACTGGGGGCAGCTGGACCGGACCGGGCACGGGCAGGGGTGGGAGTCGCTGGACTGGACCCGGCAGCTGGAGGACCTGGACGGGCAGCTGGCGCGGCTGTCGGCGGCGTGCCCGCCCGGCACGCTGGTCGTCGTGACGGCCGACCACGGGATGGTGGACGTGCCGGCGGCGAACCGGGTGGACGCCGCCTCCCGGCCCGACCTCCTCGCCGGGGTGCGCCGGGCCGGCGGCGAGCCCCGGGCGGTGTACCTGTGGCCGGAACCGGGCCGGTCGGCCGAGGTCGCCGACCGGTGGCGGCACGGCCTCGGCGACGCCGTCGAGGTCCTCACCCGGGCCGACGCCGCGAGCCGGGGCTGGTTCGGCCCGGCACCGGACCCCGCCGCCCTCGACCGCGCGGGTGAGCTCGTCGTCCTCGCGCGCGGCCGGATCGTGGTCGTGGACTCGCGCCGGCACCGCCGGGACGTCCTCACCCTCGTCGGGTGGCACGGGTCGCTGACGGCGGACGAAGTCGAGGTGCCCCTGCTCGTCGACCTCCGCTGAGCCGGATCAGCAGCCGGATGCTCCTATGGATCGTCAAGCGGGTTGCTGGGTCTGGGGTGAGGTGAGCAGGTAGTAGAGCTCGCGGGCGATCAGGCGTTTGAGGCAGCGGATGATGTCCTTCTTCGACAGGC
>JBHJOJ010000213.1:0-45873 GCA_050329835.1 Kineosporiaceae bacterium | reverse complement strand
CGTGCCACAGCCGCCGGGTGTCCTCACGCAGCCGCTCCGGGGCGCCCGCGTTGTCCAGCCACACGTCGGCGGCGGCCCGCCGCTCGCCGTCACCGGCCTGCGCGGCGACCCGGGCCCGGGCGTCCGGCCCGGCCATCCCGCGCTCCCGGACCAGGCGGGCGACCCGCTCCGCCGCCGGGGCGCCGACGACGACGACGAGGTGGTACCGGTCGCCCAGGCCGAGCTCCACGAGCAGCGGGATGTCGTGCACCACCACCGCGTCGGGTGGGGCCGCGGCGAACCGGCGAGCCGCCTCGGCCTGGATCCGCGGGTGGGTGATGGCCTCGAGGCGGGCCCGCCGCCCCGGGTCGCCGAAGACCACGCGACCCAGGGCGGCCCGGTCGATGACGCCGTCCGGCCCGGTCACGGCCTCGCCGAAGGCGGCCACCACCTCGGCGGCCGCCGCCCCGCCCGGGGCCAACACCTCGCGGGCGATGGCGTCGGCGTCGACGACGACCGCCCCGAGCCCCCGGAGGACGGCGACGGCGCTCGACTTGCCCGCGGCGATGCCCCCCGTCACCCCGACGCGCAGCACGCCCGCTCCCCGGGTGAGGCGGAGCGGGCCTGCTGCGAGAGGAGGCGGCTCAGCGTCCGGTCAGCTTCTCCCGGAGGGCGGCGAGGGCCTCGTCGCTGGCGAGCGTGCCACCCGCGGCCTCCTCGTCGCCGCCGCCCGAGGAGTAGCTGGAGGCGGCCGCGGCCGCGGTGGCGGCAGGCGCCGGGCCGGCCTCCTCCTCGGCGGTCTGGGCGCGCGTGATCTGGGCCTGGTGGGCCTCCCACCGGGCCTGGGCCTCGGCGTACTGGCGCTCCCACTCCGTCTGCTGCGCCTCGTACCCGGGCAGCCACTCGCCCGTCTCGGGGTCGAAGCCCTCCGGGTACTTGTAGTTGCCGGCCTCGTCGTACTCGGCCGCCATGCCGTAGAGCGTGGGGTCGAAGGACTCGGCGGACTGGACGGCGGCGGTCTCGTTCGCCTGCTTGAGCGACAGCGAGATCCGGCGCCGCTCGAGGTCGACGTCGATCACCTTGACGAAGATCTCGTCGTTGACCTGGACGACCTGCTCGGGGATCTCGACGTGGCGCTCGGCCAGCTCGGAGATGTGGACCAGACCCTCGATGCCGTCCTCGACCCGGACGAAGGCGCCGAACGGCACCAGCTTCGTCACCTTGCCCGGCACGACCTGGCCCAGCCCGTGGGTCCGGGCGAAGTGCTGCCAGGGGTCCTCCTGGGTCGCCTTCAGCGACAGCGAGACCCGCTCGCGCTCGAGGTCGACGTCGAGCACCTCGACGGTGACCTCCTGGCCGATCTCGACGACCTCCGCCGGGTCGTCGACGTGCTTCCACGACAGCTCCGAGACGTGGACGAGGCCGTCCACCCCTCCGAGGTCGACGAAGGCGCCGAACTTCACCAGTGACGACACCGTTCCGGTGCGCACCTGGCCCCGCTTGAGCTGCGCCAGGAACGACGAGCGGACCTCGGACTGGGTCTGCTCCAGCCACGCGCGGCGCGACAGGACGACGTTGTTCCGGTTCTTGTCCAGCTCGATGATCTTGGCCTCGAGCTCGCGGCTGACGTACGGCTGCAGGTCGCGGACCCGCCGCATCTCGACCAGGGACGCCGGCAGGAAGCCGCGCAGCCCGATGTCGAGGATGAGCCCGCCCTTGACGACCTCGATGACGGTGCCGGTGACGACGCCGTCCTCGTCGCGGATCTTCTCGATCGTGCCCCAGGCGCGCTCGTACTGGGCGCGCTTCTTGGACAGGATCAGCCGGCCCTCCTTGTCCTCCTTCTGGAGGACGAGGGCCTCGACCTCGTCGCCGACCGTCACGACCTCGCCGGGGTCGACGTCGTGCTTGATGCTGAGCTCGCGCGACGGGATGACCCCTTCGGTCTTGTACCCGATGTCGAGCAGGACTTCGTCACGGTCGACCTTCACGACCGTGCCGGCCACGATGTCGCCGTCGCCGAAGTACTTGATGGTCTCGTCGACCGCGGCGAGGAAGTCGTCGGCGGAACCGATGTCGTTGACGGCGACAGCGCTGCTCGTCGAGTCGGTCGGGGTCAGTGTCATGGACGTGGGGGCTCCGGTCGCTGGTGGGTTGGGGACGCGGCCGCGTGGCAGCGTCGTGCGGGAGGATCTGGGCGATGCCGCACGCGCCCGAGGCGCTGTCCCACCCGAGGTTCTGGACCACCGAGACCGGGGATCCGACCGACGACCGAGCCCGCGCACGGGCGTGCGCAGGATGAGAGGCTATCCGCCCTGCGGAGAGAGGGTCAACGCGAGGATGTCACAGGAGGATCACGGACCGCGGCTCACGGTCACGGCCAATCGCCGGTGGTGGGATTCCACGGCGGCGGACTACCAGGCCGCGCACGGGTCGTTCCTGAGCGGGTTCGTCTGGGGGCCGGAGGGGTTGCGCGAGGACGATGCCGGCCTCCTCGGCCCGGTGAGCGGCCGCGACGTCCTCGAGGTCGGGGCCGGCGCCGGACAGTGCAGTGACTGGCTGGCGGCGCGCGGAGCGCGCCCGGTCGCCCTGGACCTCTCCGCCGGGATGCTGCGGCACGCGCCGGCGGTCGTCCGCACCCGTGCCGTCCAGGGGGACGCCGCCCGGCTGCCGTTCGCCGACGGCGCATTCGACCTCGCGTTCTCGGCGTACGGGGCGCTGCCGTTCACCCCCGCCGCGGACCGGGTGCTGGCCGAGGTCCACCGGGTGCTGCGCCCGGGCGGGCGGTGGGTGTTCTCGGTGACGCACCCGATCCGCTGGGCGTTCCCGGACGACCCGGGGCCGGCCGGGCTGCGGGCCACGCTGTCGTACTTCTCGCGGACGCCGTACCTCGAGCACGGCGACGACGGCGGCGTCGCCTACGCCGAGTACCACCGCACCCTGGGTGACTGGGTGCGCCTGGTGGTGGGGGCCGGCTTCGGCCTCACCGACCTCGTCGAGCCCGAGTGGCCGGAGGACCTCGACGAGGAGTGGGGCGGGTGGAGCCGGCTGCGGGGCGAGCGCGTCCCGGGAACCGCGGTCCTCGTGTGCGCCCGGTGACGCTCCCGTCGGCAGTGCGGCGTCAGTGGGCTGCGTCGTACCAGGACCGGCCGACCCCGACCGAGACCTCCAGCGGCACGGCCAGTTCGGCGGCCCCGGCCATCGCCTCCCGTACCAGGGCCTCGACCTCGTCGTGCTCCCCCGACGCGACCTCGAGGACGAGCTCGTCGTGCACCTGGAGCAGCATCCGGCTGCGCAGCCCGCGCCGCGCCAGCTCCGCGTCGACGCCGAGCATGGCGACCTTGACGAGGTCGGCCGCCGAGCCCTGGATCGGGGCGTTGAGGGCCATCCGCTCGGCCATCTCCCGGCGCTGCCGGTTGTCGGACGTGAGGTCCGGCAGGTAGCGGCGCCGTCCGAGCAGCGTGGCGGTCCACCCGGTCTGCCGGGCCTCGGCGACGACGCCGCGCAGGTAGTCCCGCACCCCGCCGAAGCGCTCGAAGTACTCGTCCATGAGGCCGCGGGCCTCCTCGACGTCGATCGTCAGCTGCCGGGACAGCCCGAACGCGCTGAGTCCGTAGGCCAGCCCGTACGACATCGCCTTGACCTTCGCCCGCATCGCGGGCGTCACCTCGGCGGGCGGCACGGAGAACACCCGCGAGCCGACGAAGCGGTGCAGGTCCTCGCCCGACCGGAACGCCTCGACGAGCCCGGCGTCCCCCGAGAGGTGCGCCATGATCCGCATCTCGATCTGCGAGTAGTCGGCGCTCATGAGGCTCTCGAGCGGGCCCCGGTCGTCGGCGCCCACGACGAAGCCCGCCCGGATCCGGCGGCCCTCGTCCGTCCGGATCGGGATGTTCTGCAGGTTCGGGTCCACGCTGGACAGCCGGCCGGTGGCCGCGATGGTCTGGTTGAACGTGGTGTGGATCCGCCCGTCGCCGGCCACCGACTGGAGCAGCCCCTCGACGGTCTGGCGCAGCCGGCTGGCGTCCCGGTGGGCCAGCAGGTGGAGCAGGAACGGGTGCTCGGTCTTGACGTACAGGTCCTGCAGGGAGTCGGCGTCGGTGGTGTACCCGGTCTTGATCCGTTTCGTCTTCGGCAGGGCCAGCTGGTCGAACAGGACGACCTGGAGCTGCTTCGGCGAGCCGAGGTTGATCTCGGTGCCGATGACCTCGAAGGCGTGCTTGGCCGCCGCGGCGACCATCGCGGCGTAATGGGACTCCAGGTCCGACAGGTGGTCGGTGTCGACCCCGATCCCCACCCGCTCCATCCGGGCGAGCACGGGCACCAGGGGCAGCTCCACCCGGTCGAGGAGATCGGTCGCCTCGCGCTCGGCCAGCTCGGCGGACAGCACCTCGTCGAGCGCGGCCACCGACGCCGCCCGGACCACGGCCTCGGCCCGGGTGGCGGCCGCTGCCGCGGCCGCCTGGGCCTCGGGGTCCGGGTCGTCGAGCCCGAGGTCGAGCTGATCGGAGGCCCCGTCCGGCCCGGCCGCGGCAGGTGCCTCGACGGTGAGCTCGCGCCCGAGATGACGGACCGAGAGGTCCGCGAGGTCGTAGGACCGCTGGTCCGGCCGGCACAGGTAGGCCGCCAGCGCGGTGTCCCCGGCCAGTCCCGCGACCGCGAGCCCGGCCCGGTGCAGCGCGTGCAGCTGCGGCTTGGCCTCGTGGGCGACGACGGCGGTCGCGGGGTCCGCCAGCCAGGCCGTGACGTCCTCCCGGGACACGGCAAGGTCGAGGTACGCGGTCTCCCCGCCGCCGGCGGCCACCGCGAGCCCGACCGCGGTGGCCCCGAGTCCGCGACCCGTCACCGCGACCTGGGCCGCGACCCGGCGGCCCGCGGCGTGGGAGGCCAGCCACTGCCGGGCAGCCTCGGGCCCCAGCGCCTCGGACTCGACCGCGAACCCACCCGTGACCTCGGGCTCCGGCGCGCTGAGGGTGGCGAACAGCCGGTCCCGCAGCACCCGGAACTCCAGGCCGTCGAAGACCTGGTGCACGGCGTCGCGGTCCCAGCCGTGCCAGCGCAGGTCGTCGACGCCCAACGGCAGCTCGAGGTCGTCGACCAGCCGGTTGAGGGAGCGGTTGCGCAGGACGTCGGCGAGGTGGGCCCGCAGGCTCTCCCCCGCCTTGCCGGTGATCCGGTCGGCGTTCGCCACCACGCCCTCGAGGCCGCCGTGGGCGAGCAGCCACTTGGCCGCGGTCTTCGGCCCGACCCCCGGGACGCCGCTGAGGTTGTCGCTGTCCTCGCCGACCAGGGCGGCCATGTCGGGATAGAGGTCCGGTCCGATGCCGTACCGCTCCTCGACGGCGGCGGGTGTCATCCGGGACAGCTCCGACACGCCGCGCTTCGGGTACAGGACGGTGACGTCGTCCCCGACGAGCTGGAACGAGTCGCGGTCGCCGGTGCAGACGACGACGTCCATCGGCTCGCCGGCAGCGGTCCGGTCCCGCACCCGGCGGACGAGGGTGGCGATGACGTCGTCGGCCTCGTAGCCCTCCCGCTCGAGGGCGGGCACGCCGAGCGTGGCCAACACCTCCTTGATGAGGGGCACCTGGCCCGAGAACTCGCTCGGCGTCGCGGACCGGTTGGCCTTGTACTCCGCGTACTGCTCGGTGCGGAACGTGGCCCGGGAGACGTCGAACGCGACGGCCACGTGGGTCGGCTGCTCGTCCCGCAGGACGTTGATGAGCATCGCCGTGAACCCGTAGACGGCGTTCGTCACCTGACCGGTGCTCGTGCTGAAGTTCTCGGCCGGCAGGGCGAAGAAGGCGCGATAGGCCAGGGAGTGGCCGTCGAGGAGGAGCAGCCGGGCCGCCGGGTCAGCCGCTCGGTCAGTCACGCAGTCACCCTACGGGCCGTCCCTAGACTGCGCCGGTGACCGACACCGCAGGCGCCCCGTCACGCCCGGACGCCGCGACGGCGGCCGCCATGACCCGGGGCACGCTCATGGAGCGGATGGGCATCGAGCTCCTCGAACTCGGGGCCGAGCGCACCGTGGCGCGGATGCCGGTCGCCGGGAACACCCAGCCGTACGGGCTGCTGCACGGCGGTGCGAGCGCCGCCCTGGCCGAGACCGTCGGCTCGTTCGCGGCCCAGCTGCACGCCGGCGAGGGCCGGGCGGCGGTCGGGATCGACCTCAGCGCGACCCACCACCGCGCGGTACGCGACGGCACCGTGACCGCCGTGGCGACGGCGCTGCACCGGGGCGGGACGGTGGCCACCTACGGCGTCGAGGTCCGCGACGAGGCGGGGCGTCTGGTGTGCACGGCGCGGCTGACGTGCCTGGTCCGGCAGGCGCCGCCGGCCGGGTGACATGGTGACCTCCGGTGTGTGGCCGCGCGTAACCACGCGGTAACAGTCCACCCCCTAGGGTCGGGCGTCCGGCAGATGTGGTCCTGTCCACGGACGCGGGAATGGACGTTGACCAGCGACGGACGGCTATGCTCCCCCGGCCGTCCCCCGGGATGTGCCCGGGAGATCCCGGAGGACCAGCCCGGTGCGACCCCGACGAGGAGGAGGCGGCGTGACCCGAGCCTTCAGGGCACTGATCGTGGCCCTCGGCCTGTTCCTGGTGATGCCGGTCGCCGTCGCGGGGGCCGCGACTCCCGAGGACGCCGAGCCCGAGGGCGAGACGATCAACGTCCGCCTGTTCGACGACGAGACCCGCGAGCCCGTGCCCGACACGACGATCCGGGTGCTCCAGGGCGACGAGGAGCTCGACGAGGGCGAGACCGACACCGACGGCCTGGTGAGCTTCTCGGTCCCCGAACCGGGCGAGTACGACGTCGAGCTGGACGTCGAGTCGCTGCCGGAGGAGTACTCGGGGCTGGGCCTCGCGCAGAACCCGTTCACGACGCGGGTGGACCCCGGCACGCCGCGGACGGTGGCCCTGCGCCTCGTCGAGGGCGCCGGCGACGGGGGGGTCGAGGTGCCCGGGCCGGTGGCGGACATCCCCTGGAACACGCTGCCGCAGCTGGTGGTCTCCGGGCTGCGGTTCGGCCTGGTCCTCGCGCTGGCCGCGATCGGGCTGTCACTGGTCTTCGGCACCACCGGGCTGACGAACTTCGCCCACGGCGAGCTCGTGACGTTCGGCGCGCTCATCACCTTCGCACTGCATGTCGTCGCGGGACTGCCGCTGCTCGTGGCGACACCCCTGATGCTGGCGCTGGCGGTGGGTTTCGGATGGCTCCAGGACACGGCCATCTGGTCCCGGTTGCGACAGCGTGGGATCGGGCTCATCGCCATGATGATCTTCTCGATCGGATTCAGTTTCTTCCTGCGCTACGGCTTCCTGTACTTCTTCGGCGGCGACACCGTCTTCTACCGGGACTTCAGCGGGCAGGCCGGCCTCGCCCTGGGCCCGGTGCGCGTCCGCCCGCTCGACCTGGTCTCGATGGGCCTGGCCGTCGTCATCCTGCTCGCCGTCGCGTTCGCGCTGCTCTACACCCGGATCGGCAAGGCCACCCGGGCGGTGTCCGACAACCCGGCGCTCGCGTCGGCCAGCGGCATCGACGTCGAGCGGGTCATCCGGGTCGTGTGGGTCGCCGGCACCTTCCTCGCGGCGCTGGCCGGGATGCTGCTCGGGTTGTCCCAGGGCATGGACTGGCTCCTCGGCTTCCAGATCCTGTTGTTGATCTTCGCTGCCGTCGTCCTGGGCGGTCTGGGCACGGCGTTCGGCGCCATCGTCGGCGCGCTCACCGTCGGGCTGCTCATCGAGGTCAGCACGCTCGTCATCCCGCCGGAGCTGAAGAACGTCGGCGCCCTGGCCGTCCTCATCATCATCCTGCTCGTGCGGCCGCAGGGCCTGCTCGGGCGACGCGAGCGGGTCGGCTGAGAGGAGACGCGCCATGGATGTCCTCAACACCCTCTCCTTCGCGGCCGGGCAGATCCTGGGGGTCGACACCCTCGTCTACGTCCTGGCCGCGATCGGGCTCAACATGCACTTCGGGTACACCGGGCTGCTGAACTTCGGGCAGGCCCTCTTCGTCGCCCTGGGCGCGTACGGCATCGGCGTCAGCGTGGCCATCCTCGGCCTGCCGCTCGGGGTGGGGATCCTGGTGGCACTGGCGGCCACGGTCGTCATGGCCCTGCTGCTGGGCATCCCGACCCTGCGCCTGCGCGCCGACTACCTGGCCATCGCGACGATCGCGACGGCCGAGATCTTCCGGTTCGTCGTCCGGTCGTCGGCGTTCGACCAGTGGACCGGAGGCTCCAACGGCATCAACGGCATGGCCCGCGACTTCTACGCCCTCAACCCGTTCCCCGAGGGCACCTACGGCTTCGGACCCTGGACCTACAGCGAGCGCGGCCTCTGGCTCCGCCTCGTGGCGCTCGTCCTCATCGCGCTGTCCCTGCTCGTCGTCTTCCTGCTCATCCGCAGCCCGTGGGGCCGGGTGCTCAAGGGCATCCGGGAGGACGAGGACGCGGTCCGCAGCCTCGGCAAGAACGTCTTCAGCTACAAGATGCAGTCGCTCATCCTGGGCGGCGTCTTCGGCTGCCTCGCCGGCTTCGTGCTGTCGCTGTCCCGGGGCTCGGTGCAGCCGGACAACTACGCCACCCAGCTGACCTTCCTCGCCTACACCGCCCTGCTGCTCGGAGGGGCGGCCCGGGTCATGGGGCCGGTGCTGGGGGCCGTCATCCTGTGGGTGACGCTGGCGGTGACGGACACGGTCCTCCGGTCGGGGGTGAGCAGCGGGATCATCCCGAGCTGGCTCATGGACGGCGTCCAGGTCGGCCAGGTCCGCTTCATTCTCGTCGGCCTGGCGCTCATGCTGTTGATGGCGTTCCGACCACAGGGGATCCTCGGCGACCGGAGGGAGTTGGCGCTCGGTGCCCGATGACAGCTCGCCACACGGCACGCAGGCCGGCACGGCCGCGGCCCGCGTGGCTCCGCGACGCGAGGCCGCCCTGGCCGCCCTCGGCGGCGTCGAGCGGACCCCCGGCGTGCCCAAGCCCGATCCCATCCTCGTGGCGGACGACGTCGTCCGCCGGTTCGGCGGCCTCACCGCGGTGGACGTCGAGCACGTCGAGATCCAGCGCGGTGCCATCACCGCCCTCATCGGCCCCAACGGGGCCGGGAAGACGACGTTCTTCAACCTGCTGACCGGCTTCGACCGGCCGGACTCCGGTTCGTGGTCCTTCAACGGCCAGTCGCTCGCCGGTGTCCCGGCGTTCCGGGTCGCCCGCCGCGGCATGGTCCGGACCTTCCAGCTGACGAAGGCGCTGTCCCGCCTCACCGTCATGGAGAACATGCGCCTCGGCGCCCAGGGGCAGCGTGGCGAGAACATCCTCAACGCCCTCGTCAAGCCGATCTGGGGGCGGCAGGAGCACGAGATCACCGTCCAGGCGGAGGAGCTCCTGGAGCGCTTCCGGCTGGCCGCCAAGCGCGACGACTTCGCCGGCAGCCTGTCCGGGGGCCAGCGCAAGCTCCTCGAGATGGCGCGGGCCCTGATGAGCCGGCCCGAGATGGTCATGCTGGACGAGCCGATGGCCGGCGTGAACCCGGCCCTCACCCAGTCGCTGCTGGGCCACGTCAAGGACCTGCGGGAGCAGGGCATGACGGTGCTCTTCGTCGAGCACGACATGGACGCGGTGCGCGACATCTCCGACTGGGTGATCGTCATGGCCCAGGGGCGCATCGTCTCCGAGGGTCCCCCGGACCACGTCATGGCCGACCCCTCGGTCATCGACGCCTACCTGGGCGGCCACCACGGCGAGGCGCTCATCGACGACGAGGTGACCACCCCGTGACCGAACCGACCGCCGCCGGCACGCCCGCCGTGCCCGCTCCCATCACCCCGACCGACGGCGCCACGTCCGCGACGCCGGGTCCCGTGCCCACGCGGGGGGCGGAGGTGGTCGGGCGCGACACCCACCTCGCCGGGGCGTCCGGTGCGCTGCTGCGCGTCGACAACCTCGTCGCCGGGTACCTGCCAGGGGTCAACATCCTCAACGGGACGGACCTGTACGTCCGGGAGGGCGAGCTGGTCGGGATCATCGGTCCCAACGGAGCAGGGAAGTCGACGCTCCTCAAGGCCGTGTTCGGGCTGGTGAGGGTCCGCGAGGGCACGGTGACGCTGCGGGGCGACGACATCACCGGGCTCAAGGCCAACCGGCTCGTCGGCAAGGGCGTCGGCTTCGTCCCGCAGACCAACAACGTGTTCCCCTCGCTCACCATCGAGGAGAACCTCCAGATGGGCTGCTACCAGGACCCCAAGCTGTTCGCCCGGCGCTTCGCCGTGGTCACCGACCTCTTCCCGACCCTGGGCGAGCGGCGTACCCAGCGCGCCGGGTCGCTGTCCGGCGGCGAGCGGCAGATGGTCGCCATGGGCCGGGCCCTCATGATGGACCCGAGCGTGCTGCTGCTCGACGAGCCGAGCGCCGGGCTGTCGCCGGCCAAGCAGGACGAGGTGTTCGTCCGCACCCGCGAGATCAACAGGACGGGCGTGTCGGTGGTCATGGTGGAGCAGAACGCCCGCCGCTGCCTGCAGATCTGCGACCGCGGCTACGTCCTCGACCAGGGCCGCAACGCCTACACCGGCACCGGGGCGCAGCTCGCCCACGACCCCAAGGTCATCGAGCTGTACCTCGGAACCCTCGCCAAGTCGCAGTAGCCGACACCCGTTCCCGGGCGTCCCGGAACACGAGGAAGGGCCCCCGTCCGACCGGACGGGGGCCCTTCTCGTCCGGCGGTCAGCCGACCGCCGGACAGTGGATCACAGGGTGCCGGACAGCGAGTCGATCCGGGTGTAGTTGTTGTCCGGGCCGTACTGGAAGATGCCGATGGTGGCCTCCGTCGGGTCACCGGCGTCGCTCAGCTCGATCGGGCCGGACACACCGTCGTAGTCGATGTCCTCCCCGGCCTCCAGCAGGGCGACGCAGTCGGCGAACGTGGTGCACTTCTCGCCCTCGCGGGTGACGTCGGGCAGTGCCGCCCCGATGTCGGTGCCCGCGTCGCTGTCCGCGGCGACGGCCGCGAGCGCGATGGTGATGGCCGCGTCGTAGGACTCGGCCGCGTACGAGAAGTCGTTGAGGGCGGAGTCGACCTCGAGCAGGCGCTGCTGGAACTCCTCCGGCGCCTCGGCCCCGGGCAGGGTGCCCTTGTTGCCCTCGAGGACGCCGGCGGGGAGGTCCTCGCCGTAGTTGGAGAGGTTGCCGTCGACGAAGTACGTCGGCAGGACGTCCGGCCCGACACCCTGGGCGATCATCTCGTTGACGATCTGGGCGGTCTCGGCGAAGCCGATGATGACGACCGCGTCCGGGGAGGCATTGGCGACCTGGGTCACCTGAGCCGAGAAGTTGTCCGTGCCCTCCGGGTAGAGGACCGGGTCGAGGGCGAGCTGACCGCCGCCCGCCTCCAGGGAGAGCTGGACGTTCTCGGCCAGGCCGGTGCCGTACGGGTCGTCGAGGACCAGCAGGGCGACGTTGAGGGCGCCGTCCTGGACCAGCAGGTCACCCATGACCCGGCCCTGGAGCACGTCCGACGGGGCGGTGCGGAAGTACAGCCCGTTGTCGTCGTAGTCCGTGAAGTCCGGGCTGGTGTTGGCCGGCGAGAAGTGGACCACGCCGGCACCCGTGATCTGGTCGATCACGGTGAAGGACACGGCGGAGGACGCGGCGCCGATGACGGCGTCGACGCCCTCGCCCAGCAGGCGGGTGGTCGACTGCGTCGCGATGTCCGTCGTGGTGTCGCCGGAGTCGGAGTCGATCTTGGCGACGTCCTGGCCGAGGACGCCCCCGTTCTCGTTGATCTCCTGGACGGCCAGCTCGACGCCGGCAAACTCCGGAGGGCCGAGGAAGGCGAGGCTGCCGGTCTCGGGGAGCAGGGTCCCGAGGGTGAGGGTGCCGTCACCCTCGCCGCCGGCGGCGGTGTCCTCGGTCATCTCCTCGCTGGGGGCGGCGGCTTCGCCGGTGTCCTCGTCGGTGGCCTCCTCGCCGCCGCAGGCGGCGAGAGCGAGGCCGGCGACGCCGAGAACGGCGACGGCACGCCAGGTGCGTCGGGTCATCGATGGTCTCCTTCAGGTCCGAACCGCAGCAGAGGTCGCGGCTGCGGCTGGTGACGCTACCGAAGGACTGTCACGACGAGATGACGATCCGGGGCCGTGGCCAGGACCGTTGCCGAGTCGTGACCAGTTCGGACCGCTCCGTGCCCTTCCTGCCGGGCCCGTCCGTCGGCTCAGGCCTCGGCGGCGTCGGCACCCGCCCGCGGCCGCGCCGCGGACTTGGCGGAGGTGGCGGCCAGCACCCCCGCCGCCACCTCCCTCATGGACAGGCGGCGGTCCATCGACGTCTTCTGGATCCAGCGGAAGGCTTCGGGCTCGCTCATCTTGTACATCGTCTGCAGCGCGGCCTTCGCCCGCTCGACGAGCTTGCGCGTCTCCAGCCGGTCGGTGAGGTCCGCCACCTCGGCCTCGAGCTGGGCCAGCTCGCCGTGGCGGCTGACCGCGATCTCGATGGCCGGCAGCAGGTCGGCGGCGGTGAACGGCTTCACGACGTAGGCCATCGCCCCGGCGTCCCGGGCCCGCTCGACCAGCTCGGTCTGGCTGAACGCGGTGAGCAGGACGACCGGCGCGATGCGGGCCGCGGCGATCCGCTCGGCCGCCGAGATGCCGTCCAGCTTCGGCATCTTGATGTCGAGCACGACGACATCCGGGCGCAGCTCCTCGGCCAGACGCAGGGCGCTCTCGCCGTTGCCCGCCTCTCCGACCACCTCATAGCCCGCCTCGGTCAGCATCTCGACCAGGTCGAGCCGGATCAGGGCCTCGTCCTCGGCGACGACCACCCGCCGGCCGGTCGACCCCGACGTCTCCCCGGTGGGGGCGGGTCCCGGCTCTGCGCCGGCGACATCCTCCGGCGGCGGGTCGGGCGGCAGGAAATCTGCTGCGGGAACGGCTCCGTCGCTGCTCACCAGCAGAGGGTAGCCGCCGCCGCGCGATGCCCGGCGCGCGCTACCGTGAGCCGGTGCGGGCCGACGGCCCGCACCGGCCGGGTTGGTGGAATCGGCAGACACGGCGCACTCAAAATGCGCTGCCCGATGGGCGTGCGGGTTCGAGTCCCGCACCCGGCACAGGACCGCGGCGGTGTCACCACGCCGTCGTGAGTCCTGGCAGCTGCCGGAAGACGACGGTCCTTGGTCACGAGGACAGCGCCCGAGGACAGGGCCTGGGCGGCGAGCATGCGGCCGAACGGATCACCGTGGTCCCACGTCAGCCGTAAGCGGGCACCAGGGCGTCGACGGCGTCGCCGATCCGGTGCACCCGCAGGGCGTTGGTCGACCCCGGGGTCCCGGGCGGGGAGCCCGCGACGATGACGACGAGGTCGCCGCGGCGGCACTGGCCGATCTCCATCAGCGCCTCGTCCACCTGGCGGACCATGTCGTCGGTGTGCTTGACCGGCGGCACGAGGAACGTCTCGATCCCCCACGACAGGCTGAGCTGGCTGCGCACCGACGGCTCCGGGGTGAACGCGAGCAGCGGGATCGGCCCCCGCAGGCGCGACATCCGGCGCGCGGAGTCGCCGCTCTGGGTGAAGCACACCAGGTAGCGCACCCCCAGCAGTTCCGCGACGTCGGCGGCGGCCCTGGTGATGGCCCCGCCCATGGTCCGCGGCCGGGTGCCGAGGGGGGGGATCCGGTCCAGCGCCTGGTCCTCGGTGGCGGTGATGATGCGGGCCATCGTCGCGACCGAGTCGAAGGGGTACTCCCCCACCGCGGTCTCGCCGGACAGCATGAGGGCGTCCGCCCCGTCGAGGACGGCGTTGGCGACGTCGGACGCCTCGGCCCGGGTCGGGCGCTGGGCGTTGATCATCGACTCCAGCATCTGGGTGGCGACGATGACCGGCTTGGCCTGGCGGCGGGCGATCTCGACGGCCCGCTTCTGGACGATGGGCACGTCCTGCAGGGGCAGTTCGACGCCGAGGTCGCCGCGAGCCACCATGATCCCGTCGAAGGCGTCGATGATCTCGCGGAGGTTCTCGACGGCCTGCGGCTTCTCGATCTTGGCGAGGACCGGCACCCGGATCCCCACCTCGGTCATCACCTTGCGCACCTCGTCGACGTCCACCGCGTTGCGGACGAAGGACAGCGCCACCAGGTCGACCCCGAGCTGCAGGCCGAAACGCAGGTCCTCGGCGTCCTTGTCGGTCAGCGCCGGCACGCTCACCGCCACCCCGGGCAGGTTGATGCCCTTGTTGTTGGACGCCACGCCCGCCACCTCGACCTCGGTGACGATGCGCGGGCCCGCCACCTCCACCACGCGCAGCCGGATCCGGCCGTCGTCGACCAGCAACGGGTCGCCCGGCTTCACGTCGCCCGCCAGGCCCTGATAGGTCGTCGACACCATGGTGGCGTCGCCGGGCACGTCCTCGGTCGTCACGACGAACCGGGCGCCCTCGGCCAGCTCGACGGGCCCGCTCGCGAACCTTCCGAGCCGGATCTTCGGGCCCTGGAGGTCCTGCAGGACGGCCACCGAGCGGCCCGTGACGTCGGACGCCGCGCGCACGTCCGCGAAGTTGCCCCGGTGGTCGTCCCGGGAGCCGTGGCTGAAGTTCATGCGGGCGACGTCCATCCCGCTCTCGACGAGGCGGCGGATCCGGTCGCTGCCGGACGTCGCGGGCCCCAGGGTGCAGACGATCTTCGCGCGTCGCATGTCCCCAACCTAGCGGCCGGGGACCCGCCGCCAGACGGGGATCGGGGGTCTCAGGCGTCGGCCGCGATCCGCAGCCACGCCTCCTCGCCGTCCGGGTCGAGGCCCTCGGCCAGGGCCGCCGCCCGGATCCCCATGACCCGGCGGTAGTCCCGCGGCACCACCTTGCGCAGCCTGCTGTACAGCAGGTCGGGCTCGACGAGGAGGTCCTCGGCCACCAGGGAGCCGGTCTCCTCGACGTGGCGGCGCAGCAGGGGCAGCAGCAGCCCCACGTCGTCCGCGTCGAGGTCGGCGACGTCCACCATGGACGTGTTGACCCGGGCCGGCCGGACGTCCATGACGTAGGCCACGCCGCCGGACATCCCGGCGGCGAAGTTGCGCCCGGTGCGGCCGAGCACGACGACCACTCCCCCGGTCATGTACTCGCAGCCGTGGTCGCCGACGCCCTCGACGACCGCGGTGGCGCCCGAGTTGCGGACGCAGAACCGCTCCCCGACCTCGCCCTGGACGAGGAGCTCGCCGGAGGTCGCGCCGTAGGCGATGACGTTGCCGGCGATGATGTTGCGCTGGGTGTTGAAGCGGGTGTCCCGGGGCGGGCGCACGACGATCCGCCCGCCGGACAGCCCCTTGCCGACGTAGTCGTTGGCGTCGCCCCACAGCCGCAGCGTGACCCCGCGCGGCAGGAAGGCGCCGAGGGACTGCCCGGCCGACCCGGTGAGGGTGACGTCGACGGTGTCGTCGGGCAGCCCGTCGGCCCCGAACCGGCGCGTCACCTCGTGCCCCAGCATCGTGCCCACGGTGCGGTTGATGTTGCGCACCGGGACGTCGATCCGGACCGGCATCCGGTTCTCCAGGGCGTCGGCCGCCATCTGGACCAGGCTGACGTCGAGCGCCTTCTCCAGTCCGTGGTCCTGGTCGACCACCCGCCGGCGCGGGGCGCCCGCCGCCGTCCCGGGCGGGCCCGGCACCGTGAGCACCGGCGCCAGATCCAGGCCGTCCGCCTTCCAGTGGTCGACGGCCCGGCGCACGTCGAGCAGGTCGGCCCGGCCGATCGCCTCGTCGAGGCTGCGCAGGCCGAGCGCCGCCAGGTGCTCCCGAACCTCCCCCGCGACGAACCGGAAGAACTGCTCGACGAACTCGGCCCGACCGCTGTACCTCGCCCGCAGCGCGGGGTCCATGGTCGCCACCCCGACCGGGCAGGTGTTGAGGTGGCAGACCCGCATCATGATGCAGCCGGAGACGATGAGCGGGGCGGTGGAGAACCCGTACTCCTCGGCGCCGAGCAGGGCGGCCACGACGACGTCGCGCCCGGTCTTCATCGCGCCGTCGACCTGCAGCGTCACCCGGTCCCGCAGGCCGTTGAGGACCAGCGTCTGCTGGGTCTCGGCCAGGCCCAGCTCCCACGGGCCGCCGGCGTGCTTGAGGCTGTTGAGCGGGGAGGCACCGGTGCCGCCGTCGTTGCCGGACACCAGGATGACGTCGGCGTGCGCCTTCGCCACGCCCGCCGCCACGGTGCCGACCCCGACCTCGCTGACCAGCTTGACGTTGATCCGCGCGGCCGGGTTGGCGTTCTTGAGGTCGTGGATGAGCTGGGCGAGGTCCTCGATGGAGTAGATGTCGTGGTGCGGCGGGGGCGAGATCAGCCCGACCCCGGGGGTCGAGTGCCGCACCCGGGCGATCAGCGGGTACACCTTCTTGCCCGGGAGCTGGCCGCCCTCGCCGGGCTTGGCGCCCTGCGCCATCTTGATCTGGATGTCGTCGGCGTGGGTGAGGTAGAGGCTCGTCACCCCGAACCGGCCGGACGCCACCTGCTTGACCGCGCTCCGCCGCTCGGGGTCGAGCAGCCGGTCCACGTCCTCGCCGCCCTCGCCGGTGTTCGACCTCCCGCCGATCCGGTTCATGGCGATCGCCAGGGTCTCGTGCGCCTCGGGGCTGATGGACCCGAAGCTCATGGCGCCGGTGGTGAACCGGCGCAGGATCGACTCGACGCTCTCGACCTCGTCCGGGCCGATCGCCGCGGCGGGCTCCTCGCGCAGCCGCAGGAGGCCGCGCAGCGTGCCCAGACGGTGCGACTGCTCGTCCACCCGCCGGCTGTAGTCGCGGTAGACGTCCTCGCGCCCCGACCGGGTGGAGTGCTGCAGCCGGAACACGGTCTCGGGGTCGAACAGGTGGATCTCGCCGTCGCGCCGCCACTGGTACTCCCCGCCGATCGCGAGCCGCCGGTCGTGGGCGGTCCCGTCGGTCGGGTAGGCGCGGGCGTGGCGGCGCGCCGCCTCCTCCGCGACGACGTCGAGGCCGACCCCGCCCAGGCGGGTGGTGGTGCCCGTGAAGTACCGGTCGACGAGCTCCTGCGACAGGCCGATCGCCTCGAACACCTGGGCCCCGCCGTAGGAGGCCACGGTCGAGATCCCCATCTTGCTCATGACCTTGAGCACGCCCCGGCCCAGCGCCGCCAGGACGTTGCGGCCCGCCTGCTCGGGCGTGACGCCGGACACCGTGCCGCGCCGGACGAGGTCCTCGGCGGTCTCCACGGCGAGATAGGGGTTGACCGCGGCCGCCCCGTACCCGACGAGCAGGGCCGCGTGGTGCACCTCGCGGACGTCGCCGGCCTCGACCAGCAGGCCCACCCGGGTGCGGGTGCGGCTGCGGATGAGGTGGTGGTGGACGGCCGAGGTCAGCAGCAGCGACGGCACCGCCGCGAGGTCGGCGGTGGCGTCCCGGTCCGACAGCACGACGTAGTGGGCGCCGGCCGCGATGGCGGCGTCCACCTCGTCGCACACGGTGGCCAGACGCTCGGCCAGCGCAGCGCCGCCCCCCGCGACCGGGTACAGGCCGCGCACGACGGCGGTCGGCCGCACATCGCCGGGCAGGCAGACGGTGCCCGGCCGGAGATGGACGATCTTGGCCAGCTCGTCGTTGTCGACGATGGGGAACGGCAGGACGAGCTGGCGGCAGTGGCCCGGCGTGGCGTCGAGGATGTTGCCCTCGGGCCCGATGGTGCTCCGCAGGCTGGTGACGAGCTCCTCGCGGATGGCGTCCAGCGGCGGGTTCGTCACCTGGGCGAAGAGCTGGACGAAGTAGTCGAACAGCAGGCGCGGCCGTTGCGAGAGCACCGCCGGCGGGGTGTCGGTGCCCATGGAGCCGATGGGCTCCGCCCCGGTGGCGGCCATCGGGGCGAGGAGCACCCGCAGCTCCTCCTCGGTGTAGCCGAACGCCTGCTGGCGCCGGGTGACCGAGGCCGGGGTGTGGACGACGTGCGGCCGGTCCGGGAGGTCGGGCAGATGGACCTGGTGCTCGGCGAGCCACTGCTCGTAGGGCTGCTGGGCCGCGAGCTCGGCCTTGACCTCGGCGTCGTCGATGATCCGCCCGTGGCGGGTGTCGACGAGGAACATGCGTCCCGGTTGCAGCCGGCCCTTGCGCACCACCCGCTCGGGCGCGATGTCGAGCACCCCCACCTCGCTCGCCATGACGACGAGGCCGTCGGTCGTCACCCAGTACCGGGCCGGGCGCAGGCCGTTGCGGTCGAGGACGGCCCCGATGAGGTCGCCGTCGGTGAAGGTCACCGACGCCGGCCCGTCCCAGGGCTCCATGATCGAACTGTGGAACTCGTAGAACGCCCGCCGCGCGGGGTCCATCTCGGCGTGGTTCTCCCACGCCTCCGGGATCATCATGAGGACGGCGTGCGGCAGTGACCGCCCGCCCAGGTGCAGCAGCTCGAGGACCTCGTCGAAGCTGGCCGAGTCGCTGCCGTGGGGGTCGACGATCGGCAGCAGCCGCTCCAGGTCGCCCGGGATGAGGTCGCTGGCGAGCATGGACTCCCGCGCCCGCATCCAGTTCCGGTTCCCGCGCACGGTGTTGATCTCGCCGTTGTGGGCCATCAGCCGGTACGGGTGGGCCAGTGGCCACGACGGGAAGGTGTTGGTGGAGAACCGGCTGTGGACCAGGGCGAGCTCGGTCGCGTACCGCCGGTCGGAGAGGTCGGCGAAGAACGGCTCCAGCTGGTTCGTCGTCAGCATCCCCTTGTAGACCAGGGTGCGCGACGACAGCGAGGGGAAGTACACCCCGGCGGCGTGCTCGGCCCGCTTGCGCACGCAGAACGCGAACCGGTCGAGGCCGATGCCGGTGGCCCCGGCCGCGGGCCCGCCGGGCGCCGGGGCGAGGAACACCATCCGGAACGCCGGCATCGCGGCGCGGGCGGTGGGCCCGACGAGGTCCGGGGCGACGGGGACGTCGCGCCAGCCGAGCACCGCCAGGCCCTCCTCGGCGGCGATCGTCGCCACCGCCGACTCGGCGAGGGCGCGCTCGTCGTCGTCCGTCGGGAGGAACGCCGTGCCGACGGCGTAGCCGCCCGACGGCGGCAGGTCGATCCCCAGCCCGGCCGCGACCGACCGCAGGAACGCGTGCGGGACCTGGGTGAGGATCCCGGCCCCGTCCCCGGTGTCGGCCTCGCTGCCGACCGCGCCGCGGTGGTCGAGGTTGCGCAGCGCCGTGAGGGCGTGCTCGACGATGTCGTGCCCGGGCACCCCTCGCAGCGTCGCGACGAAGGCCACGCCGCACGCGTCGTGCTCGGCCGTCGGGTCGTAGAGGCCGCCCGGATGGGGGCGGCCGGCGCCGGGACGGGCGGCGAACCGGTGGTGCGCGGGTACGGTCACGGGCGCCCCTTTCCTGGATCGTGCAGCGGGGACGCCGACCGGGCCGTCGGGCCCCACGGCGGGCGTTCGGACGAGGGTAACCCGCCACGGGAGCCCCGCCGCGGCATCGGCCGGGCGGCCGGTCCGGCGACCGGCGACGTGACCCCTCAGGCAGGTCCGGCCGCCCGGGCCCCTCGCACCCCCCTGGTCAGGTCGGCGACCAGCTCGGACACCGCCGGCACGCCGCCCGCGTCCAGGGCCCGGACCAGGGCCGAGCCCACGATCACCCCGTCGGCGTACTCCGCCACCTCGGCGGCCTGGTCCGGGGTCGACACCCCGAGTCCGACGCACACCCGCGCCGCGCCCGCGGCCCGGGTCCGCCGGACCAGCTCGCGGGCCGCCGGCGCGACGGCCCCGCGGGCGCCGGTGACCCCCATCGTCGAGGCCGCGTAGACGAACCCGGTGCTCGCCCGCTCCACCAGGGCCACCCGGTCGTCGGTGCTGCTCGGGGCGACGAGGTGGACCCGCTCCAGGCCGTGGGCGGTGCTGGCGGCAGGCCATTCCCCCGCGTCGTCCGGGAGCAGGTCGGGCGTGATGAGCCCGCCGACCCCGTGCGCCCGGGCGTCGGCCGCGAACCGGTCCACCCCGTACCGCAGGACCGGGTTCCAGTACGTCATGAGGAGGACCGCGGTGGCCGGGGACGCCCTGGCCACCTCCGCCGCCGCCGTCAGGGAGTCCCGCACCCGGACCCCGCCGCGGAGGGCGGCGTCGACGGCGTGGGCGATGACCGGCCCGTCCATCACCGGGTCGCTGTAGGGGATCCCGATCTCGAGGAGGTCGGCGCCGGCCGCGGCCGCCGCCTGCAACGCCTCGATCGAGGTCGCCAGGTCTGGGTACCCGACCGGCAGGTACGCCACGAGGGCAGCGCGCCCTTCCTCACGGCAGCGGTCGAGGACCTGTGACGGCGGGAGCCGGGTCGCCGTGGGGATGCTCACGAGATCAGTGTGCCGTGCCCCCTGCCCTGCCCTGGTGCTGCCCTGGTGATCGTCGATTTGTCGACGACCGAGCAGCGTTGATCATCGACAAATCGACGATCATGGGCATCTGTGGGAGTGCACGCCTCCAGATCATCGACAAATCGGCGATCACGTCAGCATGAACGTCGACAAATCGACGATCACTCGGGCGGTGCCGGGCAGGTGGTGCAGGAGGCCGGTCCGGGAGGCGGCGGATCCGAGCCCTCAGAGGCCGAACCAGTCGGTGGCGGTGGCGACGTCCTTGTCCCCGCGCCCCGACAGGCACACCAGCACGATCCCGCCGGGCCCGAGCCGGCGGCCCTCCGTGAGGGTGCCGGCCACGGCGTGGGCGGTCTCGATCGCCGGCATGATCCCCTCGGTCCGGCAGAGCAGCGCGAAGGCCGCCATCGCCGCCTCGTCGGTCACGGGCTCGTACCGCACCCGGCCGATGGCGGCGAGCCAGGCGTGCTCGGGACCGACGCCCGGGTAGTCCAGTCCCGCCGACACCGAGTGGGACTCCACCGTCTGGCCGTCCGCGTCCTGCAGCACGAAGCTGCGGGCGCCGTGGAGCACGCCGGGGCTGCCGCCGGCGACGGAGGCCGCGTGGCGGCCGGCGGCCACGCCCTCCCCGCCCGCCTCCAGGCCCAGCAGGCCGACGTCCGGGTCGTCGAGGAAGGCGTGGAAGATGCCGATCGCGTTGCTCCCGCCGCCGACGCACGCCGTGACGACGTCGGGCAGCCGGCCGGTGAGCCCGAGGACCTGGGCCCGTGCCTCCTCGCCGATCACCTCGTGGAACCGGCGGACCAGCGTCGGGAAGGGGTGGGGCCCGGCGACCGTGCCGAGCACGTAGTGGGTGTCGTCGACGGTCGCGACCCAGTCCCGCATCGCCTCGTTGAGGGCGTCCTTGAGGGTCCGCGACCCCGCGGTCACCGGGACCACCTCGGCACCGAGCAGGCGCATCCGGGCCACGTTGAGCGCCTGCCGACGGGTGTCCTCCTCGCCCATGTAGACCGTGCACGACAGGCCGAGCAGGGCGGCGGCCGTCGCCGTCGCCACCCCGTGCTGGCCCGCGCCGGTCTCGGCGATCACCCGCCGCTTACCCATCCGGACCGCGAGGAGTGCCTGTCCGATCACGTTGTTGATCTTGTGGCTGCCGGTGTGGTTCAGGTCCTCGCGCTTGAGGAGCACCGTCGCCCCGCCCGCCTCGGCCCCGAGGCGACGGGCCTCGGTGAGCGGGGTGGGCCGCCCGGCGTACGTCGTCAGCAGGCGCCTCAGCTCGGCGGTGAAGCCGGGGTCCGCCATCGCCTCGGCGAACGCGCGCTCCAGCTCGTCGAGCGCGGGGACCAGGGCCTCCGGGACGAACCGGCCGCCGAACTCGCCGAAGTACGGGCCGTCGACCGTGCGCAGCGACCCCGTCGCGACGGTCACCGGCGCGTCACGCGCAGCGCCGGGTGGGACCCCGCGGCCACCAGGTCCGCGACCGCCGCCCGGGGGTCGCCGCCGGTCACCAGGGCCTCCCCCACGAGGACGGCGTCGGCGCCGGCCCGGGCGTGTTCCATGACGTCGCGCGGCCCGCGTACCCCGGACTCGGCGACGCGCACCACGCCGTCCGGGACGTGCGGCGCCAGCCGGGCGAAGACGTCCCGGTCGACCCGAAGGGTCCGCAGGTCCCGGGCGTTGACGCCGATGATCCGAGCTCCGGCGTCGGCGGCCCGGCGCACGTCCTCGACGTCGTGGCACTCGACCAGCGCGTGCATGCCGAGGCTCTCGATCCGCTCGTGCAGGCCGACGAGGACCTGCTGCTCCAGCGCCCCCACGATCAGCAGGACGAGGTCGGCGCCGGCCGCGCGGGCCTCCCACACCTGGTACGGCGTGACGACGAAGTCCTTGCGCAGCACCGGGACGTCGACCGCGGCCGTCACCGCCCGGAGGTCGCCCAGCGACCCCCCGAAGCGGCGCTCCTCGGTGAGGACGCTGACGACGGCGGCGCCCCCGGACTCGTACTGCAGCGCCAGCGCCGCGGGATCGTCGATCGGCGCGATCGCCCCCCGGCTGGGGCTGGCCCGCTTGACCTCCGCGATGACCGTGACGCCCTCGTGGGCGCGCAGGGCGGCGAGGCCGTTGCGGGCCGACGGGCGCCGTGCCGTCTCCTCCTTCAGCCGGTCCAGCGGGACCTCGGCCTGCCGCCGGGCCACGTCCTCCCGGACCCCGGCGACGATCGAGTCGAGGACGCTCACGGCACCTCCGTCAGTGTCGGGTCGCTGCGTCCGGCCCGCCCGGGCCGACAGGGGGATGGTAGTCCGACCCCGCCGGGGCGTCGGACACCCGGGCGTACCGCCCGAATCAGCACGATGCCGGCGCGGGGCCGCTCCGAGGTCAGCCGGGCGCCAGCCAGGCGCCGGGCGGCACGTTGCGGGCGAGCGCGTAGGCCATCAGCACGGCGAGGAAGCCCCAGGCCACGACGGCCGGCGGCGGAACGCCTCGGCGCCGGCCGCGGGCCGCCCGCCAGGTCCACGCCAGCCACCACCCCGCGAGGACGGGGACCAGGAGCAGCGCCAGGGGGTTCATGTCGAGCGCCCCCGCGAGGTCGCCGTCGGTGACGGAGTGCAGCATCCGCAGCGTGCCGCACCCCGGGCAGTACAGCCCGGTGAGCGCCAGCGACGGGCACACCGGGTACGACCCCGGCCGGTAGGGGTCGACCGCGTGGACCACCGCCAGCCCGCAGGCCGTGGCGGCGGCGACGGCGCCGGGCCCGGCGAGGCGCCGCAGCACCGCGCGGGGGCCGACGTCCCGGGCCGTCGCCGTCACCCGTCGGTCAGGCTCTCCGGAGAGTCCCCGTGGACGCCGCCTCCCTCGCGCCCCGACGCCCGGCTCATGAGGTAGCCGGCCAGCAGCGCGGCGACCGTGATCGCCGCCGCGGCCGCACCCAGCAGCCACGACCCGAGGACGACGGCGAACGCCCCGACCACCGAGGCCACCATGACGCCGCCGCACGCGGTCCAGGCGGCCGGGGTCCGGCCCTCGTCGTCGCCGTGCTCGACGGCCGCGTCCGGCGGCGAGGGCGCGGCGCCGGCGGCACCGGCGCGGGCGTCCACCGGGGTCACGGGTTGCGTTCCGGCCGGGCCGGGGTCCTCATGCGCCATGCCCGCCATCGTGCCAGGTCCCGCCGGGCGCCACCGGTCGCATCCGGCTCGCCCGGTCGGCCGCGCGCAGGACGGCCGCGGCCTTGCTCCGGCACTCGTCGTGCTCGGTCTCGGGCACCGAGTCCGCCACGATCCCGGCCCCCGCCTGGACGTGGAGCACTCCGTCGCGCAGCAGCCCGGTCCGGATGGCGATCGCGAGATCGGCGTCGCCGGCGAGGTCGAAGTAGCCGACGGCCCCGCCGTACGCCCCCCGCCGCACCGGCTCCAGCTCGTCGATGAGCTCCATCGCCCGCACCTTCGGCGCGCCCGACAGCGTCCCGGCGGGGAACGTCGCGGTGAGGACGTCGACGGCTCCCGTCCCCTGGGCGAGGGTGCCGTGGACGGTCGAGGTGAGGTGCAGCACGTGGCTGAACCGTTCGACCTCCATGTACTGCGACACCACGACCGAGCCCGGCTCGCACACCCGGCTGAGGTCGTTGCGCGCCAGGTCGACCAGCATGACGTGCTCCGACCGCTCCTTCGGGTCGGCGAGCAGGTCCTCGGCGCGGGCCGCGTCGGTGGCGGCGTCCCCCGACCGGGGCCGGGTCCCGGCGATCGGCCGGCTGGTGGCCACGCCCCCGGCGACCCGGACCAGGGCCTCCGGCGAGGAGCCCACGAGGTCGAACGGCCGGCCCGCCGGATCGGCCAGGCGCAGCAGGTACATGTACGGGCTGGGGTTCGTCGTCCGCAGAGCCCGGTACAGCGACACGGCGTCCAGTCCCGCGGCGGGCAGCGAGAACCGCTGCGAGACCACGATCTGGAAGGCGTCACCGTCGGCGATGGCGCGCCGCGCCCGCTCCACCGTCGCGAGGTAGTGCTCCCGCCCGACGGACCCGGCCGGCTCGGGCGGCGGACCGGCCGGCGCGGCCTCGACCACCGGGCGCCTGGCCCGGCGGGGGCCCGCGAGGTCGGCGGTCATGGTGTCGAGACGCGCCACCGAGGCGCGCCACGCCTCGTCGACGCCGCGGTCGCTGCCGTCGTGGTTGACGGCGTTGGCGACCAGCCACACCGTGCCGTCCCGGTGGTCGACGACGGCGAGGTCGGTCGCCAGGCACAGCGCGAGGTCCGGCAGTCCGAGATCGTCGGCGGCGGCGTGCGGCAGCCGCTCCCACAGCCCGGCGGCGTCCCACCCGACGTAGCCGACGAGCCCGCCGGCGAGCGGGGGCATGCCCGGCACCGGGGCGGTGGCCAGGACCGCGAGCGTGCAGCGCAGCACGTCGACCGGGTTGCCGGTCGTGGGGACCCCGGCCGGCGGCGCACCGGTCCAGCACGCCCCGTCGCGCCCGCCGCGGGACGTCAGCACCGCCTGGGAGCGGACGCCGACGAACGACCACCGGCCCCAGGTCCCGTCACTCTCCGCCGACTCCAGGAGGAACGTCCCGGGCCGGTCGCCCGCCAGCTGGAGGAACAGTGACAGCGGGGTCTCGGTGTCGGCCAGCAGCCGCCGGGTGACGGGGACCACCCGGTGGTCGACGGCCAGCTCCCGGAACCGCGGCAGGTCCGGCCAGACCTCCCCGAGCCCGGCTGCGGCGACCGCCGCCGGCGCGGCGGTCATCGGTCGGCCGCCGCGGCGGTCGCCGCGGCGGTCATCGGCAGCGTCCGGTCGGTGAAACAGGTGGTCGTCCCGGTGTGGCAGGCCGGACCCGTCTGCTCGACCTCGTAGAGGACGGTGTCGCCGTCGCAGTCCACGCTCACCCGTACCACCCGCTGGACGTGCCCGGAGGTCTCCCCCTTGCGCCAGCGCCCGCCTCGGCTCCGGCTGAAGTACGTGGCCCACCCGCTGTCCAGGGTCTCGGCGAGGGCGGCGGCGTCGGCCCACGCAAGCATGAGCACCTGCCGGTCGGCGTGCTCCTGCACGACCACCGGGACCAGGCCGTCGTCGTTCCACCTCACCGCGTAGGGGCGCGTCGCGGGGTCCGCCGTCACCAGCACTCCACCTCCTGCCTCCGCCGGCCCGGCCGGGCCTTGCGAGGATGCTGGCATGACACGCCCCGCCCCGTCCCCGGCCAGGTCCGAGCGCGAGGGGCTGGCGGCGGCGCTGCTCGCCGCCGGCCCGGACGCCCCGACGCTGTGCGCGGGGTGGACCGCTCTCGACCTCGCCGCCCACGTCGTGGTGCGCGAGCACCGGCCCGACGCCGCGGCCGGGCTGCTCGGCGGCCCCCTGGGAGGGTGGTCCGAGCGGGTCCGGCGACGGGCCGCCGACCGCGGGCTGACGGCCCTGGTGACGCAGCTGCGGGCCGGCCCGCCGCCGTGGTCGGTCTTCGCCCTGCCCGGGGTGGACGCCCGGGCGAACCTCCTGGAGTACCTGGTCCACCACGAGGACGTCCGCCGGGCGGACGGGGGCGGTCCGCGGGCGGTCGCGGACGAGCCCGACGGCCTGCGCGAGGCGACCTGGAGGGCGCTCGGCGTGGCCGGGAGGCTGCTCACCCGCCGGGTGGCGGGCGGGGTGGTCCTGCGCCGCGACGACGACCCCGCGGGCGGGCCGGGCGCCGCCGGTCGCGAGCGGGTGCTGCGCGACGGCGACGACCCGGTCACCCTCGTCGGCTCCCCGGTCGAGCTGGCGCTGTACCTCTACGGCCGGTCAGGGGTGGCAGCGGTCGGCGTCGAGGGCTCGCCCGTGGCCCGGCGGCGGCTGGCCGACGGCGACCTCAGCCTGTGACGGCCGCCTCCCGGGGCCGCGCCACCCGCGGGGGCTCGCGCACGACGTGACCCCGGCGGGCCAGGTCCTGCTTCACCTCGCCGATGCCGGCGGTGGCGTAGTGGAACACGCTGGCCGCGAGCACGGCGTCGGCCCCGGCGGCGACGGCCGGCGCGAAGTCGGCGACCCGTCCGGCGCCGCCGCTGGCGATGACGGGAACCGTCACGGCCCGCCGGACCGCGGCGATCATGTCGAGGTCGAAACCGGACCGGGTGCCGTCCGCGTCGATGGAGTTGAGCAGGATCTCGCCGGCGCCCAGCTCCTCCGCCCGCCGCGCCCAGGCGACGGCGTCGAGGCCGGTGCCCCGCCGCCCGCCGTGGGTCGTCACCTCGTACCCGCTCGGGGTCGGCGCGCCGTGCGGGCCGCCCCGGCGGGCGTCGACGGACAGCACGAGCACCTGGCGGCCGAACCGGTCGGCGATCTCGGCGAGCAGGCGGTCCCGGGCCACGGCGGCGGAGTTGACGCCGACCTTGTCGGCCCCGGCCCGGAGCAGGGCGGCCACGTCGGCGACGCTGCGGACCCCGCCGCCGACCGTGAGCGGGACGAACACCTGGGCCGCGGCGGCGGCCACCACGTCGAGCATCGTGGCGCGGCCCTCGACAGTGGCGCTGACGTCCAGGAACGTCACCTCGTCCGCGCCCTCGGCGTCGTAGCGGCGGGCGAGGGCGACCGGATCGCCGACGTCGCGCAGGCCCGCGAAGTTGACGCCCTTGACGACCCGACCCGCGTCGACGTCGAGGCAGGGGATCACACGGGTCGCCACGGTCACCCGGCCACGCTAGCCGGAGCCGGCCCTCGGCCGGGCCCGGTCCGCCCTGAGGAGGAACCGAGGCGGCCCGAGGTCGGGAGCGGGTCGACGTAGAGTGCGGGCGCGATGTCACGTCACGACTCCCCGTCCGGCGCCACCCCGGCCGGCGCCACCGGCGCTGCCGCCGGCGCGGCGACGACCCGTCCCCGGCGCCGGGTGCCCGTCGCCGCGGGCCTGGTCACGGTCGGGCTGCTGGCCGTGGCCGGGGCCGCCGGGCAGGCCTGGGTGGACGAGCGGACCTCGGGGACGTCGGAGACCTGCGAGGGCGCGCCGCCGCGGACCGTCGTGGTGGCGGCCGACCCCACCATCGCCGAGCCGTTGCGGGAGGCGACGGCGGACCTCGGGCGCGCCCCCCTGGAGGTGGGCGGCTGCGTCAGCGTCGTCGTCACGGCGCAGGACCCGCTGCGTACCGCGTCGCAGCTGAGCACCCTGCCCCCGGAGCAGCTCCCGGACCTGTGGGTGCCGGACTCCTCGACGTGGCTGGACCGGGTGGCACCCAACGCCGCCGGGGCCGACGTCCCGCTGGTCGCCGTCGGCAGCCTGGCGTCGTCGCCGCTGGTCGTCGCCGCCAACACCGCCACCGTCGCCGAGCTGGGCTGGCAGGAGACCTCCCCGACCTGGGCCGAGGTCCTCACGTCCGGCCGGCCGGTGGCCCTGCCGGACCGCGCCGGGTCCGCGGCCGGGGTGTCGGCCCTGGTGGCCCTGCGGCAGTCGGTCCTGGCCGCCGCCGACCCCCCGGAGCAGGGCCCGGTCGCGGTGCAGACGGCGCTCACCGCCGTGGCCAACGCGATCGACGCGGCCGACGTCACGAGCCTCGACCAGGGCTTCGAGGCGGCCGCCGCCGGCGGGGTGGCGGGCCCGGTGGTGCCCACCAGCGAGCAGCAGTGGTTCCTGCGGACCCGGGGGGCGGAGGTCCCCTCCACCGTCGCCGTCCGGCCGCGCGACGGGTCCGTCGTGCTCGACTACCCCCTGATCCGGGTCGACCGGCAGCAGGCCGGGCAGCACCTCGAGGCGGTCGAGGGCATCATCCGGGTCCTGGAGGACGACGGGCGGCGGCAGGCCCGGGCGTGGGGCTTCTCGGAGCCCGTCGTGCTGCCGGGCGAGGAGCCCTCGACGGCGGCGGCCCCGGTAGCGTCCCCGGCCCCCTCCGGTTCGGGTGCGCCGGCGCCGGAGGCCTCGGTGCCGGGCGCGCTGCCCTCGCTGGCCGCTCCCGAGACCGCACCCCTGCTCCCTCCGCCGACGGCCGAGCAGATCGACACTCTGCTGGCCGACCTGGAGCGGCTGTCCCGGCCGGCGCGCGCCCTGCTGGTCGTCGACGCGTCCCTGTCGATGCAGGCCCCGACCGGCTCCGGGACCCGGGCCACCCTCGCCCGGGACGCCGTCAAGACCTCCGTCGCCCTGTTCCCCGACTCGGCCACGGTGGGGCTGTGGTTCTTCGCCGTCGGCATGGGCCCGGCGGGGCAGGACCACCTCGAGGTCGTCCCGGTACGCCCCATGACCGAGGACGCCGGGGGGGTGTCCCAGCGGGCGGCGATCCTCGCGGGCACGGACACCCTGGTCGACCGGCTGACGCCGGGCGGGACCGGCCTCAACGACACGGTGCTCGCCGCCGTGCGGTCGGTGCGGGAGGGCTACGACCCCGAGGCGTCCAACGTGGTCGTCGTCGTCACCGACGGCCGCAACGACGCCGACGGGATCAGCCAGGAGGACCTGGTGGCGACGCTGGCAGCCGAGAACGACCCGCAGCGCCCGGTGCGGGTGATCGTCGTCGGGCTGGCGCAGGACTCCGACCCCGCCGCCCTGCGGGCGATGGCCGACGCCACCGGGGGCCAGGCCTACGTCGCCGAGCAGCCCGAGGACTTCCAGACGGTCCTGTTCGACGCGCTGCGCCGGCGCACCTGAGGGTTCCCCGGGCAGCACACCTAGGACAGGACGACCAGCAGGTCGCCGCCCTCGACGGGCTGCACCCGCCGGACGGCCGCCCGGGCCACGGTGCCGGCGACCGGCGCGGTGATGGCGGCCTCCATCTTCATCGCCTCGATCGTCGCGACCACGTCCCCGGCCACCACCCGCTCCCCCTCGGCCACCCGCACCGTGACGACGCCGTCGAACGGTGCCGCGACGTGCCGGGGGTCGTGGGGGTCGGCCCGCTCCGCGGTGCTCGACTCCACCTCGCTGGCCCGGTCCCGGACCTCGACGGGACGCAGCTGGCCGTTGAGGGTCGCCATCACCCGGCGCATGCCGCGCCGGTCGGGTTCGCCGACCGCCTCGAGGGCGGCGAACACCTGGACGCCGGGCGCGAGGGGGATCTCGTGCTCCTCGCCCGCCCGGAAGCCGTACAGGTAGTCGAGGGTCTCCAGGACGGAGACGTCGCCGTAGGTCTCCCGGACCCGGTGGAACTCCGCCGCCGGGCCCGGGAACAGCAGCCGGTCCAGGGTGCGGCGCCGTTCGACCGGGTCGGCGCCGGGGACGAGCGCCACCCGGTCGGCGTCGGTGAGGTCGCCCCGGGGGGCGGGCGGGGTGCGCCCGGCGAGGGCGCGGGTCCGGAACGGCTCGGGCCAGCCGCCCGGCGGGGTGCCGAGCTCGCCCGCCAGGAACCCCACCACCGAGTCCGGGAGGTCGAACGCGCCGGGGTCCGCGGCGAAGCGGTCCGGGTCGGCGCCGACGGCGACCAGGTGCAGGGCGAGGTCGCCCACCACCTTGGAGCTCGGCGTCACCTTGACCAGGCGCCCCAGGATCCGGTCGGCGGCGGCGTACATCGCCTCGACGTCCTCGAACCGCTCGCCCAGCCCCAGGGCGATGGCCTGCTGCCGCAGGTTGGACAGCTGCCCGCCGGGGATCTCGTGGTCGTACACCCGCCCGGTCGGGCCGGGCAGCCCGGACTCGAAGGGCCGGTAGACCCGGCGCACCGCCTCCCAGTAGGGCTCCAGGTCCTGGGCCGCCCGCAGCGACAGCCCGGTGTCGTGCGGGGTGTGGGCCAGCGCGGCCACCAGGGCGGACAGCGGCGGCTGGCTGGTGGTCCCGGCCATCGACGCGGTGGCGGCGTCAACGGCGTCGACGCCGGACTCGACCGCGGCCAGCAGGGTGGCGAGCTGGCCGCCCGCGGTGTCGTGGGTGTGCAGGTGCACCGGCAGGTCGAAGCGCTCCCGCAGCGCGGTGACGAGGCGGCGGGCCGCGGCCGGGCGCAGCAGCCCGGCCATGTCCTTGATCGCCAGGACGTGGGCGCCGGCCGCCACCATCTGCTCGGCGAGGCGCAGGTAGTAGTCGAGGGTGTAGAGCGTCTCGGCCGGGTCCAGCAGGTCGGCGGTGTAGCAGAGCGCGGTCTCGGCGACCGGGCCGTCGGCCGCCAGGACGGCGTCCACGGCGGGGCGGATCTGGGTGACGTCGTTGAGCGCGTCGAAGATCCGGAAGATGTCGACGCCGGTGCGGGCCGCCTCGGCCACGAAGGCGTCGGTCACCTCGACCGGGTACGGCGTGTACCCGACGGTGTTGCGCCCCCGGAGCAGCATCTGGAGGCAGACGTTGGGCACCGCCTCGCGCAGGGCGGCCAGCCGCTCCCAGGGGTCCTCGCCGAGGAACCGGAGCGCGACGTCGTACGTGGCACCGCCCCAGCACTCCAGGCTGAGCAGCCCGGGCAGGGTCCGGGCGACGTGCGGGGCGACGGCCACGAGGTCGCGGGTGCGGACCCGGGTGGCGAGCAGGGACTGGTGGGCGTCCCGGAACGTGGTGTCGGTGACCCGCGGGACGTCGGCGGCCCGCAGCTCGGCGGCGAACCCGGCGGGCCCGAGGGCCGTCAGCCGCTGGCGCGACCCGGGCGGCGCCGGGGCCGCGAGGTCCGTCGGGGGCAGCTTGACCCGCGGGTGGGTGCCCGCCGGCGCCGGGCCGTGCGGCCGGTTGACCGTGACGTCGGCCAGCCAGGTCAGCAGGCGGGTGCCGCGGTCGGCCGTGGGCCGCGCGGCCGTGAGGTGGGGCCGGTCGTCGATGAACGAGGTGGTGAAGCGCCCGGCGGCGAAGTCGGGGTCGTCGACGACCGCCTGGAGGAACGGGATGTTGGTGGCGACCCCGCGGACCCGGAACTCAGCCAGGGCGCGCCGGGCCCGCGCCCGCGCCGTCGCGAAGTCCCGGCCCCGGGTCGTGAGCTTGACGAGCAGGGAGTCGAAGTACGGGCTGATCTCGGCGCCGGCGTGGGCGGTGCCGCCGTCGAGGCGGACGCCGGCCCCGCCCGGGGTGCGGTACGTCGTCATCCGCCCGACGTCCGGGCGGAACCCGTTCGCCGGGTCCTCGGTCGTGATGCGGCACTGCATGGCGGCGCCCTCGACCCGGATCCGGTCCTGGGTGAGGCCGAGGTCGGTCAGGGACTCCCCGGCCGCGATCCGGATCTGTGCGGCCACCAGGTCGACGTCGGTGACCTCCTCGGTCACGGTGTGCTCGACCTGGATCCGGGGGTTCATCTCGATGAAGACGTGCCGGCCGGCCTCGGGGCCCGCCGTGGCGACGAGGAACTCGACGGTGCCGGCGTTGACGTAGCCGATGGAGCGGGCCAGCGCGACGGCGTCGGCGTGCAGGCCCGCCCGGACGCCGGGGTCCAGGGCCGGTGCGGGGGCGATCTCGACGACCTTCTGGTGGCGCCGCTGGATGGAGCAGTCGCGTTCGTGGAGGTGGACGACGTCGCGGCCGTCGGAGAGGACCTGCACCTCGACGTGGCGCGGCCCCGCCACGGCCCGCTCGCAGTACACCCGGGCGTCCCCGAACGCCCCGGCCGCCTCCCGCATCGCGGCCTCGACCGCCCCGGGCAGGTCCTCGGGCCGGTCCACCCGGCGCATCCCCCGGCCCCCGCCGCCGGAGACCGCCTTGACGAACAGCGGCAGGCCGAGGTCCCGGCCGGCGGCGACGACCGCGGCCACGGTGTCCCCCGGCGGCGTGGAGTCGAGCACCGGCAGCCCGGCGTCGCGGGCCGCCGCCACGGCGCGCACCTTGTCGCCGGTCAGCTCGAGGGTGGCCGCCGGCGGGCCGATGAAGGCGAGCCCGGCGTCGGCTGCGGCCCGCGCCAGGGCCGGGTTCTCCGAGAGGAACCCGTAGCCGGGGTAGATCGCGTCGGCGCCGCTGAGCCGCGCCACCCGGACGATCTCGGCGATGTCGAGGTAGGCGCGGACCGGGTGCCCGCGCTCGCCGATGAGGTGCGCCTCGTCGGCCTTGATCCGGTGGACCGCGTTGCGGTCCTCCCAGGGGAAGACGGCCACGGTGCGGGCCCCGAGCTCGACCGCCGCCCGGAACGCCCGGACCGCGATCTCCCCCCGGTTGGCGACGAGGATCTTGTCGAACACCGCGGACACGCTAGCCGGTGGGCGGGCCGGCCGGTCCCCCGCTCAACCGGCGGCGCGCCGGGCCCGCCGCTCCGCGAGCTCGTCGGCGGGCAGGGCGCCGGCCTCCTGGGTCTCGCTGGGCAGCGTCGACAGCGTGCCCTCGACCTCGCGCCAGACCCGGCCGACCGCGATGCCGAAGACACCCTGGCCGCCCTGCACGAGATCGACCACCTCCGCCGGCGACGTGCACTCGTAGACGCTGGCACCGTCGCTGATGAGCGTGATCTGGGCGAGGTCCTCGACGCCGCGCTGCCGCAGGACGTCGACGGCCACCCGGATCTGCTGGAGTGACACCCCGGTGTCGAGCAGTCGCTTGACGACCTTGAGGACGAGGACGTCGCGGAAGCTGTAGAGGCGCTGCGAGCCGGAGCCCGACGCGGACCGCACCGAGGGCACGACGAGCCCGGTACGGGCCCAGTAGTCGAGCTGGCGGTAGGTGATGCCGGTGGCTCGGGCGGCGATGGGGCCCCGGTATCCGGCGGTGGCATCGAGGTCGGGGAGGTCGTCGTCGAAGAGGAGTCCCTGGGCGCGGCCGGTCGCCTGGGCACCCGTGGCGTCGGGGCCGTCAGTTGGTGCCACAGCCGGGCTCCTTCCGTGCCGCCCGTCGGGGGGCGGCTTGCGTGTGCCACCCGCATGCCGGGTGACGGTCCGACGGTAGGCATGCCCCCCTCAAGGGTCAATCACCACTCGAGGGTTCGGCGCGGGGTGTCGCGCTCACGCCTCGCCCGGGCCGGACCGGGGGGCGCCGCCCTGGCCGAAGTCGTCCGGCGAGACGGAGTCGAGGAACTCGCGGAAGCGCTCCACCTCGCCCTCCTCCTCGTCGGCGACGACCACCCCGACGTCGTCCAGGACGCTGTCGGCGCTGACGATGGGGCAGCCCACCCGCAGCGCGAGCGCCACGGCGTCCGACGTCCGGGACCCGACGGTGAGGCCCTGGTCGAACACCAGCTCGGCGAAGTAGATGTTGTCGCGGAACTCGGTGATCCGGACCTGCTCGAGACGCCGGCCGAGTGCGGTGATGACGTCGACGAGCAGGTCGTGCGTCTGCGGCCGGGGCGGGACGACGCCCTGCTGGGCGAAGGCGATGGCGCTGGCCTCCGCGGCGCCGATCCAGATCGGCAGGTAGCGGTCCCCGTTGCGCTCGCGCAGCAGCACGATGGGGTTGCTGGACGGCGTCTCGACGCGGATCCCGACGACGTCGAGTTCTCGCATGACCGCACGGTACCCGGCGGGCCGGGGCGGCACCACGCCCCCCGCGGCGAGCCGCGGCCGGGACCCCGGCGCCGGCCGGCGGTCAGCGCAGGCGGCCCGCGACGAGCGCGGCGTGCAGGCGCAACAGGGCGGCCGCCACCTCGCGGCGGGCCTCGACGTCGCCGGCCCGGCCGGTGTCCGCGCGGGAGCCGCGGGCGGGCCGCCGCGACCCCACGACACCGTCGACGAGGTCCGCCTCCCGCTCGGCGGCAGCGCGGACCAGGCGCAGGTGACGCGGCCGCAGCCCGTGGCGGGCGAGCTCGACGGCGGCCCGCACGGTCTCCAGGTCGTCGGCGTCGTAGCGGCCGTCCCGAGCGGGGTCGACCAGCCCGTGCTCCAGCAGCTCCGTCACGACGTCGGTCGCCGGCACGCCGTCCGCGCCGCCGGCCACCTCGAGCCACTCGCGGTCCCGCCGGGTCCGAGGGGCCTCGCCCTGCTCACCCGGTCCGCCGGGTCCGCGCCCGGTCGGCCCGGTCGGCCCGGTCGGTCCCCCCCGCCGGCCCCCACCGTCGGGCCGCCCGCCCCCCAGCACGACGAGACCGCCCCCGGACCCACCGCGGTGGCCGGGCCCCGCGCCGTCGTCCGGACCGCCGGTGCCCAGCACGTCCCGGATCACCCGCAGCGGCAGATAGTGGTCGCGCTGCAGGGTGAGGACGTGCCGCAGCCGGTCGACGTCGGCGAGGCCGAACTTGCGGTACCCGGACGGGGTGCGGTCCGGGGTCACGAGTCCCTGGTCCTCGAGGAATCGGATCTTCGAGATCGTGACGTCCGGGAACTCGGGGCGGAGCAGCGCGATGACGTCGCCGATCGTCACGGTCCGCCCGGCGTCCAGGGCCCGGGCCCCGTCCTCCGGGTCGTCGGAGCCGACGCCCGCGCGCCGGGCGATCCCGCCGTCGCCGGCGGCGCCCACCCCGTCAGGCCCCGGCCGCGCCCGGCCCCTCGCCGGCCGGGGGCGGGGACTCGGGGGCGCCGGACTCGACCGGCAGGTCGTGGCGCGAGGGGTAGTACACGAGCCGGTACTTGCCGATCTGGACCTCGTCGCCGCTGCGGAGCACGGCGGACTCGATGCGGCGCCGGTTGACGTAGGTCCCGTTGAGGCTGCCGATGTCGACCACCCGGAACCCGTGGCCCACCCGGCTGAACTCCGCGTGCCGCCGGGACACCGTGACGTCGTCCAGGAAGATGTCGCTGTCGGCGGCGCGGCCCGCCGTGGTGCGGTCGGCGTCCAGCAGGAACCGGGCCCCGCTGTTCGGTCCCCGCTCGACGATCAGCAGCGCGGACCCCGACGGCAGCGCGTCGACGGCCCGCTGGTCCTCCGGGGACAGCCCCGTCACCGGGTCGTGGTCCTCGTGGCTGTAGGTGATGCCGGTGTCGACCCCCTGCCCGGGGGCAGGGATGGCCGCCGTCCCGCGCGGCCGCCCGCCGGGTGTCTCGCTCATCTGGCGTCCCTCCACCGGCGCAAGCCTATCGGCCCGCGGCGGTGCCGGGGGCCGCGCGGCCGCAGCGGGCGCCGGACCGGATGGGGCCCGTGGCCGACCGGAGTCGTCACGCACCCCCGTCGGAGGTGCCGGCCGGTTCCGGGCGGGCGAACTCGGCGTCGTCCGGCGTGACCACGGCGTCGACGAGCACCGTGTCGGCGGCGACGACCTCGATCTCGGCCCCGGCGATCCCACCGACGGTGTCGCTGACGCCGCCGGGGAAGCGCAGCGCCGTCTCCAGGGTGGGCGGGTCGCCGATGACCACGATCCGGTACGGCGACTCCACGACCTGTCCCCCGATCTGGAGCCCGCCGGAGACGTCGCGGAACGCGGTCGCGGCGACCACGCGGACACCGCCGATCTGGATCGCCTCCGCCCCCGCGTCGCGCAGCTCCTGGACCGCGTCCAGCAGGACCGCCGCCCCCACCTGCCCCTCGGCGTCCCGGATGGTCACCGTGACGCCGGGACCCACGGTGGGGACGGTGCCGGCCAGGACGGCATAGGCGTCCCGGCGCTCCTCGGCCGCCCGGCGCGCCTCCTCCGCGCTGCTGGAGTCGGTGGTGAGCCGGCGCAACCGGGACTCCAGCTCCAGCCGCTCCGCCTCGAGCCGGTCCCCCCGGGCGCTCACGTCGTCGAGGAGGCGCACGAGATCGGCCTGGCGCAGGCCCGCAAGACCCGCCGCCTCGGTCTGCTGCGCCTGCGTCACCACCGCCAGGCCGAGCCCGAACATGAGCACGGCGAGGATCGCCTGGGTCCGGTCGGGGCGCGCGGTGAGCGCGGCGCCGAGCCGCCGGAGCCCGGGCGCGACCCGCTCGGTCCGCTCCTGGGCCGGTGGCGGCGCGGCCGGCTCGGTCCGGTCCTCTCCCGTCATGCGCCGAGCAGCCCGCGCCGGATCGCCGCGGCGTTGCTGAAGATCCGGATGCCGAGGACGACGACGACCGCGGTCGACAGCTGGGCGCCCACGCCGAGCTGGTCCCCGAGGAAGACCACGAAGGCGGCGATGAGGACGTTCGACACGATGCTGACGGCGAACACGCGGTCGTCGAACACGCCCTCGAGCAGCGCGCGGATCCCGCCGAAGAGGGCGTCGAGGGCCGCGACCACGGCGATCGGCAGGTACGGCTGCAGCACCGGCGGCACGGTGGGCTGGAGCACCAGGCCGGCGACGACACCGAGGACGAGACCGATGACGGCGATCACGAGCGGCTCCCGGGAGCGTCGGCCGTGCCGTCCGGTGCCGGGGTCGGGCGGTACGGCCGGGCGTTGTCGAGCAGGACTGACGCGGCCGCCGGCAGACCCAGGGACTCCTCGGTCTCCACGGTGACGGCGACACCGTAGTTCGTGCGCAGCCACTCGAGGAATCGGCCCGTGGGGCCGGTCCCCGCCTCCTCCGCCAGCGGCTGCGGGTCCCCGACGGCCTCGACGACGTACGGGGGCGCCAGCGGCCGGTAGTCGACGAGGATGGCGCTGCCCGCCGAACGGATCGCGCTCAGGGTGGTCAGCCGCTGGCCGTTGACGGCGACCGCCTCGGCCCCGGCGGCCCACAGGCCGTTGACCACCTGCTGGAGGTCGACGTCGAGGACGCGGACCAGGTCGGGGTCGACCTCGGAGTCGTCGAAGAGCTCGGAGTCGCCGCGGGGGTCCTCCAGGGTGACCCGGACCCCCGGACCGGTGACCGCGACCACCCCGGCGGGCACCGCCAGTCGCTCGACGGCCTCGGCGGGGCCGTCGCCGCTCTCGGCCAGCACCCTGGCCTCGAGGCGCTCGATCTCTTGCCGCCGCTCGAGGTTCGCCGCGGCGAGGTCGTCGGCGACCGCGGTGCGCTCGGTGATCTGGCCGACGAGGGCCTCCCTGGTGCCCGACCCCGGCGGGGATGTCCGCAACTGCACCACGGCGGCGCCCGCCAGCAGCCCGACGACGGCGATCGCGGCCACCACCGGGGCGGAGAGCAGGCGCCGGGCCCGCCCTCCCGGTCCGCGCGCCCCGCCCGGCCCGGCGTGGTGGGCGGCGTAGTAGCCGGGGTCCAGTGGGTTGTACGTGATGTCGCGCAGCAGCTCGGCGGCGGCCGAGGGCCGCCGGGCCGGGACGCGGGGACCGGGCCGGGTGGGGCCGGACGGGCTCACGCCGGCACCCCGGTGCGCAGCACCCGCCGGGCGTGGACCAGGTAGCCGGCGCCGGCCCACCAGTACAGGTACAGGCCCCACAGCAGCAGCGCCCAGCCCGCAGCCCGGGTCCAGGTGCCGCTGGTCGCCTCCCCGAGGATCAGCAGGGGGAAGCCCCAGAACAGGGCGAACGTCGCCGCCTTGCCCACCAGGTGGACCGGCAGCGGGCCGAAGCCGCGCCGGCGCAGCACGACCAGGTTGACGGCGAGCACGGCGTCCCGGCCCAGCAGGGCGACGACCACCCACCAGGGCACGGTCTCCCGCCACGCCAGGGCGAGGACGGCCACGACCACGTAGAGGCGGTCGGCGACCGGGTCCATGAGGATCCCGAGCCGGCTGACCTGGCCGAGCCGGCGCGCCAGCCAGCCGTCGACGAAGTCGCTGGCGCTGGCGGCCAGGAGCACGACGAACGCGGCGAGGTCGGCCCCCTGCAGCAGCAGCCACCCGAAGACCGGCACGGCCACGAGACGGGCCGCGCTGATGGCGTTGGGAAGGGTCAGGACCCGGCCGTCGGCCGACGGTGCCCCGGCGGTCTGGCTGATGATCGGTCCTCCGGCGCGCTCACCCGGTGCCCGGTCCCGGGACCCGCCCCGGCCACGTCAACACCTGGTCGGGACGGCGGGATTCGAACCCACGACCCCTTGACCCCCAGTCAAGTGCGCTACCAAGCTGCGCCACGTCCCGGCGAGCGTCGCCGCTCGGCCCTCACCGTACCGCAGAGCCGGGGGTGGTCACGCCCGGCGGCCGCGCTCCCCGGACCGCCGCTCCCGCACCCGCATGCCGAGACGGATCGGCGTGCCCTCGAAGCCGAACGCCTCGCGCAGCCGCCGCTCCACGAAGCGGCGGTACCCGGCCTCCAGGAACCCCGAGGTGAACAGCAGGAAGCGGGGCGGGCGGGCGGCGGGCTGGGTGGCGTAGAGGATGCGCGGCTGGCGTCCCCCGCGCACCGGGTGCGGGTGGGACGCGGCGATCTCGGCGACGAGGGCGTTGAGGCGGCCGGTCGGGACCCGCGTCTCCCAGGCGGCCAGGGCCCGGTCGAGCGCCGGGGCCAGGCGGGCCAGGTGCCGGCCGGTCACGGCGGACAGGTTCACCCGGGGCGCCCAGGTCACGTGCGCCAGGTCGGTCTCCAGCTCCCGCTCGAGGTAGTGGCGGCGCTCCTCGTCCAGCAGGTCCCACTTGTTGACGGCCAGCACGACGGCCCGGCCCGCATCGGCCGCCATGGAGACCACCCGCACGTCCTGCTCGGCCAGCGGCTGGGAGCCGTCCAGCACGACGACCGCGACCTCGCACCGCTCGAGGGCGGCCTGGGTCCGCAGGCCCGCGAAGAAGTCCGCGCCCTCGGCCTGGCGCGCCTTGCGCCGGATGCCGGCGGTGTCGACGAACAGCCACGGCCGCCCGTCCACCTCGACGACCTCGTCGACCGCGTCCCGGGTGGTGCCGGCCTCGGCGTCGACGAGCACGCGCTCGCTCCCGGCGAGGGCGTTGAGCAGGCTCGACTTCCCGACGTTGGGCCGGCCGACGAGGGCGACCCGGCGCAGCCCGACCGCCGGGGCCGGCCGCGGCGGCGCGGCCCCCGCGGCGGCGAGCACGGCGTCCAGCAGGTCCCCCGTCCCCCGCCCGTGCAGCGCCGACACGGGGTGCGGCTCGCCGAGGCCGAGCGACCACAGGCCGGCCGCCTCCGCCTCGCCCCTGGCGTCGTCCACCTTGTTGGCGGCCACCACGACCGGCCGCCCGCTGCGGCGCAGCAGGCGGACCAGGGCCTCGTCCGTGGCCGTCGCCCCCGTGGTGGCGTCCACCACGAACAGCACGGCGTCCGCCATCGCCACCGCGGTCTCGGCCTGCGCCGCGACCCGGGCCGCCAACCCGGCCGCCCGGGAGTCCCAGCCCCCCGTGTCGACGAGCGTGAACTCCCGCCCCGCCCACTCGGCCGGATAGGTGACCCGGTCCCGGGTGACGCCGGGGACGTCCTCGACCACCGCCTCCCGCCGGCCCAGGACGCGGTTCACCAGCGTCGACTTGCCGACGTTGGGCCGGCCGACGACCGCGACGACGGGGCCGGACGGCCCGCCGCCCCCGTCGTCGGCCAGGTCGTCGACGAGGTCGTCGAACAGGTGGTCGCCGAGATCGTCGTCGAGGTCGTCCTCGAATCCCTCCCCGGCCCTGTCGGACTGTTGCGCCGGCCGCTCGGTCATCGCCCCTCCCCTGCGTCGTCCGGCAGGTCGACGCCGGTCCCGGCGACCGCCGCCCGGACATGGGCCGCCAGCCGCGCCCGGACCTGCTCGGCGGCGTCGGCCAGCAGCGCCCTGCCGGCGCGCCCCTCGGGCCGATCGACCGCGAACGGCTCTCCCACCACCACGTGCAGCCGCCGCCCGAGCGGCGGCAGGCGCCCGGCGCGCTCCCCGCTGCGCCGGGTGCCGAGCACGGCGACGGGGACGACGGGCGCCCCGGCCTGCAGGGCGAGCCAGGCGATACCGGTCCGGACCTCGCTGACGTCCCCCCGTCCCCGCGCGCCCTCGGGGAACACCCCGACGATCCGGCCGGTGCGCAGGGCGTGCACCGCGGTCGCCAGCGCCGCCCGGTCCGGCCGGGAGCGGTCGACCGGGATCTGCCCGACCTCCCGCAGCGCCCAGCCGAAGAGCCCCCGGAACATCTCGGTCTTGACGAGAAAGTGGGTGGGACGCCGGTGGACCGCCCACACCAGCGGACCGTCGATGACGTTGACGTGGTTGACGGCGAGCAGGAACGCCCCCGACGGCGCCATCGGGCCCGTGGTCCGGACCCGCCACAGGACTCGGGACAGGGCGAACGCGATCCAGCGGCCCCACCACCAGCCGGGTGTCGACAGTGCGCGCTCCGCGGCCGCGCCGGGGCCGCCCGCCTCCCCGGTGCGCGGGGCGCTCACGGGCGGCCCCGGGCGGCCGCCGCGGCCTGGACGAGGTCCACGACCGCGGCGACGGTCTCGTCGAGGGTGAGGCGCGAGGTGTCCACGACGACGACCCCGTCGTCCGCGGGGGACAGGAAGGCCGTGACCGCCGAGTCCCGGGCGTCGCGGTCGAGGACCTCCGCGACCGTGGTGGCCCGGGCCGCCCCGCTGTCGCTGCCGTGCAGGTCCCGGGCGCGGCGGGCGACCCGGGCGTCGGCGTCGGCCGTCAGCAGGATCCGGACGTCGGCGTCGGGGGCGACGACCGTCGTGATGTCGCGGCCCTCCGCGACGCACCCCCGGACCGCGGCGGCGACGAGCAGCCGCTGCCGCCGCACCAGCTCGGCGCGGACCCCGGGGATCCCGGCCACCGCCGACACCGCGAGGGAGACCCGGGACTCCCGGACCGCCGCCGTCACGTCGCGGCCGTCGAGGAGCACGCGGGCCCGGTCCGGGTCCGTCCCGACGTCGAGGTCGACGGCGCGGGCGCGGGCCTCGACCGCGGCGGCGTCGGCGAGGTCGACGCCGCGGTCGAGGCAACTCAGGGTGACCGCCCGGTACATCGCCCCGGTGTCGAGGTACGACAGCCCGAGCCGACGGGCGACGGCGCGGGAGACCGTCGACTTGCCGGACCCCGAGGGGCCGTCGACCGCGACGACGAGTCGCGGCCCGCTGCTCACGGTGCCGAGGGTAGTCGGCCCGACGCTCCCCTCCGACCGGCGCCGGCACGGCCGTTCAGGCGGCGATCCGCCATCCGCGCGCCGTGAGCGCCGCCACCAGGCTGTCGCGCACGGCGGGCCCCACGGCGATCTCGACGAGGCCGGTGGGGCGTCCGAGGGAGTGCTCGATCCGGATGTCCTCGAGATTGACCCCGGCGGCGTGGACGTCGGACAGCAGGTGGGCGATCTCGCCGGGCCGGTCCGGCACCAGGACCCCGACGAGGGCGTACTCCACGGGGCCGCCACCGTGCTTGCCGGGGATGAGCCGCTGGCCGTCGTTGCCGTCCCGCACCACGCCGGCCAGCACGGCGAGGGCGCCGGGCGCCTGCTCCCCCGGCGGCAGCGTCGCCAGCCCGTGCAGGGCGGCGAGCAGCCCGTCGAGGTCGTCCCGGAGCTCCGTCAGCGCCCGGTGCACCGGCACCGCGTTCGCCGCGAGGATCTGGGCCCACAGCACCGGGTCGCTGGCCGCGATCCGCGTCACGTCGCGCAGCCCCTGCCCAGCGAGGCCCACGGCGCGATCACCGGCCCCCCGCAGCCGGGCCGCGACCAGACTGGCGGCGAGCTGCGGCAGGTGCGAGACGACGGCGACGGCCTCGTCGTGCTCCGCTGCGCCCATGTCGACCACCACGGCCCCCAGGTCGCGGGCCAGCGAGCCCACCCGGGCGCGGGCGGCGTCCGAGGTGCCCGGGGTCGCCGTCACCACCCACGGCCGGGCCTCGAACAGGTCGGCCCGGGCGGCCAGCGGGCCGCTGCGCTCCCGGCCGGCCATCGGGTGTCCGCCCACGAACCGGTCGGCCGCCCCGGACGCCGAGACGGCGGCCAGCACCGGCCCCTTGACACCGGCGACGTCGGTGACGACGGCGCGGGGCCAGCGGTCGAGGTGGGCGCGGACCACGGCCGGGGTGACGTCCGGCGGGACGGCGACGAGGACCAGCGCCGGGGCCGTGGCCGCGCGGTCGGCCGCCGGGGACCCCGCCCCGAGGTCGCGGGCCAGCGCCAGGGCGGTCGGGGAGGCGTCCGCCAGCAGGACGTCGACCCCGCGCCGGCGCAGCCCGAGGCCCACGCTGGTGCCGATGAGCCCGGTCCCCACCACGAGGACCGGGCCGGTCGTCTCCGGAAGGGGCGGCGGCGCCGCGGGGGTGGGGTCAGCCGTCGCCATCACCCGTCCCGGCGGCGGGGCCGGACGCGAGGACCCGGGCCCCGCGCAGGTAGACGTGCCGGACGGCGGACCGCGGGGGGTCGCCCTCGGCGAGGACGACCAGCCGGACGGTGCGTGGCAGCGACCCCGCCACGGCCATCTCCACGGCGCACATCCGGGGCACGGCGGCCAGCCCGGCCCCGGGCACCGCCGCGGCCGGGAACTGGCTGGTGAGGTCCGGCGTGGCGGTGAACAGGAGGAAGACGATGTCGTCGGCGGAGAGGGAATTGGCGGCCATCACCTCGGCCAGGAGCTCGCCGGTGGCCGCGACGACCTGTGCCGGGTCGTCGGCGTCCACCTGGACGGCGCCCCGGATCGCCCGCACGGTCACGGCCCGTGAGAGTAGTGCCCCGGGCCGATCACAGGCCGCTCACAGGCCGACGGCGCGGTGGAGCAGGCCGACCTCCTCGCGGGTGAGGTGGCGATGCCGGCCGGGTTTGAGGCTGCCGAGGCCCACCTCGGCGAAGCGGGTGCGCACCAGGCGGCGGACGGGGTGGCCGGCCGCCTCCAGCAACCGCCGGACCAGGCGGTTGCGCCCCTCGTGGACGACGACCTCGACCAGCGCGCGTCCCGGCGCGGAGTCGACGACCGCGAAGGAGTCCACCGCGGCGGGGCCGTCGTCGAGGTCCAGGCCCGCCCGCAGCCGGCGGCCGAGGTCGCGCGGCACCGGGCCGGCGATCTCGGCGACGTAGGTCTTCGGGACCTCGTGCCGGGGGTGGGCGAGCCGGTGCCCGAGCTCGCCGTCGTTGGTCAGGAGGATGAGGCCCTCGGTGTCGGCGTCCAGCCGCCCGACGTGGAACAGCCCGGGGACGCCGCCGGGCAGCAGGTCGGCCAGGGCGGGGCGGTGCTGCTCGTCGTGCATGGAGGACACCACCCCGCGCGGCTTGTGGAGCGCGAAGTACCCGAGCTCGGTCTCGGTGCGGACCCGCAGCCCGTCGACGTGGATGACGGCGCCGGGCCGGACCCGGGTGCCGAGCTCGGTCACGGGCCGGCCGTCGACGCTCACCCGGCCGGCCGTCATGAGCTGCTCGGCCTGACGGCGAGAGGCGACGCCCGCGCGGGCCAGCACCTTCTGCAGGCGCTCCCCGGCATCCTCCCGGTCGCCGCTCACGCCACCTCCCCGGGATCGAGGTCGGGCAGGAACGGGGCCAGCGGCGGCAGGTCGTCCGGGCCCCGCAGTCCCAGGCGCTCGTACAGCTCCGGGGTGGTCCCGAACAGCACGGCCCCCGTCGAGGGGTCCTGGCCGACCTCGGTGACCAGCCCCCGCAGCTGGAGGGTGCGCAGCACGGCGTCGGCGCTGACCCCTCGGACCGAGGCGATGGTCGCCCGCGTCACGGGCTGGCGGTAGGCGACGATCGCCAGGGTCTCCAGCGCGGGGCGGGACAGCCGGGCGGGGGCGGCCTCGGCGACGAAGCGCCGCACGACGGGTTCGAGCTCCCGGCGCGACCAGACCCGCCAGCCGGTGTCGGTCTCGCGGAGCTCGAACCCGCGGCCGTCCCGGTCGTACTCCTCGGCGAGCGCGGCCACGACGTCCCGGAGGGTGCCGATCCCGAGGCCCAGCGCAGCGGCCAGCACGCCCAGGGGCACCGGCTCGTCGGAGACCATGAGCACCGCCTCCACCGCGGCGCGCAGGCCACCCGGCAGCTCGTCGGCGTCGACCGTCCCGAGCTCCGGCCCGGGGTCGGTGCCCGGGTCCGACGCCGGGCCAGGGTCCGGCTCCGTCCCCGGGGCGGGACCGGGGTCCGGTCCGGCCGTCACGGCTCGTCCATGCCGGGCCGGTGGACGACGATCTCGCCCAGGGGCCCGTCCTGCACCACGGTCACCACCCCGTCACGGTAGAGGTCGAGCAGGGCCAGGAAGCGCGCCACCACCGTCGAGGCGTCCCCGGCGCCGGTCAGCAGGGCGGCGAAGGTGGCACGGCCCCCGGGGGGCAGGCGCCCGAGCATCAGCAGGCGCTGCTCGCCGATGGCGACCACCGGCGCATGCAGGTGCCCGGTCGCCACCTCGGCGGCGGGCCGAGGACGCAGCGCCTCGGCGGCGAGGCGGACGAAGTCGCCGGCGGTCAGCGTCCACACCAGCTCGGGCAGGGCGGGCACCAGCGCCGGGTCGGCACCGGACCGGCGCGGCGCCCGGCCGGCGTTGGCCGCGAACAGCTCCGCGAGGTGGTCCGCGGCCTGCCGGTACGCGCGGTACTGCAGGAGCCTGGCGAACAGCAGGTCGCGGGCCTCCAGGGCGGCGAGGTCCTGTTCGTCGTCGACCTCGGCCCCGGGCAGCAGACGGGCCGCCTTGAGGTCGAGCAGCGTGGCGGCGACCACGACGAAGCCGGAGGCCTCGTCGAGGTCGAGCGCGGGCGCCGCCCGGAGGTGGCGGACGAACTCGTCGGTGACGGCCGCCAGCGCCACCTCGGTGACGTCGAGCCGGTGCTGGGCGATGAGCCGGAGCAGCAGGTCGAACGGTCCCGTGAAGACGTCGAGATGGACCTCGAAGCCGGAGCCGTCCTCGTCCGGGGTCAGGCCACCTGCCCGCGGGCCACGAGCTCCCGTGCGAGCCGCCGGTACGCCAGCGTGCCGGGGTGGGCGGGGGCGAACTCGGTCATCGGCTGCCCGGCGGCGGTGGAGTCGGGGAACTTCACGGTCCGCGAGATGACGGTGGTGTACAGCTCGTCGCGGAACTCCTCCTGGAGCCGGGCGACCACCTCGCGGCTGTGCAGGGTGCGGGGGTCGTACATCGTGGCGAGCACCCCGTCGACGGCGAGGTCGAAGTTCAGCCGATCGGTGATCTTCTCGATGGTCTGCATGAGCAGCACCACACCCCGCAGCGCGAAGTACTCGCACTCGACCGGGACCACGACGCCGTGCGCGGCGGTGAGCGCGTTGACCGTGAGCAGCCCCAGGGACGGCTGGCAGTCGATGAGGACGGCGTCGTACTCGGGCAGGACCGGGCGCAGCAGACGGCTCAGCGCCTGCTCGCGGGCCACCTCGGAGACCAGGTGGACCTCGGCCGCCGACAGGTGGATGTCGGTCGGCAGGACGTCGAGGCCGGGCAGGACCTCCGAGGCCACGGCCGCGCGGACGTCGCCCCGGTCCACCAGCATCTGGTAGAGCGACGGCGACGCGGCCGGGCGCACCCCGAGGCAGGCGGACAGGGCGCCCTGGGGGTCGAAGTCGACCAGCAGGACGCGCCGGCCGTAGGAGGCGAGGCTGGACCCGAGGTTGACCGCGGTCGTCGTCTTGCCGACGCCGCCCTTCTGGTTGCACACGGCGATGACGCGGGCGGGGCCGTGGCGGTCCAGCGGCGGCGGCACGGGGAAGTCGTCTGCCGACCCCGCAGGGGCCAGGGCCGAGACGGCGGGCGCGTCGACCGAGACGTCCAGGGTGTCCACCCGGACGTCGTCGGCGAGGCGCAGGGCCGGTTCCACGGCCCCGACAGTAACCCCGCCCGCGGCCGGGGCGAGCGAGGCTCGCGGAGGAAATCCGCCCCGCCCGGCAGTCCCGCTCAGGCCCGGCGGGCCCTCGGGTGGCTGGTGGCCCACACCTCGCGCAGGGTCTCCACGGTGATGCGGGTGTAGACCTGGGTGGTCGCGAGGGAGGCGTGCCCCAGCAGCTCCTGGACGACCCGGACGTCCGCGCCGCCCTCCACCAGATGGGTGGCGAAGGAGTGCCGCAGCACGTGCGGCGACGCCGGGGACGGCAGCCCGGCGCGGCGGGCCGCGGCGGCCAGGGCGGCGAACGCGCTCTGGCGGCTCAGGCGCTCGCCGCGGGCGTTGAGCAGCAGCGGCTCCCGCGCGGGC
>JBHJOJ010000212.1:0-6711 GCA_050329835.1 Kineosporiaceae bacterium | reverse complement strand
CCCGGCCGCGGCCCGCAACCGGTCCGTCACCGCGAACGCCCGCCCCGCGACGGTCCCCCCGGCCGACAGCGTCCCCAGACCGGCGAGGGTCGCCGGCAGGTAGACCCGCACCCCCCGGCTCACCGGCGGGCTCCGGACGGGGCGGGCGGCCGCAGGGAGGAGGCTTCCGCCGCCGGCCCGGACGATGCGGCCCCGGCCAGGGCGGCGGTGGTGGTGCGGCGGGAGGTGCGCAGGACGTCGAGGCGGCGGGCCGGATCCATGAGGTCGGCCCCCATGACGGCCACGTCCTCCTCGCCGGGGCCCAGCAGGGTCACCCGCGTCCCGGCCTCGCGCAACCGGGCCACCTCCCGCAGCGTGCGGCGGCTGAAGGCGCCGCGCAGCCCCCAGGCCACCCGGGCGGCGCCGCCGGGCCGGGCCGACGCGCGGGCCGCCGGCACCCGCACCAGGGGGGCGAGCACGTACACCTCGGCGAGGCCCTCCGCGCGCAGCAGGTCGGCGTTCGTCGTCGACCACACCCCGCCGTCGACGAGGCGGCGGTCACCGACCTCCACCGGCGGGAACACCCCCGGCACCGAGCAGGACGCCAGTACCGCGGGACCCACGGGGATCCCCGCGCCCCGGTCGAGCACGATCCGCTCCCCCCGGTCGTAGTCGACGGCGGCCACCCGCAGACCGGGATGGTCGGGCCACCGGGCGCCGTCCCGGCCCGCCGGGGGCACCACGTGGTCCAGCAGCTCCGCGACCCGCTCCAGCGAGCCGCGCCCGATCGGCGCGAGGGAGGCCAGCAGCAGGGTGCGCGGAACGGCACCGCGTGACCGCAGCGCCCGCCCCAGCAGTCGCACCGACCCGGGCCGCAGCCAGGGCCGCACCGGGTAGGAGACCCGGACCGCCGCGTCGTGGTCCCAGTCCAGGCCGGCCAGCGGCCCGCTCGCCGGGGCCCGGCCCTCCTGGTGCGCCACGAGGTCGCCCACCCGGACGCCCGCGGCCACGAGCGCGGCGTGCAGGGCGCCGACGGAGGTCCCCAGCAGCACGTCCGCGTCGGCGACCGCGGCGCCGAGCCGCTCCTCCAGCGCCGCCAGGGCACCGACCTGCCAGGCGCCGCCCAGGACGCCACCGGCCCCGAGGACCACTCCCCACCGGACGGCGCTCACCCGGCCGCCTCCACGAGCTCGGCGAGCGCCTCGGGCACCGCGTCGGCGAGGGAGTCGAGATCGGCGGCGGCGTCCCAGTCCCCGGTGAGTCCGTGGAACACCTGGCCGTCGTACGACGTCACCCCGACCGCCACGGCGTGACCCGGGCGCAGCGGCATGACGGGGTAGGACTCCCGGAGCCGGGCCCCGGCCGCGAACCGGGGGTCCTGCGGACCCGGGACGTTGGTGACGACGAGATCGCAGGCCCGCCGTCCGAGCCGGGCCGCCACCCGGGCGCCCAGCCCGTGCAGCGTGGGGGGAGCGAACCCCGCGAGCTCGGTGAGGTCGCGGGCGGGCACGGACGTCCGCGGCGTCGCCTGGAACGCCACGTGGTGCAGGCGCAGCAGCGGGTTGGGCTCCGCGACCGGCAGGTCCACGACGTGGCTGTCGACGGTGTCCGGGCGGTCCACGGCCACCGGCACCGCGGCGCGCAGGACGGCGGTCGGGACCGCCCCCGTGCCGCGGCGCTGCAGCCAGATCCGCAGGGCCCCGGTGAGCACGGTGAGCACGACGTCGTGGACGGTCGGCGTGCCCGCGGCCACCTGCCGCGCCACCCTCTGGTAGTCCGCGAGATCGGTGCGCGCGGCGGCGAAGCGGCGATGCGGTGACGGGGGGGCCTCCAACGGCCCTCGGGCCGCCCGCGTCCCCCGGGCCGCCCTGGCCGCGTGATCGGCGCCGCGCACCACCCCCGCCGCGGCCCGGGCCATCCCGGCGGCGGGGCGGGCGAGCGCGGTCAGGCGCAGCGGGTGCGCCACCGCCCCCAGCACGGCGGAGGCGACGAGGTCACCGGTGCTGGGCTCCGGAGCAGGCGACCACGACGACGGGGGCGCTGCCGGGGACACCGGCCGGTCGTCGAGCAGGACCTGCGCCAGGTCCACGGCGTGCGCCTCGTCGAGCAGCACCTGGTGCGTCTTCGTCACCACGGCCACGGCGCCCCCGGCGAGGCCGTCGACAACATAGGCCTCCCAGAGCGGGCGGGCACGGTCCAGGGGCCGGGCGATGATCCGCCCCACCAGCTCGCGCAGCTGGGCCGGTTCGCCGGGGCGGGGCACCGCCGTCCGGCGGACGTGGTACCCCGGGTCGAACCGGACGTCGTCGACCCAGACCGGCGTGCCCAGCCCGGCGGGCGCCCGGCGCAGCCGCTGCCGGTACCGCGGGACATAGGCGATGCGCCCGACCACGTGGTCCGCGACCGTCCCGGGATCGAGCCGCCGGCCTCGGCCGGGATCGAGGACCAGCACGGTGCCCACGAGGGCCGGGGCGTCCGGACGCTCCTCGCGCAGCACCGCCGCGTCCGTCTCCCCGAGTCGGTCCGGCACTCGGACAGCCTAGATGCGCCGGATCGTCCCGCCTCCCGGCGAGGACCCCCCGCCGGCCGCCCCGTCGACCAGTGACAGCACCGCCGTCCGGGTCGTCGCGGCGTCGGTGTGGAGGACGGCCGCCATGCCCGCCGCCCGGGCCGCCCGGACGTTGACCTCGAGGTCGTCGACGAGGACGCAGGCGCCGGGGTCGAGCCCCAGCCGGTCGGAGACCAGATGGAACATCTCGGGCTGGGGCTTGCGCAGCCCGACCCGCCCCGACACCACCACCTCGTCGAACTCGCGGTCGAGGACGTCGTCGGGGTAGTGCTCTCCCCACGAGTTGCTGAGCACGGCGGTCCGCAGACCGCGGGAGCGCACCAGGCGGACGAGGTCGATCATTAGCGGCTCGAGGGCCTGCAGCCCTGCCAGCATGCGGCCCAGCAGCCCGCCCGCGGGCACCGGGGAGCCGAGGCGCCGCAGTTCGGCGGCCAGCATCGCCTCGAACTCGCCGGGCGCCAGGTGCCCGCGCTCCAGGGCGTGGACCGGGGTGTCGGGGACCGCGCCCGCGGCCTCGCCGGGGCGGTCGGGCCGCCGGCCGAGCCAGCGGCGCATGACGTCCTCGAAGTGCGCGGGGGCCACGGCGTCCCGGGCCAGCCAGTCCCCGAAGGCCTCCCGCAGGGAGGCGGCGGTCAGCACGCCGCCCCAGTCGAGGACGACCGCCCGGTAGCTCCCGCCCGGGCCGTCGCCGGTGGCCGCTGTCACGCCGGAACGGTACGGCGGGACAGCCGGAACCGGCCGCGCGGGACCGGTTCCGGGCGCCCGGACAGGTCCGCGGCCAGCCGGCGCACGCCGGTCCGCAACGGCGACGCCGGCGCCGTCTCGGCCAGGGTCCGGCCCGCCAGCAGGGCGGCGTCCGCGGTGTCCGGGTCCCAGGGCAGCAGGACCGGGTCGTCGATCCCGGCGAACCGCTCGAGCGCGGTCCGCACGCGGCGCTGCGGCCCCGGACCGACCGCCGAGGCCCGCACCTTGTTGACGACCACGGCCGGAGGCCGGAGGACGAGGCCCAGGGCGGCCAGCTCCTGACAGGAACGCACGAGTCGCTGCAGGCCGACCGGGTCGGCGGCGCCGACCGCGAGCAGGGTGTCGGCGTCCTCGACGGCGGTGAGCGCCGCCCCGTTGCGGCGGGGCGCCGTGATGTCGAGCAGCGCGTCGTCCTCCCGGTCGAGCGGGGCGGCGACGTCGACGACGACCACGTCGGCGACCCGGCGGGCCTCGCGCAGCACGGCCGCGAGGCCGGCCGGCCGCAGCTCCGGCCACCGGGCGCTGCGGGTGATGCCGGTGAGCACCCGCAGGCCGGGCAGGACCGGCGGAGCCAGGCGGTCGAGGACCGTGGGGCCCAGCCGGCCCTGCAGGCCGGCCCGGGCGGCCAGGACGACCCCGGCGGCCTCGTCCAGGACGCCGAGGTGCGAGGCCACCGACGAGGCGTGGGTGTCGGCGTCGACCAGCACCACGGACAGGCCCTCGGCCGCCAGCTCGGCCGCCAGGCCGACGGCCACCGTGGTGCGGCCGGGCGCGCCGGGGCAGCCCCACACGGTGACGACGCGGCCGCCCGGGCCGTCGACGTCGCCGTCGAGGTCGCCCGGGGGCGCCGGAGGGTCCCCGCCGGACGGGCCGGACGGGTCAGTGGTGACGTCCGGGGCCGGCGGGCGGCGGTGGCGCGGCGACGTGCGACCCGACTCGACCGCCCGTGGTCCCGGGCCGGCCGGTTCGCTGTAGCCGGCGCCCGTCCGGCCCGCTTCCGCCGGGTCCGCCGACGGCTCGCCCGTCACCGCGCCGACGAGCCGGCCGAGGGAGCCGGGCGCCGGAGGGACCCCGACGGCCACCGCGTCGTCCACCCCGAGGGCCCGCAGGCGGTGACGGCTGTCGCGGTCGGCCTCGACGACGCCGACCACCCGCAGTCCCCGCGCCCGCAGCCGCGCGACCACGTCGGCGTCCAGCCGGGGCAGGTCGCCGCCGACGACGGCGACCACTCCGTGACCGGCCTCCGCGGCGGACAACAGCTCGGCCACGTCCGCGCAGCGGCGCGTGACCCGGGTGCGCGGGTCGCCCTCCAGGGCCTCGACGAGCGCCGGCTCCGCGGGCCCGGCGAGCGCGGTGAGAACCCCCAGCGGGGCCGGGTCGGGCAGGTCCAGGACATCGGTCATCGGCCCGGGACGCCTCCGGGCACCGGGACGAGGTCGATCCGGTGCCCGTTGGCCAGGGCGCCGAGGACGCGGGCCGTGCCGTCGTCGTCCAGCAGCACCGCGACCGTCGTCGCGGCGGCGCCGCCGGCCGCCAGCCCGGTGTCCCCGGCCTCCACGGCGGCCACCTCGACCCCGGCCAGCGCCTTCTCGGGGGCCGCGGCGCGCCCCTCGGCAGGGTCGGCGGCGGTGGTGCCGGCGGAGATCCAGACGTCGACGAGGGCGCCCGCGCCGATGCCGGACGGGGCCGGCCCCTCGAGGGGCACCGTGACCGGGCGCAGGGTCAGCGACGCGGCGCTGCCCACCGCCGAGCGCGGGACGATCTCGCCGGAGCCGACCGTGCGCACCGCCACGGTGCCGGCCGGGGGGACCGCGTCGGCGAGGAGGTAGCGGTCGAGGGTGCCCTCGAGGCGGACCCGGACGACCTGGAGGTCCGCCTCGCCGACGGCCGCGCCGGGGGTGAGCGTCCGGCGGGCGGCGTAGACGGCGACCGTGTCGTCCGCGGCCGCCACCACGCCGATGCCGAGCCCCACGGAGGCGAGCACCAGCACCGCGCCGACCGCCAGTCGAGGGTCCCGCCACGACGGCCGGCGCAGTCTGGCCGCGCGCACCGGGCCCGTCGGCCGGGACGGTTCGATGCTCGCCTCGCCCGCCCCGCGCACGGTGGCGGACTATGCCGAAGCCGGCGACGGGGCGCGACCACTCGTCCACAGGGTCGACCGCGATCGTCCGTCCACAACTGGGCCCGTGACGCCCCAACGGGCACCGTCGGGGACGACAATGATGGCGTGCCGCGCTTCGTCCCTCTCGCCGACGTCGCCGAGACGCTCAGCATCTCCGCCGCCCAGGCCTACGCCCTCGTCCGCAGCGGCGAGCTGCCGGCGATCCAGGTCGGCGGGCGGGGGCAGTGGCGGGTCGAGGTCACCGAGCTCGAGGCCTACATCGACCGGAAGTACGCCGAGACCCGGCGTCTGGTGTCGCAGCGCGCTCCCGAGCCGGGACCGGACGGCGGGCCCGACTCTGCCCGGGAGGACCCCTCGGTCGGCCCCTCCGTCCCGGGACGCTGACGCGGCCGGCGGCGACCGGCCCGCACCGGACGGCAGCGGGCGTCAGGCCGCCGACCGGACGGCGACGACGGCGGACAGCGGAACCGTCTCGACCGCTGCGGGGACGTCCGGGTCGCCGCCCGGGACCCGGCGGGAAACGTCGACGTGGTCGGCGGCGACCCGCTGCACGACCCCGGTCACCTCGCCGTGGGCGGTCGCGACCCGCACCGGGAGGCGCGCCCGGCCCAGCCCGCGCAGCGCATGGCGCAGCCCGAGCCGGGAACGGACGGGCGACGTCTCGGTGAGGCCGGCGTGCCCGAGGCCGGACACCACGGTGATCGCCGGCAGCGGCACCAGGCAGCGGCCGCCACCCGGCCCGGCGAGGACGACGACGTCGGCGCCGACGCCCACGACGCTGCCGCGGGCGTGGCCGCCGCCCGCCAGGCCGAGTCCCACGTCGCCACCCGCGTGGGCGCGCAGCCGGTCGGCGAGACGCAGCGCTGCCGCCTCGTGTCGTGCCCGCTCCGCCACCTCGGCGTCGGCATCCGCCTCGTCGCCGGCGGCCAGCCGGGCCTCGAGATCGGCGAACAGGACCTCCCACCGCACGGCCGGAAGCCTATCCACAACGGAGTCCATCCGCACTTGACGACATCCAACGCCAGCAAACAGCATCAAACATGCTCATTCGCGATCCACGTCGAGTCCTGCGCGTCGTGGTCGTCTCGGTGGTCCTCGTCGCCGGTCCGACGACCGCCTGTGCCGTGACGGGCACGGTCGCGGTCCGGCTGGCGCGCACCGCGCCGGCGGGCACCTCCGGTCCGGACCAGGTCATGGCACTGGGCGTGGCCGTCGCCCTCGCCGTCGCCCTCGCCTGGCTCGCCCTCGCCGTGGCGAGCGGGTGCGTCGATGCGGTCCGCCACCTCGGGCGTGCCCA
>JBHJOJ010000211.1:0-2046 GCA_050329835.1 Kineosporiaceae bacterium | reverse complement strand
GGCGACGCCCTGCGGCTGGGCCGTCGCCCCGGCGGGCCGGAGCCGGTCACCACCGCCGACCTGGCGGCCGCCGGGGCGTCCGACGACGGCCTCGCCGCCCTCGTCGAGGCGGTCGCCGCCCGCCTCGACCCTGCCGTCAGAGGGTGAGCGACCCCAGTTCCGCCAGGCCGTCGACGCTCAGCAGCACCAGTCGTGCCACCGGCCCGCCGTCCGCCCCGTACTCCTCGGTGGCCACGGCCACGGCATCGCCCGAGACCACATGACCCGTGACGCCGGCCCACGGCACGAACCCGTCGGGCGCGGCTCCGGCGGCCGTCGCCGACCACCGGCCCGTCTCGGCCAGGGTCCCGTCGTCGGCGACCGCCACGGACACCAGCCCGGGCCCCGCCACCGGCACGGGCTGCCCGCCGGCCTCCCCGGGAACGCCCTCCTCGGCCGGGGTCACGAGACCGTGGCCGTCGACGCCGAACAGCGCCAGGCCGCGCCCGGGCAGGTAGGTGAACTGCCGGCTGTCCCACTCGACGGGCGACGACGACTGCGGCCAGACGAGGGAGTCGACCGCGGCCGGCGCCGCCAGGTCGGACAGGTCGTACGTCTCGGCCTTGGTCCCCAGCTGGACGCCCTGCGGGTCGGCCTCCTGGCCGATCCCCAGCAGCCGGTCCTCGCCCACCGGGTGCAGGTACGCCGAGTATCCGGTCACCTTGAGCTCGCCGGTGACCGCGGGCGCCGCCGGGTCCGACAGGTCCACCGTGTACAGCGGGTCTGTCTGGCGGAAGGTCACGACCACGGCCAGGTCGCCGAACCAGCGCACGGCCCGGATCGACTCCCCGGGGCCCAGGCCGTCCACGCGGCCCACCGGGTCGAGGCCGTCACCCGTCTCGGCCAGCACATGGATGCCCGACTGCATCGCGGTCCCGGCGCCGTCGGGGGCGGGGTCCGTGGTGGTCGCCACCCGGAGGTGGCCGTCCCGGGCGCTCAGCGCCCACCGCCCGAGCAGCCACCCCGGGACCGAGCCGGACCCCAGGTACGTCGTGGCCCCGGGGTCGGTGGTGGCGAAGCCGTGCAGCTCCGTCCGGGTCTCGCCGCCCCGCGGCGACCACCAGCCGCCCGCCGTGGTCGCGACGTACAGGCGGTCGCGGGAGGCGTAGACGTTCTCGCCGTCGGCGGTGACGGCGTCCGCGTCGGCCACCAGCGCCTCCGGTCCGGCGCCGGCCGGGACCGCCGGGTCCAGCGTCAGCACGGTGACCGTGCCGATCCCCGCGCCCTCGGCCGGGTGGGCCACCTGGTCGCACGCCACGACCGGGCCCCCCGGCTCGCCGTCGACGATGCGGCGGGGCAGCCAGTCCTCGGCATCGAGGCCCTCGACCGCCTCCCGGTTGTGGGCGGCCGCCCCGGCCTCGTCCAGCGGTTCGTCCCCCGGGCGCGGGACCGCTCCCGGCCACAGCAGCGGCAGCACCGGCGTGGCGGCGAGCACCAGGCGCACCGTCGTCGCGTCGCCGGTCCCTGTCGCCCGCGCCGACAGGTACCCGCCCTCCACCTCGTCGCGGACGACGACCGACGGATCCGCCGGGTCGGAGACGTCCACCACGGTGACGGTCGTCGTCGGCGACCCCGTCGGCTCGGGGTAGGAGATCCGGGCGTCCCCCGTGGTGGAGTCCCCGATCCCGGGCTCGATGGGCACCGGCAGCGGCACCCCGGGCACCTCCCCGCCGGCCCAGCCCTGACCCAGGACCACCACCCGGTCACCCGCCAGCAGCAGCTCGCTCGGTCCGTCCGCCGGACGGGTGTCCTCGCCGGGGACGGCGCCCGCCGCGCCCGGGTCCAGCGCCACGCGGCCCACGACCACGGGCTCCGGGCCGGTGACCCGCGCCACCACCAGCTCCCCGCCGCTGACGGTCAGCACGTGCTCGCCGTCGGTCTTGAGGCGGGCCGGCTCGTCGACCCCGGCCTCCTGGACGTTGGTGCCCGACTCCGAGCTCCCGACGGCGCCCAGCCCGGCATCGGCGGCCCCCTCGGCGGCCCCGGCAGCGTCCGGGGCGCCCTCGG
>JBHJOJ010000210.1:0-15728 GCA_050329835.1 Kineosporiaceae bacterium | reverse complement strand
CTCGGCCAGCCACTCGCGCAGGCCCGGGGGGTCCGCGTCCACCAGTCGGCGCAGCGCCTCGAAGGTCCGGACATCCTCGTGGTCGAGGGCCACGACGCCGCCGGTGACCTCGGGGACGGGCTCGCCCGTCGCCCAGGCGCGGTCCCGGAGCAGCACGAGGCGCCGCTTCGCGACCCCCGGTGCCGCGCCCGCGGCCACCCGGGCGTCCTCGACCCGTCCCGCGACCGGCCGGTGGTGCGGCACGAGGACCGCCCGGAACGCCCAGTGACGCTCGTCCTCGGTGTCGGCGTCCAGGACGAGCCGCAGTCGGGCGTGCAGCGACGGGCGCCGGGGCGCCGGCGGCGGGTCGACGACCCACTCGCGGTGGTCGCCGGACGCCCGCGCCTCCTCGACGAAGCACGTGAGGGCCGCCCGGAGCAGCGGGGGCAGGCCGACGTCCTCCGACTCCGGGTCGAGCAGCACGGCGACGTCGGCCCGCAGCCGGTGCCGCTCGAACTCGGCGTCGAGCACCTCGTGGGCGTCCAGGGCGTGGGCGGGCGCGCGCGGGGCGGGGGCCGCGACGACCCGCTCCAGCGACGTGAGCTCCGCGACCTCGCCCGCGTCGACGCACCGGCGGGCGTGCTCGTCGACGCGCTGGAGCAGCTCCCGGGCGGTGTACCGGGACGCCTCGCGCAGGGCCGACGGCGCCACCGGCCAGGTCGGGTGGGGCGGCTCGAAACCGACGGCGACGTAGCGGTGGGCCAGGTAGGCGGTGAGCAGGTCCGCGGCGGCCTCGGAGCTCGGCACCGCGTCCAGCAGGTGGAACTCGCGGAACCGGTCGGTGGCGGTGGCGGTCGCCCGACGACGGATCAGGCGCCACGTCGCCGGCAGGACCGACAGCACGGTGAGCGTGCGGCGGGTCTCCTCGCGCATCGCCATCAGCCCGTCGGCGACCGAGTCGAGCATGACGGCGACCTCGTCGTCCTCGTCGGTGCCGAGCCGGGTGGCGCCGCCGGAGCGGGACTGGGCGACCAGCGTGTCGAGCTGGTCCACGGCCATCACCGTGGGCTGACCGGTGAGGGCGATGAGCCGGGACAGGTCGCGGACCACGAGCTGCGGCGAGCGCCGCCCCCGCTGCAGCCCCCACTCGGCGCGATCGGCCGGGTCGAGGTCGTCGGCCAGCGACAGGAACGCCCGCCCGGCGTCGCTCTGTGCGAGGTCCGGGGAGTTGTACAGCAGCAGCGCCCGGGCGCCGTCCGCGCTCTCGGTGCCGACCTGCCGGTCGAGGCGGCGCAGCCCCGAGACGAACGCGTCGAGGTCGAGCCGGGTCGGGGCGCGATCGCCGTGCAGCACCTCGCGCAGCGCGGGGGCGGCGTCGGTGCGGTCGCCGAGGGAGTCGAGCAGGAGGGTGAGCTGGTCCCGTCGAGTGGCGGCCGGGCGGAGCAGCCCGTCGAGGACGCCCTGGGCGACGCTGCGCCAGAACTCCGTCCCGGCCAGCACCTGGACCAGGAAGAAGTAGCCGTCCCCGCCCTGCACCTGGCGGCGGATCCAGCCCAGCAGGTGGGTCTTGCCGACGCCCTTCGGCCCGGTGAGCGCAAGGCCGACCGGGCTGGCGTTGGGCGTCCGCCAGGCGTCGTCCATGCCGAGCAGCAGCGCCCGCTCCGCCGCCGACTGCAGGCCCGCGACGTGGACCGTCCCCGGGTCCCACACGTCGTCCGGGGTGGCCGCCCAGCTGAAGCGGAGGGAGGCCAGGGCGTCCAGGGCGTCCGACACCGACCGGGTGCGGGTCACCTCGCCGCCCCCGGGGACGGCGGGGCGGCGTCGGCGGCGCCGCCCGAAGCCGGGACGATCGCGAGGAGGTGGACGTCCTTCGCCCCCACCCGCAGCGCGGCTGCGCGGTCGGCGGGGGTGAGGGACTTCTGGTCGTCCTCCGGGACCAGGTGGACGCCCTCGGTGCCGAACACCCGGAGCAGGGCGGCGTCGACCTCCTCACGGGGCACGCCCGCGACACGGCGGCGCAGCTCCGTCAGGCCTATCCAGTTTCCCGGCGGGACGGCTGCGGCGTAGGCGGCGCGCACGGCCGCCTCGGCGTCGGGGCGGAAGACCTCCGACAGCGGCAGGCCGGACCGGTCGAGGAACCGGCGCAGCCCCCCCAGCAGGGCGTCGAGAGCGCCCGCGGCCGGACCCGGCCGAGGGGCCGCCGGGCCGGAGGGGTCCGACAGCTCACGGGAGCACCACGCCCACCCGTCGTCGGTCAGCTCGTGGAGCAGCGTCCGTCCCCGGGACGTGGTGTCGAGGAGGCCGGCGGCCGCCAGTCGCCCCCGCTCGGCCGGGGTCGGCGCCAGGCCGCGGCCCCGGAGCTCGGCCGTGGACAGCGGCCGGGCCTCGGCCATGAGCGCGAGGAGCAGGCACCGCTCGCGGGCGGACGGCCGCGGTCGGGACGCTGCCGGTCCGGGGTCCGTCACCGTGCCACCCCCTCTCGCCGGCGCCCGGCAGGCCGGTCGGGGGACGATTGTGCCGTCCGTCCCGGTCAGCCGGGGGGAGGACGGGCCGTCCCACGCCGTCGGAGCCCATGCGCCCGCCCTCGCTGCCGTCCGTCCTCAACCACCCGCCGGTCCCTCCTGCCCTGTCGCCGGGATGGCCGCCGAGGCCGGCGCCGGCAGGTCCAGGTGCTCCCGGAACCAGTCGTGGACCAACCCGGTGGTGCGGTCCATGACCACCGGGTCGTCGTAGTAGCGGAAGTGGGCCGTGTCCCCCTCCCACTGCAGGCGGGTCGGCGTACCGGCCGGCACCGCGGCGAGGTGCCGACGAGCGGCGTTGGGCAGGAAGCTGTGGTTGCTGTGGATCATCAACCACGGGGTCGTGAGCCGCGCGGCGGCCGACAGGGACTCGTAGTCGAGGAGGGTGGCGTCGGACATCACCGCGTAGCGGTTCTCCCAGATCCCGGCGTCTGCCCACGGCCCGTACCAGTCGAAGACGACCGAGCCGGGCATGCCGACATCGGTACGTCGGGGGTCCACGGCAGGCACGTACTCGACCTCGCCGGTCCGCTCGTAGCGCTCCCGGGCAGCCTCGCCGCGCCGGCGGCGCTCCGCCAGACCCTCCTCACCACCCAACCAGACGAGGTCGCCCTCGCGGTCCCGGTAGTGCCCGGCGGCGGTGGCGAGGGCGCGGATCCGGGGGTCGTCGGCAGCTGCCCTCACCATGGCGGAACTGCCCTGACAGATGGCCATCGCAGCGATCCGGCCGGCGTCCACCTCGGGTCGCCCGACGAGGAGGTCGACGGCCGAGCCGACGTCCTCGGCCTTGGCCGCGGGGTTCTCCCAGCGTCGCGGTTCACCGCCGCTCTCCCCCGCGAACCGGGGGTCGAAGGCCAGCGCCACGTAGCCGTCGTTGGCGAGTCGCTTGGCGTACTGGGTCGGTGCCTGCTCCTTGACGAAGGTCTCCGGACCCAGCAGGACCACGGCGGGGGCGGGGCCCTGCAGGCCGCTCGGCCGGTAGAGCGTGCCGACCAGCCGGACACCTGGCTCCGTACTCGGGAACTCCACCCGTTCTGTCAGATATCCGGGGCTGACGACGATGGACATGGACGATCCCTCCGTGGTCGACGGTCGCGGCAGCGGCTCGAGCCCACTCGTGACTCGCACGCGGCAGGGACGTTAGGCGGATCCCGGGCGGCGAGTCGTGGACGTTCTTGCGCGGTGCGGCGCGTCCCCCCGCGCAACCGCGCGGTAGCGGCCCGGCGGCACTCCGACCACCCGCACGAAGTGCCGCGACAGGTGGCCGGCGTCGTAGAAGCCGACCTCCTGGGCCGTGTCGGACACCGTGCGGCCGCGGGCGAGCAGCACCCGGGCCCGCTCCACCCGCAGTCCGGTCCGGTAGGCGTGCGGCGGGAGCCCCATCTCGGCGCGGAAGACCCGCACCAAGTGGAACGGGCTGAGCCGGGCGAGCTCCGCCAGCTCGGCGAGCCGCACGTCGTCGGCCAGGCCCTCGTGCAGCCGACGTCGGACCGCCGCGACGCCCGCCCGCTCCGGTCGTGTCCGCCGAGGATCCGGCCGTGCCTCCGAGTGCTCCCGGACCAACCGGGCCAGCACGTCGAGCAGCCGCGAGTCCTGCTCCAGTCGGGTGCCCCCGCCGTCGAGGGCGTGGTGCAGCCGCAGGAAGTCCGCCGCGACAGCGCGCTCGGCGATGACGGGATCAGGGAAGAAGGGGACGGCGACACGCTCCCGGTCGGCGAGCTGCCCGGCTACCCCCGCCACGAGCGCTGGATCGAGGTAGAGCATCCGGTAGTGCGCCGGGCCGGGTCGGTCGTGGGGATCCCGGGCGGAGTGCAGCTCGCCGGGATGGATGAGGGTGAGGGAGCCGACAGAGACCTGGTGGTGCTCCCCGCGATAGGAGTACTCCCCCGGGAAGTCGAGACTGAGACAGACCTGGAACTGGTCGTGGACGTGCGCCGCGGTCCGGCCCGCGGGGCCGGGCGGGTAGCGGTAGGTCTCCAGCAGGAGATCGTCGGCGACAGGGCGGGCACGGATGTCGGGACGGGTTGTCGGGCGACGGCGGACGACCATGACCCGGCAGTCTCGTCCGCCGATCTGCGACGAATCGACGCTCGCAGCACTCGGCCGGGCCGGTCCGGCGAGAGGAGGATGGATCGGGCGGCGTCTCGTCCCGGCGCCCGGGCCGCGGTGGTAGCGTGACCTGTCGTTGCCCCCGTAGCTCAGGGGATAGAGCACCGCCCTCCGGAGGCGGGTGCGCAGGTTCGAATCCTGCCGGGGGCACTGATCGAGGCAATGTACGAATCTGGCTGTGCGGCTCCGGCCCCGCCGGTGGCGGGGCCGGGGTTCCGGCGGGAACGCGGAACGTCGGGGTGATACCGTCCCGCCCCTTGACGTCGATCTTCACGGTCATCGCCTGGAGCAGCGCCTGCGCGGTGTCCGGCGTGTCGGTACCGAGTTGGGCGCGGACGTGGTCGCCGAGGGCTTCGAGGTCGGCCCGGGTCGGGTTCGTCGCCACGGGGGTCTCGTCGATCAGCAGGCGAGCCCGTTCCGCCGGCCGCGGAGTTCGCCGACCTTGCGGCTCAAGGCTTCGACGCGGGGCGCGCAGGTGGCCTCGGGCATCGTGCCGTTCTCGAAAGCGGTGAGGTAGCGGTCGATCGACGCTTCAGCCTTCGCGATCTCTGCCTCGACGGCGCCGACTTCCGCAACGTTGCATGGCGCGTTCGGCCCGCGCCTCGTCGTGGGCGCCTTTCAGGGCGGCGTCGATGAGGTCGGTGCGGGCCAGGGGTCGCCAGCAGGGAGTCGACGACCCCGAGTACGCGGAAGACCAGCACGTCCTCGTGCGCGATCAGGTGCAGCGGCAGGCCGGCCTCGCGCTGCTTGCGGATGAAGTCGCGCTGGAAGAACGAGCCGCGGGCGACGAGGCCGTCATCGGCGACACGGCCGAGCAGCGCGACGCAGCGCTCGACGGGGACGAGGCCGGCGCGGGTGCCGCAGGCGAGGTTCTGGGAGGGCAGGTCCATCAGCTCGGCGTGCTCGCGCCACGGCCGGACGATGATCGCGACGTTCGCGCCCGGGCGCAGGACGTCGGAGACGGTGGTGAGGATGCGTTGGAACCCGGCCAGGAGGCGGTGGTGGTCGTAACCGGCGTCGTCGCGAGGGTGGTCCTCGACCGCCGTCAGCCACGCTGGATGCGTAGCAACGATGCATGCGTCGGGCGACAACGCCGCCGGATCACCAACCAGCGCGGCGGAGAACGGCGCTGTCAGCAGCGTTCGAGCAGGCCGGGCGACCCGCACGACACGGGTCGACACCTGATCGAGGCGGCCGCCGAGAGGTTGGCCCTCCCACACCGTCACCCTCCACCGGGCCCAGCGCCGCCACTCCTACGATCATGGCGTGCGGTCGGGCACCGCCACGGCTCAGCGGCATGAGCGCCGATCTCGAGGCGTGGAAGTGCGGGTCGTCACGCGTCAACGCTGATGACGATCGGGAGCCGGCCCAGAGCACAGCGTCCGAGGCGCGAGATGGGGGTCGACGGCTCCCCGCCGGTCGGACAGGTGGTACACCGGAGTAGTCCAGCGCCCGCAGCTGCCGCGCCAGCAACGCGTCATCGCGTCCGTGTTGCGGTCAGCGACGTCGTCCCGCGGCCTGCCGAGACCGCCTTGCCCTCAGATCGGCAGGATCAGCTGCTCGGTCGACATCGGTACGCACGTTGATCAAGCCGACCGCGTGGTCCGCGCGGGCACACGCCACGTCGGCGTCGTCACCCGTGGCTATCGCGTACCCGCACCGATCGAAGGAGTGCGCGAGTCGGCCGACCACATCACCGACCGACACCGACACCTCGACCTCGACGACCCCGGGTGCCCGTCGAGCCTCGTCGACACCGTCGATCCTGGTGACCGCACCCGGATCGGCGTGAAAGAACACGATCGCCGCCGCACCCGCATCCGGATGCGGCGGTTCCAGCGGACGGATCCCGAGCACTCGACCAGCCGCCCACTCGTACAGGTCGACACCGGTTGCGAGCCGGACCAGTTCCGGGATCCGGTCGCCGCCCACCCGCGTGTGGGACTCGACCGGCAGAACACCGTCCTCGGTGACGATGACCTCCGTGTGGGTGGCACCGTCCCGCACGCCGACGACGTCGAGGAACGACTCGACGGCGGCCTCGACCTCCGACGCGTCCTCCGGCGCGATCGGCGCCGGGACGACGTGGCCCATCTCGAGCATGTCGACCACCCGCTTGCCGGTGATCGCGACGATGTGGTGCTCACCAGCCGTGCTGAACGCCTCCACGGAGTACTCCCGACCCTCCAGGAACCGTTCGACGACTGCTGCGGGGGAGACCTCCAGCACCGCGTCAGTGGCTGCCGACACCTCAGCGGGCGACTCGGCCCGACGCACGGCGAGACTTCCCCACGACGAGCAGGGCTTCACCACAACGGGATACCCAATCCTGTTCGCAGAGGCGACTGCGTCGGCGGGCGTGGTCACCCTCGCGTACCCGATATCACGCCCCGCCGCAGCCAGTATCCGACGCATCTCGGACTTGTCCCTCAACGCCTGCGTCGTGGCTTCGGAATGGAGTGCGGGCAGTTCCAGGTCCACGGCGAGGGCAGCGGCGGGCGCCAGTCCGAACTCCGTGAGCGATAGGACGCCCGTCAGAGGCGAGCGGGCGTGCACCGCGGCGCAGGCCGCCAGGACCGCCGCCCGGTCGGCGAGGTCGGGGAGTTCGACGACCTCCTCGACGGCACGTCGTTGCGCCTCCGTCGTCGCGCCACTCGTCTGGAGCAGCACGCTCCTCGCCCCGTGCCGCGCGAGCGCGTCGACGACCTCGGTCCCGAATCCCCCCACGACGAGCACTCGGCCCGTCCCGACCGCACTGCCCACGAAGCCTCCCCCACTGCTCCGACCCACCTGGCGGACGCCGCCGTCAGGTGTCGACGAGGCGTCCTCCGGGTTGACGCTAAGCAGCGACAGTACGACACCTGGTTGACATGCGCCACGGATCTCGGCACTGTTAAGGGACGAGGACAGCGACGAGACAGCGCTGGCGGATTCCGCGGCGAACGATTTCGGGATCATCCTCGCAGAGCAGAATCACCGAGCCCATTGGAGCGATCCATCGTGCGCGGATCTCTGAGCGTCAACCAACCGCTCGTGCGGAACCTCGTGAACCGGTTGCTGTTGCTAGGTGCCGGCAACGCGGCCAGGCCGCCCATCATGAATGACCCGCTACCCGCGTTCCCCGAATCGGCCGAGCTGCTGCTGCGGTTCGACGAGCTGCGCGACGAGGTGGACCGGCTCGTCGACATGCGTGACCTGACCCCCTACGGCGACATCGATCCCGTGCGGGCTTCGCAGGTCTCCACCGGGTGGCGGCTGTACTACGCCTACATGCTCGGCGTCGTCAACGACCGGGCACGCGAGGACGTGCCGCTGCTCGTCGGCTTCGCGGAGCGGACCTCGCGAGTGGTCAACGCGATCGTGGCGCAACTGCCCCCCGGGGTCGGGCTCGACGCCCACGAGGGGCCCTATGCCGGCATCCTGCGCTACCACCTGCCCTTGCGGGTCCCAACGGACAACCCGCCCCGACTGCGGGTCGGGACGGAGTACCACACCTGGTCCGAGGCGCGCCCGATCCTGATCGACGATACATTCGACCACCAGGTCTACAACGAGAGCACCGGCACCCGGATCATGCTGATCATCGACGTGCTGCGTCCGCTGAACCCGGCACTGGACCTGCTCAACCGCGTGTGCCTGCGGCTCAAGCGCCGCTGGTCGGCGCAGATGATCGCCGACGCGAACGGGGACATCTAGTGGGACTGCCGGTCGCGCTGGTGACCGGGGCCTCCCGGGGCATCGGTGCCGCCACCGCCCGGTTGCTGGCGGGAGAGGGCTACGCCGTGGCCGTCGGCTACCACGCCGACCGAGCCGCAGCCGAGGAGGTCGTCGCGGGACTCGGCGGCCCCGGGATCGCGGTCGGGGCCGACGTGGGCGCCGAGGCCGACGTGGTCCGGATGTTCGCCGAGGTCGACGACCGGCTCGGGCCGGTCTCCGCCCTGGTCAACAACGCCGGGGTGCTGGAGGGCGGCGGCCGAGTCGAGGGCATCGACGAGCACCGGCTGCGCCGGGTGCTCGACGCCAACGTCGTCGGACCGTTCCTATGCTCCCGCGAGGCGGTGCGGCGCATGTCGACGGCGCACGCCGGTGCCGGCGGCGCGATCGTCAACGTCTCCTCCGCCGCGTCTCGGCTGGGTTCGGCGGGTGAGTACGTGGACTACGCGGCGTCCAAGGGGGCGCTGGACACGCTGACGACGGGCCTGTCGCTGGAGGTGGCCGCGGAGGGGATCCGCGTGAACGCCGTGCGACCCGGTTTCATCGAGACCGAGATCCACGCGCGCGGCGGCGACCCCGATCGCCTCGCCCGGTTGACTCCGCTGATCCCGCTGGGCCGGCCGGGACGGCCGAGCGAGGTCGCCGAGGCCGTGGTGTGGTTGCTTTCAGATCGCGCATCCTACGTCACGGGCTCGTTCATCGACATCGCCGGGGGGCGCTGATGACCCGCGGAACCGTTCCGCCCACCACCGACCGAATCACCGCGGACGGGTTCGACCCGACCCGGGTCGAACCGGGCCCGGCGCTCGCCGCCGTCCTCACCGGACCTGATCCCGACGTGGCCGCGCTGGACGCCGCACGGGCCGAGCTGGACGCGCTGGCCCGAGTCCACCTCGACAAGGGCCCCGGCGTCCTCGTGCTGACCGGGCTGGCGCCCGACGAGGACGCGGCCGCGGTGGCGACATCGCGCGTGTCCGCGCTGCTGGGCGAGCCCCGGCCGCAGAACCGCGAGGGCGAGCTGCTGCGCCGGGTCCGGGACCGCAGCACCGCCATCGGCGAGGGCAGGCGGGGCCGCTACTCGGACTCCCGCTTCGGCGGCGACCTGCACACCGACGGCGCCGAGGCGCCGCTGCCCGCCCCCGACCTGTTCACGTTGTACTGCGTGCGCCAGTCCCGCCGCGGGGGCGCGCTCGTCACGGTCCACCTCAACGACCTGCTGGCCCGGCTCGCCGACCGGCCGGACCTGCTCGAGGCGCTGCGGGCCCCGTTCCACGTCGACCGCCGCGGCGACGAACCGGACGGGGAGCCGCCGACGGTGCGCAAGCCCGTCCTGTTCGAGCAGGACGGCCGCACCTCCATCAGCTACCTGCGCAGCTATGTCGAGATCGGGCACCGTCACCCCGGCGTTCCCAAGCTGACCCCGCTGCAGGTGAGCGCCATCGACGCGCTCGACGCGGTGGTCGCCGATCCGGCGGTGCAGCTGGTCGGGAAGTTGGCGGAGGGCGAACTCGCCGTGTTCGACAATCTGCGGCTGCTGCACGGTCGCCAGGAGTTCGTCGACGAACCGGACCGACCACGGTTGCTGGTCCGGTCCTGGATCCGGCGAGCACCGCGATCGGCATGACCGCGCCCGCGGTCGTGGTGGCGCCCAACCCGATGCGCGGCCACCTCGACGCGGCGGGGGTCGCGGCGGCGTTGGCGCGCGGGGTGGCGACGGCCGCGCCCGGCGTGACGGTCGTGCAGCTACCCCTGGCCGACGGCGGTGACGGCACGCTCGACGTGCTCGCCACGGCCACCGGGGGCACCCGGCACCGCATCGACGTCCCCGACGCGCAGGGGCGCTCCCGCCCCTCGGAGTGGCTGGACCTGGGACACGCGGCGCTGGTCGAGAGCGCGCGCTGCTGCGGGCTCGCCGCGCTCGCCGACACCCCGCTCGACCCGCTGCGGTCGACGTCGGAGGGGGTGGGGGTCGCCGTCGCTGAGGCAGTCTGCGCAGGGCACCGCGAGGTGCTGGTCGGGCTCGGCGGCACCGCGACGGTCGACGGCGGCGCTGGGGCGCTGGCCGCGCTCGGCGCGCGGTTCCTCGATGGAGCGGGCCGCGCCGTGGCGGTCACGCCCGCGTCGCTGGGCGAGATCGTGCGCGTTCACCTCGGCCCGGCCCGCGAGGTGCTGGCGGGTGTCCGGCTGCGGTTCTTGGCCGATGTGTCGTCGACATACCTCTCGAACTCGGAGCGGTTCGGCGCGCAGAAGGGGCTCGGTCCGGAGGAACGCCCGGTCGCGGCAGCGGCCATGCGCCGGCTGGTCGAGCTCGTCGCGGGCGACGGGCCGATCGGTGGGGCCGCGGCGCTGCACGAGCGGTGCCGGACGCCCTGGTGGGGGGCGGGTGGCGGGATCGGGCTGGGCTTGTCCGCGGTCGCGGCCTCTGACGCGACGGGCGGCACCCTCGCCGTGCTCGCCGTCGCCGACCCGGACGGCCTCGTGGCCGGCGCCGACCTCGTCGTCACCGCGGAGGGTGTCGTCGACGCGGGCACGTGGACGGGCAAGGCGCCGGGGGTGATCGCCGGGCTGCGCCGGGAACGGGGACGGACCACGGCGATCGTCGCCGCGCGGTTCGAGGAGCAGCCGGACGGCCCAGGCCGGGAGCCGACCGTGCACCGGCACCTGCTGGAGCCCGGCGACGCCGCCACGCTGCCGGAGCGGCTCGCCGCGGCGGGCGCCGCCGCGTGGCACCACCACCGGGCCGCCGCACCGGCCGGCACAGGAACAGGATGAGGAACAGGAACACCGGGTGAGTACGACGACACCGACCAATGACACCGGCCGGGCGGGTACCGGAGTGGTGGACCGCGGGGACCTGACGGCCTTCGCAGCCGCCGCGCTGTTGGCCGCGGGTGCCCGGCCGGCGGACGCAGAGCTGGCGGCGGAGGTCCTGGTCGCAGCCGACCTCGCCGGGGTCGACAGTCACGGCGTCGCCCGGCTGCGCCGCTACGTCGACGGGCTGCGGGGGGGCACGATCTCCGGCACCGCCGTGCCGTCTGTCGTCCGGGACTCCGGCTCCGTCACCGTCGTCGACGGCGGCAACGGTCTCGGGCAACCAGCCCTGCGGTTCGCCGTCGACCACGCCGTCGCCCGGGCGCGGGAGACCGGGTGCGCCGCCGTGGCCGTGCGGCGCAGCAACCACATCGGCATCGCGGGCTGGTACGCCGAGCGGGCGGCCCGGTCCGGGGTGCTGGCCCTCGTCACCACGAACGCGACGCCCCAGGTCGCCCCCACCGGTGCCGCCGCGCCGATGTTCGGCACCAACCCGATCAGCTACGCGGTGCCCACCGGGGACCGCCCCCTCGTGTTCGACGCGGCCACGTCCGTCGTGCCCCGCGGCAAGCTGGAACGCCTGCACCGCGAGGGTGCGCCGATGCGCGAGGGCTGGGCGTTGGGCCCCGACGGGCGGTCCACTACCGACATCCCCTCGTTGGTGGAGGGTCTCAAGGCGCGGGCCGGGCACTCCCTGGTCCCCCTCGGCGGGCTGGGCACGGACTTCGGCGGGCACAAGGGTTCTGGGCTCGGGCTGCTGGTGGAGCTGTTGTGCGGACCGCTGGCGGGGGCCAGCTGGAGCCGTCACACCTACGGCCCGGACGGAGCCGGCCTGGGTCAGTTCGTCCTGTGCCTGGACATGGCGGCGTTCGGCGACCCCGACGACATCGGGGCGCGCGTGGCGCAGCTCGGGGCGGAGATCACCGGGCTGCCGGCCGCCGCGGGCGGCCCGCCGGTTCGACTGCCCGGCGACCGGCGCGACCGCAGCACCGTGCAGCGCACAGCCACTGGGATCCCGCTGCTCGCGCCGGTGCTGGCCGGCCTAGACCAGATCGCCGGTCAGACGGGCCTGGCCCCAATCGTCCGCGCCACCGCGGGAGCCGGACCGTGACGGCACCGGGGGTGCGCGCTCCGATGCTCGACCTGTCGTCGGGCCAGGTGCTCGACCCGCTCGCCCCGCCGCTGCGCTCCGCTGCGCTCGCCACCGCCGGGGCCGGTCCGTCGCCCTACGCCCCGCGGGGAGGGCAGCCGGAGCTGCGCCGCGCTGTCGCCGAGCTGCACGCCGCGCGCACCGGCCGGGCCGCCGGCGCGGAGCAGGTCGTCGTCACCCCCGGGGTGCGAACCGCCCTGTTCACCGCCGCCGCCGTGGTCGCCCGCGGCCGCGACGTGCTGGTACCTGCCCCGCACTGGAGCCACTACCCGCGGACCCTCGACCTGGCCGGGGCCCGGATGGTCCCGGTTCCCGGCGACCCGGCCGACCGCCGGCGCGTCGACGTGGCCACGCTGGAGGCCGCCCGCACCACCACCACCACCACCGCGGCCGTGCTGCTCACCAGCCCGGTCAACCCCAGCGGTGCCGTGCTGGACCGGGACCGGGTGCGCGCGATCGCCTGCTGGGCGGCCGCGGCCGGGCTGACCGTCCTGGTCGACGACGTCTACGGGGCGTTCGCGGGCGCCGAGGACCCCCTCGGTGCCACCGGTCCACGCACCGTCGTCGTGGGAGGGGTGTCCAAGGTGCACGCGCTCGCCGGGCTGCGGGTCGGCTGGGTGGTCGGCCCGCCCGACCTGTCCGCGGAGCTCGACGACGTCGCCGAGCACGTGGCCGGACCGGTGGGCACGGCCGCGCAGTCCGTCGCCGTCGCCGCGCTCGCGGAGCCGTTCCGCTCCCGGGACGTGGCCGGGCGGGTCCGGCGCTCCGCGGTCGCCCTTGCCGACGCCACGCGCCTCTTCCGGTCGGTGCCGGGCGTTGACGTCGTGCCCGCCGACGCCGGCATCTACCTCTGCCTGTCCGTCGCGCGGCTCCTGGACGCGCGGGCGTTCGGGGCGGCCGACGACCGCGCGCTCTGCGCGGCGCTGGCCGACCGCACCGGGGTGCGGATGCGCGCGGGGTCGACCTTCGGCATGCCCGCGCACCTACGGCTGTGCGTCGCCGCGCCACCGGGAGTGCTCGCGGCGGCCGCGGAGCGGCTGCGCACCCACCTGCACAAGTTCGCCGGGTGACAATCACGTCACCGCGGTGCCGATCGATCCGTCGGGAGCAACACCGATGACCATCTCACCACCCCGCCCGGTCAGCACGGGGCACGCCGCCTGGATCAGGCAGTGCTTCGCCGACCGCCGGCTCGTCCGGGTGGCCGGGGCCCACGACGGCCTCACCGCCCGCATCGCCGAACAGGTCGGCTTCGACGCCGTCTGGGCCTCCAGCTTCGGGATCTCCGCAGCGGCCTGCCTGCCCGACGTCAGCCTGCTCGGGCTGGCCGAGTACCTTTCCGCGTCGACCGCGATGCATCGCGCCGTCGACATCCCGGTGCTGGCCGACTGCGACACCGGCTTCGGCGGCAGCATCAACGCCGCCTTCACCATGATGCAGTTCGAGGCCGCCGGCATCGCGGGCGTCTGCATTGAGGACAAGGTCTTCCCCAAGCGCAACAGCTTCGTCGACGCGGGCCAGCAGCTGCTGCCCGCCGAGGAGTTCGCGGGCAAGCTGCAGGCGGCGGCGGAGGCCCGCACGGGGGATGCGTTGCTGATCGGGCGCACCGAGGCCCTGATCTGCGGAGAGGGCATCGAGGAGGCGCTGCGCCGCTGCCACCTCTACGTCGACGCGGGCGCGGACGCCATCCTGATCCACTCCAAGGCGCCCGGTCCCGGTGAGGTGATCGACTTCCTGCAGCGGTGGGAACGCCGGGCCCCGGTAGTCATCGTCCCCACCACCTACGCCGGGTGGGACAGCGCGGACGCCGCCGAGGCGGGGGTCGACGTGGTCATCTACGCCAACCAGGCGTTGCGCGCCCTGGTCACCGCGGTCCGCAGCACGTGGTCCGCGGTGCTGGAGCACGGCAGCTCGGGGCCGATCGAGCAGGACATCGCGCCGGTGCGCGACATCTTCGCGATCTCCCAGCTCGACTCGTGGCTCGGGCGGGAACGGTGACCGTGCCAGCGCAGGTGCTGGTCGACGCCCTGCGGTCGGCGGGCCTGGACCGGGCCACCGGTGTGCCGTGCGGGCACCTCGCCGGGCTGTGGGAGCTCTACGACCGGGCGGGCGACCTCGTCCCGGCCGCCGACGAGGGCGCGGCGCTGGCCATCGCCGCGGGGTGGGAGCTGGGTGGCCGCCCGGGGGTCGTGCTGTGCCAGAACAGCGGGTTCGGCAACCTCGTCAACCCCCTCACCAGCCTCGTGCTGGCCTGCGGGATCCCGGTGACGGTGCTGACGTCGCTGCGCGGCTGGCCGGACCCGGCGGGCGACGAGCAGCAGCACGCGGTGATGGGCACGGCCACGACGGCGCTGCTGGAGGCGTTGGGGGTGCCGCACGCCGTCCTCGCGGGCGGCACCGCGCCCGACGGCACCGGGCTGCCCCCCGCGGAGGTCCTCGACCTGGCCGCCCGGGCGCGGGAGCGGCGCCTGCCGTTCGTGGGCCTCGTCCCGCGCGGGGCCGTCGGCCGCGCGGCGGACGCGGCGGCCGAGGCTGGGGACCCGCGCGCACCGACGCGGGCCGAGGCCGTCACGGCCCTGCTGGACCGCGTCGGCGACGCCCTGCTCGTGACGACGACGGGCTACCTCTCCCGGCAGGCGCACCACGAACGGGACCGGGACCGCACGTTCTACATGCAGGGCTCCATGGGGCACGCCGCCGCGATCGGGCTGGGGCTGGCCCGGGCCCGGCCGCAGGAGCGGGTCGTCGTCCTCGACGGGGACGGCGCCGTACTCATGCACCTGGGCACGGCGGCGACCGTCGGGGCTGAGGCCCCGGTGAACCTGGTGCACGTCGTCGTCGACAACGGCTGCTACGAGTCGACGGGGGCGCAGCGCTCCACGAGCGGCCACCTGGACTGGGCGGCGCTGGGGCGCGGCCTCGGGTACGCCACGGTGGTGACCGTCGGTGGGGTGGGCGAGGCCCTCGACGCCGCGTTCGGCGGACCCGGCCCGGCGCTGTGCGTGCTGCGGGTACGACCGACGCTGGACGAGGTGCACCCGCGGGCCAGCTCCGGAAGCGGGCTCCCGGAGCTCACCGAGCGATTCCGGACCGCGGTCGGCCACCCGGCGGCGGTCGCGAGCGGACACCCGGCGTGACCGCGGCGGAGCCGCGCACCCGGGTGCTGCGCCTGCGGGGCGCCGCCCGGCTGCGGTGGCTGCACGACCTGCTGGCGGCCGAGCGGGCGTTCGTCGTGGCCAGCCCGGCCGGGCTGCGGCGGGCGGGGATCACGGGTCCGCTGCCCGCGGGGACCGCGACGTTCTCGGCGTTCACCCCGAACCCGGCGACGGAACAGGCGGTGGCCGCGGCCCGCGAGCGGGAGCGCCACGGCGCCGCCGTCGTCGTCGGGATCGGTGGCGGTTCGGCCATGGACGTGGCGAAGGCCGCCCGGGCGCTGCCGGGGGGCG
>JBHJOJ010000209.1:0-5240 GCA_050329835.1 Kineosporiaceae bacterium | reverse complement strand
CGGTAGTGCGCGAAGGCCTTGTTGGACTCCGCCATCTTGTGCATGTCCTCACGCCGCTTGACCGCCGCACCGAGGCCGTTGCTGGCGTCGAGGATCTCGTTCATGAGCCGCTCGGTCATCGTCTTCTCGCGCCGGCTGCGGGCGTAGGTCACGATCCAGCGCAGCGCGAGGGTGGTGGACCGGACCGGGCGTACGTCGACCGGCACCTGGTAGGTGGAGCCGCCCACGCGCCGGGATCGGACCTCGAGCGTCGGCTTGACGTTGTCGAGCGCGCGCTTGAGCGTGATGACGGGGTCGGTGCCGTTCTTGGTCCGGCAGCCCTCGAGGGCGCCGTAGACCGTGCGCTCGGCGAGCGACTTCTTGCCGTCGACGAGCACCTTGTTGACCAGCTGGGTGACCAGCGGCGAGGTGTAGACCGGGTCGACGACCAGCGGCCGGCGGGGAGCGGGACCCTTGCGGGGCATCAGCTCTTCTCCTTCTTCGCGCCGTAGCGCGAGCGGGCCTGCTTGCGGTTCTTGACCCCCTGGGTGTCGAGGGAACCGCGGACGATCTTGTAGCGGACGCCGGGGAGGTCCTTCACCCGGCCGCCGCGGACGAGCACCATCGAGTGCTCCTGCAGGTTGTGGCCCACGCCCGGGATGTAGGCCGTGACCTCGATGCCGTTGCTCAGCTTGACACGGGCGACCTTGCGGAGCGCGGAGTTCGGCTTCTTGGGCGTCGTCGTGTAGACGCGCGTGCACACCCCGCGCCGCTGGGGCGACCCCTTGAGCGCCGGGGTCTTGCTCTTCTCCGGCTTGTCCTGACGGCCCTTGCGGACCAGCTGCTGAATCGTGGGCACCGGTGTCCGTCGTTCCTTCCGTCGTCTGTGTCCGTCGTGCTGCCGGGCGCTGTTCCTCACCACCCGCACGACCCCCGTGCTCGGGCGTGTCGCGCCACCTCGACACTCCGCATCTCGACGTTGCTCGAGAGGCGACGGCCGTGGACGCCCGGTGACACCGGGCAGGCGCGACCACCCGGAGTGACCGGGCGACCGAATGAGGGTACCCGGGTGGGTGAGCACAGGTCAAAGCAGCCCGCCCGGACGTCCCGCTCCGTCGAACGACCGAGGCACCCCGGGGATTCCTGGACCGGATCGGGTCGCCCGCGCGGCGGCGGGTGCCCGGACCCGGGCACCCGCCGCCGCGTCAGGATCGGTGCGTCACCCGTCCGTCACTCGGTGACCAGCCGCTCCGGCACCCTCGCCGGCTCGGCCGACAGCGTCCGCAGGGCCGTGGCGCGGGCGGCCGCCCGGGCGTCCCGGTCGGGGACACCGTTCACGGCCGTGGTGGAGCGGGCGTAGACGCCGGTGGCCCAGGCCACCGCGTCGGAGTTGCGGGCCAGGGCGGTGGTGTCGACGTTTCCGAGGTCGTCGCACGGGGTGTGGTAGCACGGGTCGTACGGCTCGCCCGCGGTACCGCCCCACAGCGCGGCCTGCTCATCCGTCTTGATGCCGTCCGCGCCGGTGAAGAGCCCGCCGGCCGGGATCCCGACGGCGATGAACGGCCCGTAGTCCGAGCGGCCGTTGAAGTCGGTCCCCTGCGTCGGCACGCCCAGCCGCCCGTCGAGGTAGTCGACGAAGGTCTGCTCGATCTGGGCGGAGCCGAAGGGACCCGCGGGCGCGCCGACGGCGTCGGAGTCGTCGCCGTCGAAGACGAAGTACGCCGCGTTGGGTGACCCGATCATGTCGAAGTTCAGGTACATCGCGATGTCGAGCTGCTCCTCGAAGTCGAGGTCGGCGACGTAGGCCTCGGAGCCGATGAGCCCCTCCTCCTCGGCCCCCCACCAGGAGAAGCGCACCGCGTTGGCGACCCGCGGCGAGCTGCCCAGGGCCTGGGCAGTGGCCAGCAGGGCCGCCGAGCCGGTGCCGTTGTCGCTGATGCCCGCCCCCTCGGGGACGCTGTCGAGGTGGGCGCCCAGCATGACGACGTTGTCGGTGCGCCCGGTCCGGGTCTGGGCGATGACGTTGACGCTGGTGCGGTCCTCGAGGGTGGCGTCGACCACCACCGTCGCCGCCTCCCCGGCCCGCCCGGCCAGCGCCTGCCCGTCGGCCAGGGAGACGCCGACCGTGGGGACCACCCCGGCTCCGACCTCGCCCAGCGTGCCGCGCAGCTCGCCGTCCACGTTGTTGGAGATGACCGCCGCCACCGCGCCGGCCGACGCCGCCGTGGCCTGCTTCTGGGCGAACGTGCAGCCGCCGCGCGAGATGAGCGCCACCGTGCCCTGGTAGTCCTGGCCGGCGTAGTCCTCCGGCTCGCAGCCCGTGGTGGCGTCGACCGGGACGACCGCGAGCGGACCGGTGACGCCACCGGGGCCGCTCGCCCCGCTGTAGCTCATGGCGAACGCCGTGACCGGGGTGTCCCCGACGGTCAGGGACTCGGCGTCGACCCGGAAGAACTGGTAGTCGAACTCCGGGGTGGACACCTCGAACCCGGCGGCCTCGAGGCGGCCGACCACGTAGTCGACGCTCGCCACGTACCCCGGCGAGGAGTCCGCCCGGTTCCCGCCGTTGGCGTCGGCGATGCGCTGGAACGCCCGCAGGTGCCGCATCACACCGGAGAGCGTCACGCGCTTCTCCAGCCGCTCGGCGAGTCGGGTGTCGGTCGGCGGGAGGGGATCGTCGGCGGCGGCCGCACCGGCGGGCAGCGCCGTGGCGAGGGAGAGACAGAGCGCACCGGCCGCGATCGCGGCCGTCAACGCTCTCCGGGATCGGATCACAAGGACCTCCTCGTGGGAGTCGGATGCAGGACGGAGAACGGACATATCGCCCTCCGGCCAGTCACCTTCGCCCGGTAATTACCGGGAGTCAAGGGACATCAGCGTTCGGTCATGACGGTGTCCAGACGCCCGGGACCCTCACCGGTCGTGCGATCCTCGGGCGATCACCGCAGCGACGGAGGCCGGCCCATGACCGCGTGGCAGGTGCGTGACTTCGAGCCCGAGGACCTCGAGCAGGCCGTGCGGCTCGACCTGGTCGCCGCGCCGCCCGAGGAGTCACCGGTCTTCGATCTCTCGGAGGTCGTGGCGGCGTTGCAGGAACGGCAGCCCGCCGTGGTGGCGACGGCATGCGGGCGACTCGTCGGGTGGGCGGCCGGCCGAGTGGAGGGTCCCCGGGCCTGGGTGCTGCGGCTCGCCGTCGACCCGCAGTGGCGCGGTCACGGCCTCGGCAGCGCGCTGCTGTCCGAGCTGGAGCACCGCCTGCTGGCGATCGGCGCCCGCCGGCTGAGCGCTCTCGTCCCCGAGGGCCCGACCGCCACCCGGGCGTTCGCCAACAGCGGGTTCACCCAGCGCGCCGCACTGCTGCTGCACGAGAAGCCCGAGACGGTCGCGCCCCGCGACGCCGCCCGGCTGGCCCGCCTCGCCGGGTCCGTGCCGCCGGCCGGCCTGTGGGACCAGGTCGCCGGCATGCAGGCCGAGAAGCAGCTCATCGAGCGCCGGGTCGTGCTGCCGCTGGCCATGCCCGAGGCCGCCCGGGAGCACGGGGTGGACCCGCCCCGCGCCGTCGTCCTGTTCGGCCCGCCCGGGACCGGCAAGACCACCTTCGCCAAGGCCGTCGCCAGCCGCCTCGGCTGGCCGTTCGTCGAGCTCTTCCCGTCCCGGCTGGCCACCGGCGACGGCGGCCTGGCCGCGGGGCTGAGCGGCGCCTTCGCCGACGTCGGCGAGCTCGACCGGGTGGTGGTGTTCATCGACGAGGTCGAGGAGGTGGCCGGCGACCGCGGCACCGGGCTCGGGTCGGCGCCGGTGGTGAACGAGCTGCTCAAGGCGATCGTGGGGTTCCGCGAGCGGGCGGGCCGGCTGCTCGTGTGCGCCACCAACTCCGTCCGCAGCCTCGACCCGGCCTTCCTGCGGCACGGACGCTTCGACTTCGTCCTGCCGATCGGGCCCCCCGACGCGGAGGCGCGCGCCGCCATGTGGCAGCGCCAGCTCGCCGCCGCCGGCGAGCCGGCCGTGGACGTGGCCGCGCTGGTGCATGCCACCGACGGCTTCACCCCGGCCGACATCGGGCACACCGCCCGGACCACCGCCCAGCGCGCCTTCGAGCGCACCGTCGAGACCGGGGCGCGCACGCCGGCCGCCACCGAGGACTACCTCGCGGTGGTGCGCACGATCCGGCCCACCGTGAACCGGGAGATGGCACGCTCATTCGAGGACGACATCCGCGACTTCTCGCGGCTGTGACGGAGCCGACGGAAGAGGGACGGATGGGGAGGACCGCGCGCGCCTGGACCGGCGGGGCGGTCGCGGCGGCGTTGCTGCTGGTCGCGGTGATCGCGGGCATCACCGCCGCCGTGACGGCGCTGGGCGCCGACGACTGGGACGACGGCTGGGAGCTGGGTCCGGCGGACGGCGTCCTGGTCGAGGCCGAGGTGGTGGACGTCGACGCCTACGACGACTGGCTGGGCGCCACCTGGATCGACGTCCGGTTCACGGCCGGTGACGAGATCGTCGTCACCGCGGTCGACTGGTACCAGAACCCGGTGCCGGCATGGGGGACACGGTCACGGTGGCCTACGAGCGCGACGACCCGGAGTGGGTCTACGACCCGGTCGAGTTCCCGCTGCCCGGGGACGGCACCGACACCGACGAGGCCGGGGGCGAGGCCGGGGGCGAGGCCGCTGGTGACGACGGCACGGGCGTGACAGCCTGGTTGATCGCGGGCGGGGCGCTCGTCGCGGCCGTGCTGGTCGGCGGTCTCACCGTCGCGTGGACGCTGTCCGCGCCCCGGCGTGCGGCGGAGGCACCGCCCGGCGGCCCCCTCGCCCCCTACTCCTGGGCTCCGGGGTACCCGTACCCGGTGCCCTCGTACCCGGTGCCCTCGTACCCGGTGCCCTCGTACCCGGTGCCCTCGTACCCGGTGCCCTCGTACCCGGCGCCCTCGTACCCGGCGCCCCCGCCGGGGACGCCCGACGCCCCGGGTGCGGTGGGCGCTGCCCCGCCGGGGACGTCGGCGCCGCCGCCGGGAGGCTGGGGGGCCCCGCGCTGACGCGTTCAGGTCCGGGTCGTCACCGCCCGTCCGCCGCGGGGTCGGGCACCACCACCGTCAGGGGCCGGCGCAGCGCTGTCAGCGCCGGGCCCGCGTACGTGGGCTGCTCGCCGGTGGGCAGGCCGGTGCCGAAGAGCACCACGAGCTCGTAGTCACCGGGCGGCAGCGGCGGCGGGCCCAGCGCGTCCGCGGCCCCGGTCCCGGCGGCGCTGCCGGCAGC
>JBHJOJ010000208.1:0-5323 GCA_050329835.1 Kineosporiaceae bacterium | reverse complement strand
CGACCCGCTCCCAGGCCGCCAGGGCCTCCGGCGGTGGCGGGTCGTACGGCAGCGGTCGCGCCGGGGGCGCGCCGGCCGGGGGCGCGCCGGCCGGCTGCGGCGGGGTCGTGGGGGCGGTCATGAGGTCTCCGATCCGGGGCGTGCCCTCAGGGAGTGCTGGCTTCCAGGTAGCGCAGGACGGCCAGCACCCGGCGGTGGTCGTTCTCGGCGATCGGCAGGTCCAGCTTGGTGAAGATGTTGGAGACGTGCTTCTCCACGGCGCCCTCGGTGACCACCAGCGCCGCGGCGATGCCCGCGTTCGACCGCCCCTCCGCCATGAGCTGGAGGACCTCCTGCTCGCGCGGGGTGAGCGCCCCCAGCGGGTCGTCGCGGCGGGCGCGGGCGAACAGCTGGGCCACCACCTCGGGGTCGAGCGCGGTGCCGCCGCCGGCCACCCGGCGCAGGGCCTCGACGAACTCCGCGACGTCGGCCACCCGGTCCTTCAGCAGGTAGCCGACCCCCCGCGCGCGCCCGGCGAGCAGCTCCGAGGCGTAGTTCTCCTCGACGTACTGGCTGAGCACGAGCACGGCGACGTCCGGGTACTGCTGGCGGACCACGAGCGCCGCCCGCACCCCCTCGTCGGTGAACGTCGGGGGCATCCGGACGTCGACCACGACCAGGTCGGGGGAGTGCCGGGCGACCTCGACGAGGAAGGCGTCGGCGTCGCCCGCGGTGGCGACCACGTCCAGCCCGGTGTCGGTGAGCAGGCGGACCAGCCCCTCCCGGAGCAGGACGCTGTCCTCGGCGAGGACGACGCGCAGCCGCTCGCCGGGGACGGCCGTGGGCTGGGTCATGGCTGGGACCTCCCGGTCGTGGGGTGCGGGTGGTGATCGTCGCGCACCGTCCGGGGCTGCTCGCCGGCCCCGGTGAACGGCAGCTCGAGCGTCACGACCGTCGGCCCGCCCGGCGGGGACGACACCAGCACCCGGCCGTCGACGGCCGCGACCCGATCCCGCAGCCCGGCGAGGCCGGTCCCGCGGGTGGGGTCGGCCCCGCCGAGGCCGTCGTCGGTCACGGTGGCCACCAGCAGTGCCCCTTCGGGCCCGTACCGCTCCTCCACCCGCACCCGCGCGGTGCGCGCCCGGGCGTGCTTGGCGATGTTGGTGAGGGCCTCGCTGACCGAGAAGTACGCGATCGCCTCGAGCCGGGCGGCCGGGCGGCGCGGCAGCTCCACTCGCACCGACACCGGGACCGGCGAGCGCGCCGCCAGTGCCGACAGTGCGGCGTCCAGGCCCCGGTCGGTGAGCACCGGGGGGTGGATCCCGCGGGCCACGCGCCGCATCTCGATGATCGCCTCCTTCGCGCCGTCGTGCGCGCGGGCGAGCAGCGCGGACGCGCCGTCGGTGTCGTCGGCCGCCAGCCGCTGGCGGGCCAGGCCGAGGTCCATGGCCACCGCGACCAGCCGCTGCTGCGGACCGTCGTGCAGGTCCCGCTCGATCCGGCGGCGCTCGGCGTCGACCGAGTCGACGGCGGCCTGCCGGGTCTGGGTGAGGGTGTCCACCCGCCGCTCCAGCCGCTCGACCTCCTCGTCGCGTCCGCGGCCCAGGAGCAGGCGGGAGACCCCGGCGTCGACGTGGACGAGGAGGCGGGCCAGGAACGGCAGGGCGATGAGGGCGCTCACCGCGCCCGCCGCGATGACGGGCCGCCACACCGGCTCCGCCGCCGGCGAGGCGGCCTCGACCAGGGACGGCGGCACGGCCTGGAGCGCGAGCCCGGCGACGGCGGCCACGAGCAGCGCCGACATCAGCAGCCCCGCGGTGAGGCCCCAGACGGTGAGGAAGAGGAAGTACAGCTGCGCCTTCCAGGGGCGCGGGTCGAAGAGCACCCGGCGCCACGCCGGCAGGTGGGCGGGCCGGGGCGCCCACCGCGGCACCCACAGCCGGGTCCAGGCCCAGATGCGCCAACGCTCGGCGTCGGCGGCGACGAAGCCGATCACCAGGCCCAGGGCGGCGGCCGGGAGCCCGGCCACGGCGGCCGTGCCCAGCAGGCCGCTGAAGGTCAGCGTGACGAGGACCAGGGCGGGCACCGCCAGCAGGGCGTCGAGCACCAGGTGACCGAGCGCCGGCCAGCCCAGCAGCCACACCCGCCAGGGCGAGCGCCGGACCGCCGCCGGCGGGGTCCGGGACGCCGCGGGGGACGCGGGTGACGCCGCGGGTCCGCCGGCCGCCGGAGCCGTGTCGAGGGCCATGACCCGACCGTAGACACCGCACGGCGCCGCGGCAGTGACGATGACCCCTCGATCGGGGTGGGGCTGGCCCCCGCCCGGCGGGCATGCTGGGCCCGTGGCGGACCCGGACGGCGGCGCACCCGGGCCGGGGGCCGGCGACCTGCCCGCCTACGACGAGGCGGTCCTCGACGTCGTCGACGAGGTCCCGGCCGGGCGGGCCACCACCTACGGCGACGTCGCCGCCGTCCTGCGGGAGGCGGGCTGGGGCGGCGGCCCGCGGACCGTGGGCGCGGTGATGGCCCGCCACGGCGCGGCGGTGGCGTGGTGGCGGGTGGTGCGCGCCGACGGCGGGTTCCCGGCCTGCGACGAGCGGGAGGCGCTGGCCCGGCTGCTGGCCGAGGGCACTCCCCTGCGGGGGTGGCCGGACGCGCCGCGGGTCGACCTGGCGCGGGCACGGGTCGACCTGGCGCGGGCACGGGTCGACCTGGCGCGGGCACGGGCCGACCTGCCCGCGGCACCGCCGCCGGTCGTCCCCGGTGCCGCGAGGGCCGCGGGGGCCGCGGTCCGGCGATAAACTGTCGGCCCCGAGCGACGGCGAGGTGGACGTGCACATCGACTTCAGGTCCTCACCCCGGTGCAGCGTCGGGATCGAGGTCGAGCTGGAGCTCGTCGACGTGGCGACCCGCGAGCTGCGCAGCGGCGCCACCGAGATCCTCACCGTCCTGGGTCGCGGCCACCCGGACGGCAGCCATCCGAAGGCCAAGCACGAGCTCCTCGAGTCGACCATCGAGATCATCACCGGGGTCTGCACCGACATCCCGGAGGCCCGCGCGGACCTGGCCGCGACGCTCGCCGAGGTGAGTGGCGAGGCGGAGCGGCGGGGCCTGGCGCTCATGTGCTCGGGCAGCCACCCCTTCTCGGACTGGGCCAAGCAGGACATCAGCCCGGACCCCCGCTACGCCCAGCTCGTCGAGGACATGCAGTGGCTGGCCCGCCGGCTGCAGATCTTCGGCATCCACGTCCACGTCGGGGTGCGGTCGGCCGAGAAATCGATCCAGATCGTCAACGCGCTGACCGCGTACATCCCGCACTTCCTCGCCCTCAGCGCGTCCAGCCCGTACTGGATGGGCCAGGACACGGGGCTGGCGTCGGCCCGCTCCAAGGTGTTCGAGGGCCTGCCGACCGCCGGCCTGCCGCACCAGCTCGCGGGCTGGGGCGAATTCGAGTCGTACATGGACACGCTGATCTCGGCGCGGACCATCCGGTCGATCCGGGAGGTCTGGTGGGACATCCGGCCGCACCCCAACTTCGGCACCATCGAGCTGCGGATCTGCGACGGGATGCCGACCCTCGGCGAGATCGCGGCGGCCGCCGCCCTGAGCCAGTGCCTGGTGCACCGCCTCGACGCGCTCATCGACCAGGGCTACACCCTGCCCCGGCCGAAGCAGTGGATCGTCCGCGAGAACAAGTGGCGGGCCGCCCGCCACGGCATGGACGCCGAGGTCATCCTCGACGAGCACGGCCGGACGCAGCGGGCCGCCGACGCCGTCCGCGACCTCGTGGAGGAGCTGACGCCGGTCGCCGACCGGCTGGGCTGCACCGCGGAGCTGCGCGGCGCGCTGGCCATCGTGGAGCGCGGGCCCAGCTACGTCCGCCAGCGCGAGATCACCGCCGCCGGGGGCACGCTGCTTGACGTCGTGGACGGCCTCGTCGAGGAGATGCGGACCGACCGGGCGGCCCTTGCGCCGGACGGGACCGCTCCGTGACGCGCTCCCGCTGACCCCGCGCGGCCACCCCGCCGCGTCCGGCCCCGCCGTGTCCGGGGACTCTGGTGGACTGCTCGCCGTGCCGATCGCCACCGTCGAGGCCCCGCCTCCCGCCCCGCCTCCGCCGCCCGCGGCGACCCGCCCGGACCCGGTCCAGGCGGCGGCGGTGGTCGCTCGCGGACCGGTGCTCCTGCTCGGGGCGGCCGGGACCGGACGGACGACCACGGCGGTGGCCTGGGCGGCGGCGCGTCTCGCCCGGGACCCCGGCGGCGCGCTCGTGGTCTGCCCCACCCGCCTCGCCGCCCGCCGCGTGGGCGATCTCGTCGCCCGGGCCGTCGCGACCACCCTGCCGGGCCCCGCCGCCCGCACCCCCCAGTCGCTGGCCTGGGCCGTCCTGCGCGAGCACGCCGCGCGCGAGGGCCTGGTCCCGCCCCGTCTCGTCACCGGCGGCGAGACGGATCTCCTCGTCGCCGACCTCCTCGCCGGTCACGAGGCCGCGGGCGCCGACCCCTGGCCCGCCACGGTTCCCCCCGCCACCCGCGCGACCCGGGCGTTCCGCGCCGACCTGCGCGAGCTGTGGTCGCGCGTGGTCGAGCGGGGACTCGGCCCGGAGCAGCTCGCCGACCTGGGGCGCCGCCACGGGCGGCCCGAGTGGGCGGCGGCGGCCGCCCTGCTCCGGGAGCGGTCGGACATCGCGGGCCTGCGCGGGGACAACGCCTGGGACCCGGCCGAGATCGTCGACGAGGCGGCGGCGCTGGTCCGGGCGAGCCCCTCCCTGGGCGAGTGGGCCCGGGTCCGCATGGGGGCGGCGGCGCTGGCCGTCGACGACGCCCAGGACCTCACGGCGGCGGGCTGGCGTCTGCTGGCGGCGCTCGCGCCGCCCGGCGGCGACGTCCTCGTGGCCGGCGATCCCGACCTCGCGACGCAGGGGTTCCGCGGCGGCGACCCGCGACTGCTGGTGGACGCGGCCGAGGCCGTCGCCGGTCCGGGCCGCCGGGTCGCCCGGCTGGTGCTCGGAACGTCCTGGCGCCACGGCCCCGCCCTCGCCGCCGTCACCCGTGCGGTGACCCAGCGGATCGGCGTCGTCACGGCGACCCACCGGGCACCGGAGCCGGCGACCCCGGGCGCGGGCGGTCTCGCGGCGGGCAGCGTGCGGGCGATCAGCTGCCCGGACGCCGCGGCGGAGGCGGCCACGGTGGCGGGCCTGCTGCGCGCCCACCGGCACGACCCGGTCGCCCCGCTGCCGTGGGAGGCGATGGCGGTCGTCGTCCGGTCCCAGGCGCGCGCCCAGGCGGTGCGCCTGGCGTGCCGGCACGCCGGCGTGCCCGTCATCACCCCGGGTGCCGCCCGG
>JBHJOJ010000207.1:0-20851 GCA_050329835.1 Kineosporiaceae bacterium | reverse complement strand
CCGCCCGGTTGCTGGCCCTGACCGCCGCGATCTGGCACAACCACAAGATCAGTGCACCGATCAAGCGATCCCTCATCGCCTACGACCACTGACGATCAATAGGACTCACTCATCTAGGGGTGGGGTGGCCGTGGCGTCGGGGCGGCGCCGGAGTAGTGGTGTCCCGCACGCTATGCAGAACCTACAAACCCAGGGGCCCTGGGCGGCGGGTTCGGGCGCGGACTTCTTGGCACGCTTCTCGGATCCGACCGACTCGGTGCCGGTCGTCGACACTGCACCTCACGACGGCTCCAGAGGAAGGGCCGTCGGATGGCGGCGAGGCTCCCGGCAGCGTCCCGGACGTGTCAACCCGGGGCAGGTCGCGTGCACCCCGGCCTCCGCCATCCCGGCCTCCACCGCCGTCTGAGCGGGGTCACCGGAGCGGGTCTGTCCTCCGGTGCCCGGGCGAAGCCCCCGATACCGCGACGGCCCGGGCGGTCCGGGTGCTCGACCTGAGCCGCCGCCCAGGGCCCCCGGATTTGTAGGTTCTGCATAGCCTGCGGGACACCACTACTCCGGCGCCGCCCCGACGCCACGGCCACCCCACCCCCAGACCGTTCCGAAACAGGCCCTCAGTGACCCATCTCGGCCATCATCGGCCCGAGGTCGCAGTACGACCCCTCCTCGGGCGTGGCAGCGGTCCGGCCCGACCGGCACAGCTGGCCGAAGAGGTCGGTCACCGGGACCGACGTCGGCCCGGTCCAGTCCGCCCGGCGCTGGAGCGCCGTCACGCCCTCGTCGCCGGTGGTCTCGGGCGTGACGGGCGTCAGCGCGCCGTTGGCGCAGTCCAGGCCCACCCGGACGCAGTTGTCCAGCCACATGTCGCTGACCCGGGGGTCCCAGGCGCCCCACCAGTCGGCGTGGGCGGATGCGCCCCGGTCGGGGCGGACCTCGAACGTCATGGGGTCCACGTCCGACGACAGGTACCACCCGGCCGTGCTCTCGCCCGGGGCGAGCTCGTACCGGATCCGGTACTCGAGGTTGGTGAGCTGGACGGGGTGGGTGTCCGGGCAGTCGCCGCTGTACCAGCTGTACTGCGCAGGAGCGAGGTTGTCCTCCCAGTTGGTCGGGTCCTCGCCGTTCCAGCAGTTGTCGAACTTGACGTTGAACTCGATCATCTCGGCGTAGGGGTCGTCCTGGCCGACGCACTCCGGGACGGTCTCCGACGAGGTCCGGATCACCGCGCTCGCGCTGATGCACTGGAAGGTCGCCACCGAGTCGCCGTCCGAGCCCTCGCCCAGGTTGATCGCGTTGTCGCTGATGATCGCCATGTCGTCGGGGTGGGCCTGGATGCCGGCGAGGTCCTCGCCGTAGCCCTTGTAGTACACGTGCGCCGTGGTGGGGATGCGGGCGTTGCCCTGGTCGTCGATGAGGGCGGGCACCCAGTAGCCGTTGCGGACGAAGCCGTTGCACGTGCTCCCGCCGGAGTTCCGCAGGCTGTCGGCCGTCGTGAAGGCGTTGACGTCGGCGTTGCCGAAGAACATGTGGAGGTGGGCGGCGCCCGGCTGCTCCGGGTACTTCAGCGGGTCGTCGTAGGAGAAGTGCGAGAACTCGCAGTGCAGGCGCGAGGTGCCGATGCCCTCGAACGGGACGCTGCCCTCGTAGTTCTCGACGTGCTCCGACCACGGGCCGAGATAGTCCTCGAACGGGATCTCGGCCTGCGGGGTGTCGCGGTGCACCTGGGTGTCGGGGTCGGTGTTGCGCGGGCTCGACGCCCGGACCAGGGCCAGCTGCTCCTCGGCCGACCCGGCCGCGGGGGCGTCGGTGCCCCCGGTCGGCTCGCTCCCGCCCGTCGCCTCGCCGGAGGACGGCGCCGAGGCGACGGGTGACGCGTCGGGCGACGGCGACCCGGCGTCCGAGGGCGACGCCGAGCCCGAGGACGAGGGCGATCCCGTCGGTGCCGCGAGGTCCGGGGGCATGCAGGCCGCGAGCAGCACGGTCGCGGCGACTGCGGACAGGGCAGCCGCCGAGCGGGCGATGAGGGACATGTCTCTCCCGGGCGGGGCGGGGCGATTGGGCGGACTCCTGCTTCACGCCCGCGGTCCCGCCGGAGGTTTCACGGGCTGGTGCGCGGTCCGGCGCTGTACAGGAGACGTCGAGCGCGGTCCCCCTGGCTCAGGCGCGGCCGGCCACCATGTCCATCAGGCGCCCGAGCACCCGCCCGCCGTCGGTCCGCAGCGCGTTGTGCTCGTACTCGTTCGTCAGCCACACCCGCAACCCGCGCACCCGGCGCGCGGTCTCCAGCGAGAACCGGCTCGGCACGTACATGTCGTCGGCGTAGACCGCGGCGGCGGCGGGCACCTCGTTCGCCGCCAGCACCCGCTCGTCGTAGAGCCGGGGCCATTCCCGGGCGGCCAGCAGGTCCGCCGCCTCCCGCAGGGGGGTCAGAGCGGCGCAGTCCTCGAAGAACCACGGGAAGACGTGCTCGCCGGTGAACGCGGTCGGGTCCTCGCGCAGCTCGCCCGGCATCGCCCGCTCGGCGGCCCATCGAGTGCTGCCGCCGTCGGCGACGCATGCCTCGTGCACGGCCGCGTACAGCGGGTTGCGAGCGAAGGAGAACGCGGCCTCGACGTCGTGCCGGAACGCGGGGGAGTCGGCGGGCAGTTCCAGCCGGTGGTGGAGCACCTCGGACCCGTCGCTCTTCCCCAGCACCTGGCCGAGCTGGCGGAGTCGGCGCCCGGTGAGGCGGTCCCCGCCGGGCAGTAGGACGTCCTCGGCGGCCAGGCGCTCCTGCAGCGCACGGACCCGGTCCCGGTCGTCGGGGTAGCGCTCGTAGTGGCGCCGGGTCCGGTCGCGGACCAGGGCGAAGGTCTCGCGGTAGAAGTCGTCGCCGCAGTCACCGATCGGCGGCAGGCCGCCGGTGAGGTACGCGGCGGACAGCCCGTCGGGCGAGCGGGACAGGTAGTGCAGCGTGCAGAAGCCCCCGAACGACTGCCCGAGGACCGCCCACGGCGGGGCGCCCAGTTCCCGGCGGATCCACTCGGCGTCGGCCACGATCGAGTCCGCCCGGTGCAGGGCGAGGTGGTCGGCCTGGTCCTGCGGGGACCGGCCGGCCAGGTCGCCGACCGGTGTCGAGCGCCCGGTGCCGCGCTGGTCCAGCAGCAGCACCCGGTGGTCGGCCAGCGCCCGCTCGATCCACCCGGAGGGCGGACCGGTGGGGCGGGGCGCCTCGAAGCCCGGTCCGCCCTGGAGGTACAGCAGGTAGGGCAGCTCGCGGCCGTCCGGGCGGGCGACCTCGCGGACGAACACGGTGATCCGCTCGCCGTCCGGGCGGGCGTGGTCGAGCGGGACGGCGAACTCGTGCTCGGTGAGGACCAGGCCCGGGGCGCGGGCGGAGACGGACATGCCGTCATTCTCCGGTGCGTCCTGCCCACCAGGCGGCGAGGTCCAGGTCGCTGTCGACGCGCGCGAGCCCACGTGCGCAGCTGCCGTGGGCGTAGGCGAACACGGCACCGGTCCGCGCGGTCAGCCCTGGCGCGGGCGCCCCCGGCCGCGGGCGGTGACCCGCGCCAGCAGTTCCTTCGCGCGGCGCTGGTTCTCGGGCGCGCCCTGGCCGATGTGAGCGTGGTCCGCTCAACTTCGGTTTGACACGGGCGGGCTCAAGTCGCACCCTGTCCCCCGAACCCATCCAGGAAGGGACTCCCCCACATGGCCCGTGCAGTCGGGATCGACCTCGGCACGACGAACTCCGTCGTCGCCGTCCTCGAGGGTGGCGAGCCCTCGGTCATCGCCAACGCCGAGGGCGGGCGCACGACGCCGTCCGTCGTCGCCTTCGCCAAGAACGGCGACGTCCTCGTCGGCGAGATCGCCAAGCGGCAGGCGGTGACGAACGTCGACCGGACGATCCGGTCGGTCAAGCGCCACATGGGCAGCGACTGGACGACGAGCATCGACGGCAAGGACTACACGCCGCAGGAGATCTCGGCCCGGATCCTCCAGAAGCTCAAGCGTGACGCGGAGTCCTATCTCGGCGACACCGTGACCGACGCCGTGGTCACGGTCCCGGCGTACTTCAACGACGCCCAGCGCCAGGCGACGAAGGAGGCGGGCGAGATCGCCGGCCTCAACGTCCTGCGCATCATCAACGAGCCGACCGCCGCGGCGCTCGCCTACGGCCTCGACAAGGGTCAGGAGGACGAGCTCATCCTCGTCTTCGACCTGGGTGGCGGCACCTTCGACGTCTCGCTGCTCGAGGTCGGCAAGGACGAGGACGACTTCTCGACGATCCAGGTCCGCGCCACGTCCGGTGACAACCACCTCGGCGGGGACGACTGGGACGACGCGATCGTCCAGCACCTGCTCAACAAGGTGCGGATGTCGACCGGCGTCGACCTCGCCAAGGACAAGATCGCCATGCAGCGGCTGCGCGAGGCGGCCGAGCAGGCGAAGAAGGAGCTGTCGAGCTCCACCTCGACCAGCATCTCGCTGCAGTACCTGTCGATGACCGAGAACGGCCCCGTCCACCTCGACGAGTCGCTGAGCCGTGCCCAGTTCGAGTCGATGACGGCGAGCCTGCTCGAGCGGACCAAGGCGCCGTTCCACCGGGTCATCAAGGACGCCGGGGTCAACGTCTCCGACATCGACCACATCGTCCTTGTCGGGGGTTCGACCCGGATGCCCGCGGTCACCGAGGTGGTGCGCGAGCTGACCGGCGGCAAGGAGCCGAACAAGGGCGTCAACCCGGACGAGGTGGTCGCCGTCGGCGCCGCCCTGCAGGCCGGCGTGCTCAAGGGCGACCGCAAGGACGTCCTGCTCATCGACGTCACCCCGCTGAGCCTCGGGATCGAGACCAAGGGCGGGCTCATGACGAAGCTCATCGAGCGCAACACCGCGATCCCCACCAAGCGGAGCGAGGTCTTCACGACCGCGGACGACAACCAGCCGTCCGTGCTCATCCAGGTGTTCCAGGGCGAGCGCGAGCTGGCCCGCGACAACAAGCCGCTCGGCACCTTCGAGCTCACCGGCATCGCCCCGGCGCCGCGCGGCATCCCGCAGATCGAGGTCACCTTCGACATCGACGCCAACGGCATCGTCCACGTGTCCGCCAAGGACCGCGGCACGGGCAAGGAGCAGTCGATGACGATCTCCGGCGGGTCGGCCCTGCCGAAGGACGAGATCGACCGGATGGTCCGGGAGGCCGAGCAGCACGCCGAGGAGGACCGCCAGCGCCGCGAGGAGGCCGAGCTGCGCAATTCCGCCGAGCAGCTCGTCTACCAGACCGAGAAGTTCCTCAAGGACAACGAGGACAAGGTGCCGGCGGACGCCCGGGCCGAGGTCGACAAGGCGATCGGCGAGCTCCGGAACTCGCTGGAGACCGGCAACATGGCCAAAGTCAGGACCGACATGGAGGAGCTGAGCGCCGCCAGCCAGCGTCTCGGGTCGGCCATGTACGCGGCCCAGTCGTCCGAGGCGGCCGGCGCCGGGCCGGCCGAGGGCGCGGCGGGCGACGGCGCGGGCTCGCGTCCCGCGGACGACGACGTCGTCGAGGCCGAGGTCGTCGACGAGGACGAGCGGAAGTGACCGACTCCCGACCCGACGGGCCGGACCTCGACCCGGTCCCGGAGGACGCCGTGCGCCGACCGGTGGCCACCGATCCGGGGCCGCCGGTCCCGGGACCGGACGAGGTGACCGAGCCGGTGCCCGGCGGGCCCGGCTCGGTGGAGGAGCGGCTCGACGCCGCGCTGGCCCTGGCGGACGCCCGGCTCGGCGACCTCCACCGGGAGCGGGCGGAGTTCGTCAACTTCCGGCGCCGGACCGAGCGCGACCTCGCCGCGGCCGCGGCCGACGGCGCGGCGCGCCTGGTCGAGGCGCTCCTGCCGGTCCTCGACGACATCCGGCTGGCCCGCGAGCACGGCGACCTCGAGGGCACCCCCTTCGCGGCCATCGCCGACAAGCTCGACGCCACGCTCGGGAGGTTCGGCGTGGCGGCCTACGGCGAGGCCGGAGAGGCGTTCGACCCGGCTGTCCACGAGGCGCTGCTGCACGAGGCGGCGGCCGAGGGGATCGAGGTCGCGACCTGCGTCCGGGTGCTGCAGCCGGGGTACCGGATCGGTGAGCGGGTGATCCGCCCCGCCCGGGTGGCGGTGGCGGACCCGGCCTGAGGTCGCGCCGGTCAAGTCCGCCGGAGGCGGTGCCGATAGCGCACTCGTGACGGTGCTGGAACTCACGAGCGCGGTGCAGGTGGGGCGACAGGCCATTCACGACTGGCAGCGCTCGGTCGTCGGGTACGGGCTGTCGTTCCGGCACGTCGACCCCGTCATCCCGGTGAACGGTCCGGCGACCGAGGCGGCGAGCGAGGACGACCGGCGCCGTGCCGTCGGGGACGTGATCGCGGCGGTGCTCGCCACCTTCCGGCCGGCGGACCTGGCCGGCGAACGCCCGCTCGTCGTCACCGTCCCCCGGCCGTTCCTCGTCGGTGAGCGCCTCCTGCCGGGCGACGTGGACCCGGGCCGGCTGGTCGTCGCGGTGCCGCCGGACGTGGCCGCCGACGGCGAGCTGCTGGCGGGCCTGCGCCGGTTGCGCGACGCCGACGTGGGGGTCGCCGTCGCCGGTTACACCGGCCAGGAGGAGCGCACCGAGGTCGCCCGGCTCTCCGACATCGTGTCCATCGACCTCGGCCGGGTCGACGTCGCCGCCCTGCCGCGGGTCGCGGCCGCCGCCCGCCGGGCGAATCCCCGCGCCACCCTCGCCGTCGACCGGGTCGAGGACGCCGAGTCCTTCGAGGCGGCCCGCGACGCCGGCGCCGAGTACTTCTCGGGTTACCACCTGCAGCGCCCGCCCGTGGTCGACGTCGCCCAGCTCGCCCCGTCCGAGGTCATGTGTCTGCGGCTGCTCGGGGTGCTGTCGGGCGACGACGTGTCGATGACCGACGTCGAGTCGATCGTCGCCGGCGACCCGGGCCTGGCGGTCCGGGTGCTGCGGACGGCGTCGAGCGCGTCGGCGGCGGGGCACCCGGTGTCGTCGCTGCGCCAGGCGCTGGCCCTCATCGGGCCCCGGATGCTGAGCTCCTGGGTGGTCCTCATGCTCGTCGGCGGCACCGGCTCGCTGGCGGCGGACACCGTCGTCACCCTGCTGGCGCGGGCCGGCACGTGCGCCGGGCTGGCCTCCGGGGCGCCGCACGTCGCCTACACGGTCGGGCTGCTCGCCGGGGTGTCCGACAGCCTCGGCATGTCCGCCGTCGACACCGTGCGCGCCACCGGAGTGGGCCCGGAGGTCGCGGACGCCCTCATCTCCGGCGAGGGGCCGGCCGGGGTTGCCCTGCGCGCCGTGCTGGCGCACGAGCGGGGGAACCCGCAGGCGGTCGTGGCCAACGGCTTCACGCCGTACGAGGTCTCGCGGGAGTACCTCGAGGCGGTGCGCCAGGCGATGCCGGTCGCCGTCGGTATTGAGCGCTGACCGCGCTGCCGCGCCAGATTGACAAGGGTCGACGCAACCTTGCAGGCTGTGCGGTGAGATGACCGGTCAGGACTGGCTCGAGAAGGACTTCTACGCGGTCCTCGGCGTGCCCAAGGACGCCGACGACGCCGCCGTCAAGAAGGCGTACCGCAAGCTCGCTCGCGTTCACCACCCGGACGCCAACCCCGGCGACGCCTCCGCCGAACGCCGCTTCAAGGACATCGGCGAGGCCTACGCCGTCCTCAGCGACGCCGAGCAGCGGCGCCAGTACGACGCGGTCCGGGCGATGGGCGCAGGGGCCCGGTTCACCGCGGGGGCCCCGGGGGCGGGCGGGGCCGGCGGCTTCGACGATCTGCTCGGGGGGCTGTTCGGCGGCGGCCGGGGGCAGCGGGTGCGCTTCTCGACCGGCGGTGCCGGCGGCGGGGCGGGCGGCTACGACGACCTGCTGAGCGAGATCCTGCGCAACGCCAACGCCGGGGAGGGCGGCTTCGGCGCCGCCGGGGCGGCGCGCGGCCGTGACGTCGCGACGACCGTCCGGATCCCGCTCCGCCAGGCGCTCGCCGGCACCCAGGTCCGCCTCGGCGTCAACCAGCGCGGCACCCAGCGGACCGTGACCGCCAAGATCCCCGCCGGGGTGCGGGACGGGCAGAAGCTGCGGCTGCGCGGCCAGGGGGCGTCCGGGCCCGGCGGGCCGGGTGACATCGTCGTCACCGTCGAGGTCGAGGCGGACCCCGTGTTCACCTGGGACGGCGCCGCGCTGCGGGTGACCGTGCCGGTGACCTTCGCCGAGGCCACCCTCGGTGCCGAGATCGACGTGCCGACCTTGGACGGCGTGGCCCGGCTCAAGGTGCCGGCCGGGACGCCCAGCGGTCGCACCTTCCGGGTGCGCGGCCGCGGTCCCGCGGTCAAGGGCGCGCCGGCCGACCTGCTCGCCACCGTCCACGTCGTGGTGCCCCAGCGGCTGGACGCCGAGGGCCGGGCCGCCGTCGAGTCGCTGCGCCGCCTGGACGCCGGCGTCGACCCACGGGGGTCCCTGCTGGCCTCGGCAGCCGCGAGCCGGGGAGCGGGCCAGGAGACGGCGTGAGCGAGCGCCGGCTGACCGCCTACGTCATCTCCGCCGCCGCCCAGCTGGCGGGGATGCACCCGCAGACGCTGCGCCAGTACGACCGCGAGGGCCTGGTCAGCCCGGCCCGGACCCGTGGCGGGGGCCGCCGGTACAGCGACGACGACGTCCAGCGCCTGCGCGAGGTGCAGCGCCTCAGCCAGGAGGAGGGCGTCAACCTCGCGGGGATCCGTCGCATCCTGGTCCTGCAGGGCGAGGTCGACGCGCTGCGGGACGAGACCCGGCGGCTGCGCGAGGAGGTCGCGCACCTGCGCGAGGACCGGCGCCGGGTGTGGGCCGCCGGCCCGGCGGGCGAGATCGTCGCCCTGGCGGCGGGCCGGCGTCCGGCGGCCCGGCGGTCGGCGTCGCGGGCCCTGGTGGTATGGCGGCCCGGGCCGCGGGACTGACCGGGTGCCGTCCGGGGCGCGCGGACCCGCCGCGACCCCTCAGACGGGCCGGATGCGGATGCCCACCGGCTGCCGGTCGCGGCCGCCGCGCAGCCGCTCGACGACCTCGAGGACCCGCCCCAGCAGGCCGTAACGGCGCGTGACGTCACGGCCGATGCGCTGTGCCTCGGCCGGGTCCTCCACCAGCTCGGCGACCCCCTCGTGCTCGAGGGCGCCCGGCTTCACCCGGCCGCGGGCGTCGCTCCCCGTCAGCAGCACCCGGGACGTGTGCCGCAGCCGCTTGACCTTGCCCGTGGTCGAGCCGGTGATGACGAGCAGCTCGCCGTCCCCGCCCACCAGCCAGACCGGCGTCCCGACCGGCGTCCCGTCCCGGCGGAAGGTCGTGAGGCGGACGTACTTCTCGCTCGCCAGGTCCAGCAGCCCCGTCACGCTGCCGAGGCTAGCGGCGACAGCGGCCTCGGGTGCGGCCGCGCGACCGAGGGCGCCCCGATGCGGCTCTCTGGGGGTCTCTTCCCTCCACCCTAGACAACGGCATACAGTCCGATGATGGACCCGGTCCGCAACCCGTACGCGCCGGGCGCGGGGCAGCGCCCACCCGAGCTGGCCGGCCGGGACGCCCACCTCGCGGCGTTCGACGTCGTCCTCGAGCGGATAGCCCGGGGACGCCCGCAGCGCAGTGTCGTGCTCACGGGCCTGAGGGGCGTCGGCAAGACCGTCCTCCTCAACGCCCTGCGCTCGGCCGCCGTCCGGCGCTCGTGGGGCACCGGCAAGCTCGAGGCGCGACCCGAGCAGCGGCTGCGCCGGCCGCTCGCGGCGGCCCTGCACGTCGCGGTCCGCGAACTGGGCAAGGGCCGCGGCAGCGATCATGTCCTGGGGGTCCTCAAGTCCTTCGTCAGCCGCGACGACGGGGACCGGTCGCCCTCGCTGAGTCAGCGGTGGCAGCCGGGCATCGACGTGGCCTCCGTGCCCGGCCGAGCGGACTCCGGCGACATCGAGATCGACCTCGTCGAGGTGTTCGGCGACGTGGGCGGGCTCGCGGCGGACACCGGCCGCGGCGTGGCCGTCTTCCTCGACGAGATGCAGGACCTGCGCCCCGCCGACGTGAGCGCCCTGTGCGCGGCCGCCCACGAGATCAGCCAGACCGGGCTGCCCCTCGTGGTCGTCGGTGCCGGGCTGCCGCACCTGCCCACCGTGCTGTCGGCGTCGAGGTCGTACAGCGAGCGCCTCTTCGGCTACTCCCGGATCGACCGCCTGGACCGCGAGGCGTGCGAGCAGGCGCTCCGGGCGCCGGCGCTCGACGAGGGCGCGGACTTCACGGCCGAGGCCCTCGACGCCCTCTACGCCATGACGGCGGGCTACCCGTACTTCGTCCAGGCCTACGGCAAGGTCGCCTGGGACGTCGCGCCGCGCTCACCGATCACGGACGAGGACGCCCGGATGGCGGGGCCCGCCGCCGAGGGCGAACTCGCCCTCGGCTTCTTCGGCAGCCGGTTCGAGCGCGCGACGCCCGCCGAGCGGGAGTACCTGCGGGCGATGGCCGACCTGACCGCCGACGCCGACGGCGCCGACGGTGTGGCGGCGACCGGGGTCGAGGACGTCGCGACGTCCGCGGTCGCCGAGCTGCTGGGCCGCCGGCCGCAGTCGCTGTCGCCGGCTCGCGACGGCCTCATCAAGAAGGGGCTCGTCTACTCGGGCGAGCGCGGGCGGATCGCCTTCACCGTGCCCCACTTCGGCCGCTACCTGCGGCGTCACGGCGGCGATCCCTGACGACGGGGACCATGACTTGACTGGACCCGACTCAACTCTGAGAATTCAGTCACGTCGACTCATGCTCACCGAGGGAGTGTCGTGGACCTCAAGCTCACCACCCGGGGCCAGCAGGCGCTCGGCGAGGCGATCCAGTCCGCCGGGCGCTCCGGTCACCCGACCGTCGAGCCCGCCCACCTGCTCGCCGCCCTGCTCGCCGACCGCACCGGGGTGCCGCGGTCGCTGCTCGCGGCCGTCGGCGCCGACCCGGACGCGGTGGCCTCCCGCTTCGGCGCCCTGCTCGACGCCATGCCGTCGGCCAGCGGGGGCACCGTGTCCGAGCCGCGCGCCTCCCGCGCCACCACCACCGTGCTGGGGGCGGCCGGCGACGAGGCTCGCGGCCTCGACGACTCCCACGTCTCGACCGAGCACCTGCTCCTCGGCCTGGCCGCCGACACGGGCGCCACCGGCTCGGCGCTGCGGGAACTGGGAGCCTCCCGCGACGCCCTGCTCGCCGCCCTGCCGCAGGTCCGCGGCAGCGCCAAGGTGACCGGCCCCGACCCCGAGGGCACCTACAACGCCCTCGAGCGGTACGGCCGCGACCTCACCGCCGACGCCCGGGACGGCGGGCTCGACCCCGTCATCGGCCGCGACGCCGAGATCCGCCGGGTCGTCCAGGTCCTGTCCCGCCGGACGAAGAACAACCCCGTCCTCATCGGCGAGCCCGGCGTCGGCAAGACCGCGGTCGTCGAGGGCCTGGCCCAGCGGATCGTCGCCGGCGACGTCCCGGAGTCGCTGCGCGACAAGCGCCTGGTCGCCCTCGACCTGGCGAGCATGGTCGCCGGCGCGAAGTACCGCGGCGAGTTCGAGGAGCGGCTCAAGGCCGTTCTCGCCGACATCGAGGCCTCGGACGGTCAGGTCGTCACCTTCATCGACGAGCTGCACACCGTCGTCGGGGCCGGCGCGGCCGAGGGTGCCATGGACGCCGGCAACATGCTGAAGCCGCTGCTGGCCCGGGGCGCGCTGCGCATGGTCGGGGCCACCACGCTCGACGAGTACCGGGAGCGGATCGAGAAGGACCCGGCCCTGGAGCGCCGCTTCCAGCAGGTCCTCGTCGGCGAGCCGAGCGTCGAGGACACGATCGCCATCCTGCGGGGTCTCAAGGAGCGGTACGAGGCCCACCACAAGGTCGCCATCGCCGACTCCGCGCTGGTCGGGGCGGCCACGTTGTCCCACCGCTACATCCCGGGCCGCCGGCTGCCGGACAAGGCGATCGACCTCGTGGACGAGGCGGCGTCGCGGCTGCGGATGGAGATCGACTCCTCGCCGGTCGAGATCGACCAGCTGCGGCGCGCCGTCGACCGGCTGCGGATGGAGGAGCTGGCGCTGGCCAAGGAGGACGACCCGGCGAGCCGGGAGCGCCTGGAGCGGCTGCGGGCCGACCTGGCCGACCGGACCGAGCAGCTCACCGCCCTCACCGCGCGCTGGGAGGCCGAGCGCGCCGGGCTCAACCGGGTCGGCGAGCTCAAGGCCCGGATCGACGAGATGCGCGCCCAGGCCGAGCGGGCCCAGCGCGACGGCGACCTCGAGACCGCCTCCCGCCTGCTCTACGGCGAGATCCCGGTCGCCGAGAAGGAGCTGGCCGCCGCCGGCCACGCCGAGGCCGAGGCGGCGGTGGGCGAGCAGATGGTCGGCGACCAGGTCGGCCCGGACGACATCGCCGAGGTGGTCTCGGCGTGGACGGGCATCCCGGTCGGGCGCCTGCTCGAGGGCCAGACCGAGAAGCTGCTGCGGATGGAGGAGGTCATCGGCCGCCGGCTCATCGGCCAGCAGGCCGCGGTCAGGGCGGTGTCCGACGCGGTGCGCCGCGCCCGGGCCGGCGTCTCCGACCCCGACCGGCCGACCGGGTCGTTCCTCTTCCTCGGCCCGACCGGCGTCGGCAAGACCGAGCTGGCCAAGTCGCTGGCCGACTTCCTGTTCGACGACGAGCGCGCCATGGTCCGCATCGACATGAGCGAGTACGGCGAGAAGCACTCCGTCGCCCGGCTCATCGGCGCCCCGCCCGGGTACGTCGGCTACGAGTCCGGTGGCCAGCTGACCGAGGCGGTCCGGCGGCGGCCGTACTCGGTGATCCTGCTCGACGAGATCGAGAAGGCGCATCCCGAGGTCTTCGACGTCCTGCTCCAGGTGCTCGACGACGGCCGGCTCACCGACGGCCAGGGCCGCACCGTGGACTTCCGGAACACGATCCTCGTGCTGACCTCGAACCTCGGCTCGGCATACCTCATCGACCCGGCGATGTCCGACGAGGCGAAGCGGGAGGCGGTGCTCGGCGCGGTGCGGGCGGCCTTCAAGCCGGAGTTCCTCAACCGCCTGGACGAGGTCGTGCTGTTCGACGCCCTGGGGCTGGAGGACCTGGCCCGGATCGTCGACCTGCACGTCGCGGCGCTGGCGGCCCGGCTGTCCGAGCGTCGGCTCACACTGGACGTGACGGATGCGGCGAAGGAGTGGCTGGGCCTGCAGGGCTACGACCCTGCCTACGGCGCCCGCCCGCTGCGCCGGCTGGTGCAGCGCGAGATCGGCGACCGCCTCGCCCGGGAACTGCTGGCGGGAGAGGTCCGCGACGGCGACACCGTCCGGGTCGACCTGGCGCCGGGCAGCGGCGGGCTGATCGTCGGCCGCGCCGAGGCCGTCACCGTCTGAGCGGCGGCCGTCACGACGGGCCGTCGCCGCGTGAGGACGTCATCGAGGCCGGCGGGACGGTGCGATCACCTGACGGCCTCCGGAGCGGCCCGCCGTCCCGGTCGCCAGCCGCGGCGCCGCCCGGCACGTGCCGTCACCGCCCCGAGAAGGACGAGGGCCGCCGCCCCCGCCAGGGACACGCCCGCCGCGATCGGAGCGGCGTCGGTCGGTGACTGCGGCGCCCGGTAGGGCCGGAACGCGGTCCCGGCGGGCGACGTGCCCGCCGGGGCATCGGCCCGGACGGGAGCCGACAGCGCGGCGTACGGACTGACCACACCCCACCCGCGCTCGTCGTCGCGGTCCCCGGTGGCGGGACCGTCCGCCGTCTCCTCGAGCCGTCGGGCGGCGGCGCTGCCGGTGAGGCCCGGCTCGTAGCTCAGCACGAGCGCGAGGGCACCCCCGACGTAGCCGGCGGCGTACCCGGGCGCGCCGGCGTCGACGGTGACGTGCCCGACCGCACCGGCCGACCCGGCGGAGGTGCTCACCAGGCCGGCGCCGGGTGCGGCCAGGTCGACCGCGGGTCCGCTGCACGATCCCGGGACGACCGCGTCGTCGCCGTCGACGGCCGCGACGGCGACGGCCTCGGGGACGGCGCAGGGATACGGGTCGCCTCCCGCACCGGTCGTGTCCGAGGCGCCCCCGGCGACCACGACCGCCCCGGCCTCCTGGGCGCTGCGCACGGCCGCGCCGAGCCGGTCGGACGGGCCTGCTGCCGGTCGGTAGACGACGATCACCTCCGCGCCCTCGTCCCGGGCGTACTCGATGCCCGCGGCGACCAGGTCGGGATCGGCGGGGTCGTCGGAGCCCTCGACGGTCTGGTGGACTCGCACCGGGAGCAGGCGAGCGTCGGGGGCCAGGCCGGCCACGGAGGTGTCGGGATGGGGTCGGGCCGCCACGAGACCCGCGACGAAGGTGCCGCTGCCGTCGCAGTCGCTGTCCGCCGGCCCCCCACCGGGGAGGAGGCTGCGTCCCGGCAGCACCTGCCCGGGGGCGAACTGGGCGTGGCGGGCGTCGATCCCGCTCCCGACCACGGCGACCAGGACGCCGTAGCCGCGTGCCAGCGGCCACGAGCGCTGGGCGGCCAGCCGGCGCAGGGCCCACGGCTGGGCCTCGTCGTAGACGGTCGAGGAGGTGAGGCAGCCGTCCGGGGGCTCGCCCGGGTCGGCGGCCGTCCCGGCCCGGGCCGGGACGGCCGTGGCCGCCGGGACCACGACGGCGGTGACCGTGAGGACCACCGCGATCACGGCCACCACGGCGATCCGCAGGCCTCCGGACGGCCGGCGCCCGGGCACTAGGCAGGCGTCACGGTGATCGACACCTCGGTGGGCGAGTCGTCCGCCCCCACCTCGGCGGTGATGGTGGTCGGATCGGTCGCGGCGACCTCGAAGGTCACCGACTCGCCGGCACTGCTCACCGTCACGACCGTCGGGTCGTCCCCGCCGGTGGAGGCGCTGTCCCCGGACCCGCCGCCGTTGGCCTCCCCGGAGCCGCCGTCCCCGGACCCGGAACCCGATCCACCGGACCCGCCCCCGGAGTCCGACGCCAGGTCGACCGGCACCCACTCACCCAGCTCGCCGGACCCGTACGGCTGCCCCGTGGTCGGGTGGTACCCGCTGGCCATGACGGATCCCGTGGCCGGGTCGATGGCGTACCCGTAGGGCAGCCCGTCGGGGCCGGTCGCGTAGGCCGAGGGGTAGCCGGTCGGCGTGCCGTAGGGGTTGGTGCCGTACGGGTCGGTGGCGGTGCCGGCGTAGGGGTTGGTGCCGTAGGGGTTGGTGGCGTCAGGAGTGGTCGCCGTCGGGGTGGTGGCGTAGGGCGTGGTCGAGGCGGTCGCCGGTGTCGGGCTGGTCGTCCCGCTGCCCGACCCGTCGGCGGAGGTGATGAGCTGCTGGACGGCGCCCGTCACCGTCCCGAGCTGGGTCAGGAACTGACCCAGCTGGGTCTGGCCGAGAGCGGTGAACACGGTGCCCAGTCCGGTGAAGAGCTGAGACAGCATCCCCACCGTCGCGCCGGCGGTGGCCACGCCCTGCGAGTGGGTCCACGGGTTGGACAGCAGGCCCGCCACCAGTTGCTCGATACCGGCGAGGCCGTTCATCCCGTTCTGGCTCGCCTGGACCACCTCGCCCGTCCCGGCGACGGTCCCGGCCCCGGCGATCAGCGGCTGGATGGCCTTGAGGAACGACTCGATCCCCGCCGCGACCTTCTCGGCCGCCTGGTCCCTGCCACGACCCTCCGGCCAGACCTCCTCGAGCTCCTTCTTCTTCCGCTCCAGCTCGGCGACGAGTTCGATCAGCTTCTTCGAGTGGGTGACGATCTGCTGGGCGTACCAGCGGATCAGGTTCGGGTCACCGCCGGCGACCGCCGTCTGCAGGGACAGCAGCCCGCCGCCGGAGCCGTACGCGAGAGCCGGGTAAGGGGGCGGGGCGTAGGGAGTGCTCATGGTCGGTCGAGCCTTCTTCCGTTCGGACGTACCGCCCGGGGGCGGGGCCGGGCGTGACTCAGCAGGGCAGGCCGTCCTGCAGGCCCCGGTACTCCTGCTCGGTGTCCTGGTCCTGGTTCTGGTAGCGGTCGGCGGCGTCCTTGATCAGTTTCTGGAGCAGCTCGTGGAACTGGATGAGCGTGAGCAGCGCCTGGTTCACCTGCTGCATCCAGTGCTGGGTCGCGGTGGCGGCCGTCGACCCGAGCTGGCTCCACGCGGTGGGCGGGCACACGAGGGCCATCAGCGCGGTCCGCTCGTACATGATCTGACCCAGCAGGTCGATGCAGCTCTCGACGATCTCCAGGGCCTGTCGCGGCCGGATGCTCATCGCCTGCTCGCTGTTCATCGTGTCCTCCGTGACCGTCAGGGCACTCGGGGGGCCGGTCGGTACCCGCGTCGCCCGGTTCGGGTCACCGTAGGAGGGTCGCGGCGGGCCGCCACACCGCGGAAGTGCCTCACGGGGGTCCGCCGAACGACCCACACCCGTCAGCCCGACCCGGCCGCTCCGGTCGATCCGGCCTCCGTGAGGGCGCGGCCGGCGGCCGCCCGGTCCAGCGTCGGACCCGCCGGCAACAGCTCGACGAACTGCGGCGGCATCTCGGTCGGCGTGACCCCCTCCAGGCCGAGCGCGGCCCGCGACTCCGCGTCGGGCACGGCGTAGCGCCGGCCCTCGTCCGTCACGAGGTGGACGGCGCCCGCGGTGACGCCCTCGGCCGAGACCGACCGGACCAGCGCCCCGGACCCGACCGGGACGTAGACCTCCGCGGACGATCCGCCCGGGACCGCCGTCGTGAGCGGCCGGACGCCGCTCGGAGCAGGCACGGCGAACGACAGGGTCAGCTCCACCGCCGGCAGCCCGGCCCGGAACCCCTGCGAGCGGGAGCACAGGACGACGTCCTCGCCGGGGGTGAAGGTCAGCGCCTCCGGGGCGGTGGCGGGGTACTGGTCGGGGTCCAGGTCGGTGGCCGACGGCTGCCCCGCCGCCAGCGCCGCCGGCGGGAGGTCCAGGGCGGCGACCCGGCCCTCGGGGTAGACCCCGACCGTGCGGGGGTCGGCCAGGATCAGCCGCGCCTGGGTCGTGGCGATCGGGGCGAGGCCGTCGACCAGCAGGACGAAGAACTGCTCGCCGGTCGATCCGGCGGTGCGCAGGGCGAACACCTGCCCGACGCGGGCGGCCACCCCGGGCAGCGCAGGGCTCGCCTCACCCCTGCGGGTGATCTCGAGGTAGCCCAGGTCGGGTCCCGCGGGGACCGTCGCGAGCCACGCCCGGTCGACCACGACCCGCGGTGCCTGACCGAGTCCGAGGCCGAGCAGGACGGCGTCCGGTTCGTCCGACCTCACCCGGAACCGGCGCCCATCGGTGATCACGTACACCTCGGGGCCGGTCTCGGCGACCACGGCCGCTCCGGGCCCCAGCACCACTCGCCGGGTGTCCGAGGGCGGCCCCACGACGATCCCGAGGACGGCAGGTTCCCCGGGGCCGGCGTCGACGGCTCGTGAGGAGCACACCGTCCACGGGTCGGACAGCAGGCGAGCCGCGGGGGGGAGGGCGTCGGGGGCCCCGGGGATCCCGAGGGCCGGGCCGCGCCCCACTCCCGCGAGAGAGGTGCGGGAGACCCGGACCAGGCGGCCCGCGTCCCCGACCAGCAGCCGGGCGGAGGCGTAGTTGGGCACGGGGTGGAGGGCCCCGTCGTCGGACAGCACGAAGCGGGCCCCGGACTCGCGTTCCTGCACGATGGCGCCGTCGGTCCGCCAGGCCGTCGACCCGCCCGGTCGCAGCACGCCGTAGAGGGCGAACCCGACGACCACCAGGACGAGGACCACGATGCCCGTGATCAGGGCGACGGTGGGCCGGCGAGTCGGCGAGACGGCGTGGTTGGCGTCCCCCACCAGCACCGCCGACACCGTCCGCCGGCGGACGAACTGGTAGGCCTGGATCTGGTCGCGGCGGGACCACATGACGTCCTCCCGGGTCAGGGGACACCGCGCTCACGCCGAGCCGCGGCGTCCGACACGTTCCGTTCGATCCCTCCGACCGGTCCGTACGGTACTGTCGCCGACGCCTCGCGACGAGCGGGCGTCCGCCCCGGCAGCGAACGGGCGGCCGGGGTCGGGCACCGGAGCCGTCGTCGTCGCCGGGCGTGCCCGGAGGTTCGATGCGGCGCCCTGCCCCGGTCCCCGCCGGCCTCGTCCGCGTCGTCATGGTCCGCGTCGTCGTGGTCGAGGCAGTCGTCCTCCTCGTGGTCCTGGCGTGGCCGGGCTCCTGGTGGTGGCGCGGCCCGGTGCTCGTGCTGGCCGTGCTGACGGGGGCCGTGCTGCTCGGGCGGGCGCGCGGCCGCCCGCTCTCGGCGTGGTCGGCGGTCCTCCTGGCCTTCCTGGGCCGACGCCGCCGGGCAGGTCGCGACGCCACCCTGCGCCTGCTGGGCGACCCGGCCGCGGCACTCGCCGTCGAGACCCACGTCGACCGGGCCGGGACCCGCTTCGGTCTGGTGCGGGACGCCGCGTCGTGGACGTCGTTGCTGGCGCTGGAACCTCCCGGCGACGACTGGACGACCGCGCCGGGCCCGGCCACGGTGCCCCTCGGCCGGCTGCTGGCCGCGCTGGAGATCGGTGACGTGCGGCCGGCCGCGGTCCACGTCCTCCTCCGCGTGCTGCCGGCCCCCTCGCCCCGGGTCGACCCCCGCTCCCCGGTCGCCACCTCCTACCGCGAGGTCTCGGACGGCGTGGTTGCCCAGCGCTCGCTGCTCGTGGGCCTGCGGCTGGAACCGGCGCGCTCGCCGCGCGCCGTGACGGACCGCGGCGGAGGGGACCCGGGTGCCCGGCGGGCGATCGCGGCCGCGACAGCCCGTCTGGCAGCCGACCTGGGCGACGTGGCCAGGGCCCGGGTGCTGGGGCCGGAGGACGTCCGGGCCGCGGTCGGCGCGGGCCTGGGCGTCGCCCCCGGGCCCGCCGTCGAGACCTGGCGGGGTGTCGACCACGGTCGCGACGGCGTGCAGGTCTGCTACGGCGTCCACGGCTGGGGACCGGACCCGACGGCGCTGCTCTCCCGGCTGTCCTCGCTGCCCGGCGTGCTCGACGTCGTGTCGCTCTCGCGCCAGCGGGGCGGGGAGCCGGCCGCCGTCCTACGCGTGCTGTGCCTCGCGGAGGACCTCGATGCGGTCCACGCCGCCATCGCGCGGACCACCCTCGCCGGACGCGCGCGGATCCGCCGTCTCGACGGCGCCCACGGTCCGGGGACCGTGGGGACGCTGCCGGCCGTCCGGGCGAGGCACCCGTCCCGCCCGCCCGACGGCCCGCCCAGGGCGGGCTCCCCGCCCTGGGCCGACGGGCTCCGCCTGCCGCTCACCCGTGGCGGGCTGGTCCTCGGCCGGGGCCCCGCCGGCGGCCCCGTGCCGCTGGAGCTGTTCCTCGACCGCCCGAGCGCCCTGGCCGCCGTGCTGGACCCCCGCGTGGTCATGGTGATCGGGTTCCGAGCGCTGGCGGTCGGGGCCCGGGTCAGCGTGGTGTCCACCCGCGCCGAGCGCTGGCTCCCGCTGCGACGGCTCGGCGTCGACGACGCCGAGGTCGTGGGGATCTTCTCGCCCGAGACGGCGAGCCTGCCCACCGCGGCTCCCCGCCCCGACCGGCCGCACCTCGTGGTCGTCGACCTCCCGGACCGGGCCGACCCGCCCCGGATCACGGGCCGGCCGTGGCAGTGCGTGATCTCCGTGGTCCCCGAGCTGTCCCTGCGGACCCTGCCGGCCGCGAGGGCCGTGGGGACGGTCCTCATGCGACGCCTCACCCGGCGGGAGGCGATCGCCGCCACGCCGTTCCTCGGTCTGGCCGGCGGCAGCGACCGGCAGCTGACCGAGCTGGGGGACGAGCAGGTCGCCGTGGCCGCCGCCGGCCGGCTGACGGTGGTGGACCTCGGCCTCACCGGGGCCGAGAGCCAGCTCGTCGTGGCCTCGACCGGGGTGCCGGTTCGCTCAGCCGCCCCACCCGCGCGCCCGGGCGTACAGGCCGAGGACGACGCCCAGCAACGGCAGCAGCGCGGCCACGGCCAGGAACTCGGTGACGTCGAGGAGCCGGCCGGCGTGGGGTGAGGCCGCCCGGCGAGGCACCGTCAGCGCGTAACCGATGATCGCCGCAGCGACCAGCACCGTCGCCGGCGCCGCCGCCACCCGCCACCAGTGCTCTCCGCCCGCCAGCAGCCCCCCGGCGACCGCGCCGAGCGTCGCCAGTCCGGCCACCAGGAGCGCCAGGCGCGCCACGACCCCCAGCAGCTGCCGCGCCCGCAACGCCAGCGCCAGGCCCAGCACCGTGGCCAGCACGACCGGCCACGTGTCGCCGGCCGCGACGAGCACCACCAGGCACGGGACCTGGATGGCGACGACCGCCACCACCAGGGCGGTCAGCATGCCCTGGGTCCGTCGGGCGACGACGAGCATCTCCTCCCCGGTCGTCACCGTCTCGTCCCGGCGGAACTCGGCCATGTCGACCGGGATGGCCGGCCACGGCAGGCGCGCCAGCCGGACGGAGAGCATCGGCAGGCCCGGCACCACCAGGAGGGCCAGCACGGCGGTCGTGGCCGCGACGTCGACCGCGGGCACCCGCCACACCAGTGCCACCAGGCCGGTGACGGTGGCGGTGCCCCCGACGACCACGACAGCGAGGAAGGGAGCCCACCCGTCGCCGACGGCGACCGCGGCGACCACGGCGGTCAGGGCGAGGGCGCCTCCGGCCAGGAGGAGGGCCGCCGGTCCGGACGGCACCAGGGCGGCCGGGTCGGTGACGCTGCGAGCGGCCGCCCAGGTCGCCGGCGGCAGGGCCGCCATCGCGACCACGGTCCCCACCGCCGAGTCGCCGGCCGCTCGGGACACCGCGCCGCCGCCCACCACGAGGACCGCCGCGAGAGCCGCCGCGACCGCGACGGCGCCGCCCCACGGGGGGCCCGCGGACGCC
>JBHJOJ010000206.1:0-4466 GCA_050329835.1 Kineosporiaceae bacterium | reverse complement strand
CGGCACCGCCCCCGCGACGGGCGGGGGTCCGGCCGCGGGATCCGACCCGGCCGCCGAGCTCGCGGGGTCGGCGACGGCCGCCGTGGCGGCGTGGCAGACGCCGGACCCGGACGACCGGGCGGCCGCGCTGGCCCCGCTCGCGACCCCCGCCTGGCTGGAGCAGTCGGCCACCATCGACCCGGACCTGGTGCCGGCCGCGGCCGTCGAGCGGTCCCGGCTGCGGGTGGAGTCCGACGGGCGGGCACTGGTGGACGTCGAGCTGGCCGACGGCACGGCGCTGGCCGTCGTCCTCGTGCTGGGCGAGGAGGGGCGCTGGCTGGTCGACGAGATCCTGCCGACCGTGCCGGCGGCCGGGGCCGGGGGGCAGGCGTGAGCGGGCGGCGCGGCTGGGTGGCCCTGCTCGGGCTGCCGGTCGTCGCGGTCCTGCTGGTCGTCACCGTGGTCGCGGTCACCCTCGCGGGGGCGTCGGTCGAGACCGACGAGGCCGACCAGCGGGGCGAGTGCCGCGTCGTCACGACGGACCCGTCCCGGGTCACGGTCGCCGGCCTCGACGAGGTCCAGGTCGCCCACGCCGTGACGATCGTCGAGGTCGGGCTGGAGCGGGAGCTGCCCACCCAGGCGTTGCGGGTGGCTCTGGCGGTCGCCGCGCAGGAGTCGATGTTCCGCAACTACGCCAACGACGGCACCGGGGAGCTGCGCCCCGACCAGCGCGACGTCGACCGGTCCCTGCGCTACCCGCACGACGCCGTGGGCCGCGACCACGGCAGCGTCAACGTCTTCCAGCAGCAGTACCCGTGGTGGGGCTCGCTGGACGAGCTCATGGACCCGCCCACGGCGGCCGGCAAGTTCTTCGACGCCCTCGTCGACGTCCCCGGTTGGGAGTCGCTGCCGATCACGGTGGCGGCGCAGCGGGTCCAGCGCTCGGCGTTCCCCACCGCCTACGCGAAGTGGGAGTCCCTGGCGGACGAGATCCTCGCCGCCGTCCTGCGCTCCCCCGGCGAGGCGACGGCACCGGGACCGGGGGCCCCCTCGCTCGGCGCGCCGCTGCCCGGGCCCAGCGGCCCCGCCGCGGCGGGCGGTGCGGCCGACCCGTGCGAGGACCGCGCGGTCCCCGCCGGGTTCACCCCGCTGGCCGGTGCGGACGCCGGCGAGGTGGCGGTCAACATCGCCGCGTCCTGGATCGGCACCCCGTACTCGTGGGGCGGCGGCACCCGGACCGGGCCGTCGCTGGGCATCGGCCCGGGCGCGGGCACCGTCGGCTTCGACTGCTCCGGCCTCATCCTCCACGCCTGGTACCAGGCCGCCGGCGTGGAGCTGCCGCACTCGTCCCGGCAGATCGCCGCCATCACGACCCCGGTGTCGATCGAGCAGGCGCAGGCCGGCGACATCCTGTCGTTCGCGACCAGGGGCGGGCGGGTCGTGTCGCACGACGGGCTGTACGACGGTCGCGGCGGCATGGTGCACGCGCCCCGGAAGGGCAAGACCGTCGAGCACGTCCCCGACGTCCTCGAGAGCGAGTACTGGTCGTCGCGGCTGGTGAGCATCACCCGCCCGGCGGTGCCCGAGTCCGGCGGCTGAGGCCGGCTGGAAGTCGGACCTGTGGACAGCGACGCGTCAGGGCTGGTCGGGCGTACCGTCGGGGGGGTGCGGACCGAGCCCGTCACCCCGGCCGTCAGCTCCGACGGGTCCCTGGTGGTGCCGGTCGAGCCGCCGCCCGCGCGCCGGGCGCTCCCGGCGCGTGACCACACCGGGCCGCTGACGGGCGAGCGGGTGGTGGTGCTGCAGGCGCACGCCTACGTGTACGACCTGCGGGCGGTGTCGGAGGTGCACGTCGACGACCGCGGCCGCCCGGTCGTCGACGTCGCCGCCGAGGCCGACTTCTACCGTCACGACGGCCGCCCGCCGTCGCCGCGTGCGATCCACGCCGACCTCGTGTTCGTCGAGCGCCCCGCCGGCCCGGGAGGTGGGTGACCCCGGTGGTCACATCCCGGCGTCGGCGGCACGGACACACGCCCCGCGCCTGCCCTTCATGATCGCTGTTAGCGGAGGGCTACGCATGATCCACAGGGTTCGTCTCCTGCGGAAGGCTCCGCAAATCGTGATCATTCGAGGTGGCGCCCGGGCCGGACGGGCCTCGCCGCGACCACGAGCACGGCGGCGAGAGCGGCGAGCGCCACCACCGTCCCCGCGACCTCGCGCCGGCCGGGCCGGGACCCCATGAGCCGGCCGGCCGCGGCCGACGACATGACCGACCCGACGGCCGCCCATGAGAGCGCCGACGCGGCGGAGGCCGCCGACCCCACGCTGAGCACGGAGGCCACCGACCCGATCGAGCCGATGCTGAGCGCGCTGCCGACCGAGCCGATGCTCAACACCGAGCCCCGGCTGGCGATGGAGAGCACGGAGTCCTCGGACGCGATCGACAGCTTCGACGACATGGAGTCGATTGTGGCCCGCGCGCCGGGGGTCGAACTCGTCCTCCACCTCCTGTCTCCGAGGACGACGGCCCTGAATGAATGAGATGATCCGCGCGCTCATCGGGGCGGTGCAGTCGGACCCGGCACTGGCCACCGCCTATTCCCAGCGGTACAGCCGCCCGCAACGCGCGCTCGCGGTCGAGCGCTTCGAGTCCGCGCGTCGGAGCGGGCAGTTGCGCGCCGACGTCGACCCCGAGGTGCTCGTCGACCAGCTGTGGGGTGCGTGCTACCACCGACTCCTGCTGCCGGACCAGCCGCTGGACACCGCCTTCACGCAGGCCCTGGTCAGCAATCTCCTCCGCGGCGTGCGCCGAGGCCCGGGCACTCTCAGCGTGCGACCTCGCGGAAGCGCCGGAACTGCGCGGAGGCCGGCACGGAGAACTCGTCGAGGAACGCCTGGCTGAGGGGGCCGACCATCCGGATCTCGAGCAGCTCGGTCGCGGCGGCCCAGTCGGCCTGGCCGTCTGCGGTGACCCGCAGGTGGTCGCGGATGGCGGCCTCGTCGGCGTAGCGCTCGTGCTGGAACACCGTCCCGTCCGCATTGCGGAACAGGTGGTACTCCAGTACGTAGGGCTCCTCCTGCTCGGTCACCGGCAGCACCTTCGCCAGGTACTGCTCGAACAAGGCCTCCTTCCCCTCGGTGACGCGGTAGGAAAAGAAGAGGTCGACCTGCTGTGGTCCGGTCATGCGCTGCTCCGTGGTCGTCGGGTGCTCGCGGGTCTCCGCGGACCCGCTGGCACCGACGCTAGGAACGCGTCGCCGCGATGTCGTGGGGCAGTCGTCTCGGCTCGTTGCCCGATCCGCTCACAGCGGACGACGGTGGCGCGAGAGCGCGCAGCCGCGCGGCATCACGCGCGGGTGGCGACCCGTAGTGCCGGGTGTAGTCCCGGCTGAACTGCGAGGCGCTGGCGTACCCGACCGCGTGCGCGGCGGCCGCCGCGCTGTGCGCGCCGGCGACGAGCAGCTGTCGTGCCTTCTGCAGCCGCAGCCGGCGGTGGAACTGCACAGGCGTCAGCCCGGTCACCGCCTTGAAGTGGCGGTGCAGCGACGGCACGCTCATCCGCGCCTCCTCCGCCAGGTCCTGGACGCTCACGGCCCGGGCGGTGCGCTCGGTGAGGTACCGAGTCGCCCGTCGTACCTGCGCCACGGGGCCGATCGACAGGCCGGACCGCAGCGCCCCGCCCAGCTCACCGGTGAGCAGGCGGTAGGTGATCTCCTCCTCCGTTCGGCGGGCGAGGGCCGGGATGTGCTGTGGCTCGTCGAGCAGGGCCACCCAGCGCTCGAACGCCCCGACCAGCCCCGTGTCCGCCGGCGCTGTATGGAAGGCACCGGTGCCGGGCTGCCACCCGGGGTCGACGTCCGGCAGCCACGACGCCACCACCTCCTCGTCGAGCACGACCGCCACCGAGCGGTAGGGGGCCTCGATCGAGGCGGTCACGGGCACGTCCACCAGGCTGAGGAAGACCTGACCGCGGCGGACGACCTCGGCGCGCCCTCCGACGTCCGCCCGCTTCGCCCCCCGCAGGACGAGACAGACCATCAGCGTGTACTGCATGTCGTCCGCAGCCAGCGGCTGGTCGTGGCGCACCAGGTACTGCCGGTCCACGGCGGTGCGGGGACCGTCAGCTGCGGAATGGCGTTCGACGAGCCGCTCGAGTCGGTCCAGTGCATCCGTGTGCAGGATCTCCTCCTCGTGCCGGGACCGTCCGGGGACGGCGCGTTCCGTTGTGACCCGCTGGGCCGGGCCATCTCCTGCGCCGCGATCGTCGCGAGCAGCTGCAGCTTCTCGTAGCTCTCGCTGCCCGGGACGGCGGTGTGGACGAGCAGCAGGTGCGACTGCTGCGGGTCGAGCAGCCGCTGGCACGCCAGCGGGACTGCCCAGGGTCCGGTTGACACTCCTACTGTGAGGATCTTGTTCTCACTGAGAGGATGCTGTCATGCCGAAGGCGTTTCCCCGCGAGTTCCGTGACAACGTCGTGGCCGTCGCCC